>DASPWN010000321.1:0-4499 GCA_035637835.1 Actinomycetota bacterium | reverse complement strand
GGAGGCCGGTCACTACCCGAAGCTCGACGTCGGCGAACGTGAGCTCTCGGACCTGGAGATGCTCACGGTGGGCGCGCTCTCCCCGCTCACTGGGTTCCAGGGAGAGAAGGACTACCACTCGATCCTGGAGACGATGCATCTGGCCGACGGACTGCCCTGGACCATCCCTGTGACGCTCTCCCTCACCGACGCGGACGTCAAGCGGATCGGGGGCACCGACGCCGTGACGCTCACGGGTGGCGGCCAGGCACCGCTCGCCGTGCTCGAGGTTCGAGAGATCTTCCGCCGCGACAAGAAAAAGGAGTCGCTGGGGGTCTTCCTCACCGAGGATCTGGACCACCCGGGCGTTCGCGCCCTGCACGATGGGGGCGACTACTGCGCGGCGGGCGAGGTTCGGGCCATCCGGCTCCCGGAGCATCGGGACTTCGAGGCCTATCGGCGCACCCCCAAACAGACCCGGGCCGAGTTCGCCCGCCGGAGGTGGCGGACTGTGGTGGGGTTCCAGACCCGAAACCCCATCCACCGGGCGCACGAGTACATCCAGAAGTGCGCGCTGGAGACCGTCGACGGGCTACTGGTGCATCCGCTCATGGGTGCGACGAAGGGCGACGACGTGCCGGCGGAGGTCCGCATGCGCTGCTACGAGGTCCTGTTCGAGCATTACTACCCGAAGGATCGCGCCTTGATCTCGGTGTTCCCGGCGGCGATGCGGTATGCGGGCCCCAAGGAGGCCATCTGGCATGCCATCTGCCGCAAGAACTACGGATGTACGCACTTCGTGGTGGGACGGGACCACGCGGGCGTGGGCGAATACTACGGCACGTACGACGCGCAGAGGATCTTCGAGGAGTTCGAACCGGGAGAGCTCGGTATCACACCGCTCATGTTCGAGCACTCCTTCTGGTGTAACCGATGCGAGGGCATGGCCACCCCCAAGACGTGCCCCCACGCCGAGGCGGACCGCGTCTTCCTCTCCGGCACGAAAGTTCGGGAGATGCTGCGGAACGGGGAGCGCCCTCCCGCCGAGTTCTCGCGTCCGGAGGTCGCCGAGGTCCTCATCGAGGCCATGCGGGAGTCGCCGGCACCGTAAGTCCTAACCGGCCAGCTCCTCGGAGAGCAGGCCCATCAGGAACGAGTCGACGTACCGGCCCCCGACGAACTGGGAGCGCCGGCGGGTGCCCTCAACCTTGAATCCGACTCGTTCGTAGACCCGGAGGGCGCGGGGGTTGACGGAGAAGACGTTGAGCTCGATCCGCTGAAGGTTCATATGCCGGAAGGCGAACCGGCAGAGCGTGCGCATCGCGTCCGTCCCGTACCCCCGATGCCAGTACGGCTTTCCGATCCAGATGCCCAGGATGGCCGCACGGTTGCGGGTCTCGATGGCATCCAAGCCGCACCCCCCCACGGCCTGGCGGTCCTCGAGACGCTCGATCACGAACACGAGCCGATCTTCCTTCCCCCGAGTGGTTTCGACGAACCCCCGGTACCCCTGGCGGGACTGGGGCATGGCGAATCCGATCCCCTCCAGGACCTCGGGGTCGGTGAACAGCTCGTTCAGGGGTCCGTAGTCGGAGGCCTCGTGGGCCCGGAGGCGCACGAGCGAGCCCTCCAGGGCTGCCTCGGGGCCTGCATCGTGCATCTGGCTCAGGATATCGCCCCTGGTCAGGGGTAGGGATGCGCCGGGCGGCTGGTTGCCCGGCCGGGGGGCGGATGATAGCCTCCGGCTCGCCCTGAGGCGGCGCCCCGATGACCGCGAGGAGGCCCGGACGACCGCTCCCAGGAGAGAGTTTCGATGGTTGGTCGCGCTCGCCGTGGTGGCGGGCTTCCTGGCAACTTCCTCCACGTTCGCCCGCGCGCAGTCCGACCTGGACTCGGCCAAGGCCCGCCTCGCGGCGGCGCAGGCCCGCTTGGACCAGGCCACGGCGGCCTGGCAGGACGCCGTGGCCCGCTTGTCTCGAACCCAGGACGAGCTCACCGCCACGCAGGCAGAACACGATCGTCTGGTGCGGCTGATCGACCGGATCCGACTCCGCTTCCAGCGACGGGCCGTGGTGGCCTTCGAGACCGGGCCGGCCGGCACCTTGGACCTCTTGCTGTCGGCGAACTCCTTCTCGGAGTTCTCCGACCGCATCGAGTTCCTGGGGAACATGGCGCAGGCGGACTCCGACCTCGTCGTCGCGAACCGAGTGACCACCGAGCAGCTCCGACGGACCGAGGTCCACCTGGCGGACCTGTCCAAACAGCAGACCGCCCAGGCCCAGCAGCTCCGGGCGAGCCAGCAAGCGATCTCCTCCGACGTCTCGGACCTCCAGGCCCAGGTAGACCGGATCCGCAAGCAGTACCAGCTGGCGGCGGTCCTCGGCCTGCGCACCATCCCCGGCGCGCCGATCTCCACCTGCCCGGTCCAGGGACCGAACTCCTTCGTCGACTCGTTCGGCTGGCCTCGCCCGGGGGGCCGGGTCCACGAGGGGATCGACATGATCGCCGCGTACGGCACGCCGATCGTCGCCGTCCAGCCCGGCAACGCTGTCCAGACTTCGAACACCCTCGGAGGCCTCGCCATGATCGTGTACGGACCGGGCGGCGACTGGACCTACTACGCGCACCTGTCGTCCTACGGCGCCACCGGGGGCGTCGGGGTTGGAACGGTGATCGGACACGTCGGGAGCACGGGCGACACGTCGGTGAACCACCTCCACTTCGAGTACCACCCAGGCGGTGGCGCGGCCGTCGATCCCTATCTCGCGCTCCTCGCCGTCTGCTGAACCGGGGGGCGGCCGTGGGCCCCCGGCCCTACAATCTGCTTGCCCCACGGCCGATGGAGTAACCGTGACTGTCCAGGGCGGTAGCCGCCGGATCGATCGCATCCTTCACCCGCAGTACGCGGACGGCCTTGCTGCGATGTCCCTGGACGATCTGCGGAGCCGCCGGGACGAGTGCCTGGCGGAGCGGGAGTACCTCTCCCTGCTTCGCCGACTGGTCCAGGGCCGCGCGGAGATCCTGAAGGCCGAGGTCGAGCGCCGCGGCGGGACCGGCCAGGTGGGCACCCTCGTGGAGCGCCTGTCGAAGGTCCTCTCCACCGAGGGCCACGGGAGCTCACGAGGGGAAGCCGTGAAGGTCGGGCTGCCGGAGGAGGAGATGCTCCAGGCACGGCGGCGCGTTGAGCGACTGGTCATGGATGCAGGCCTATCCGACCCCACCGCGCTCGACGATCTGCAGCTCAGCGGCGCTGTGGACGTGCTCGAAGCGAAGGAGCAGGAGGTCTCACGGGACCGCTCCGCCGTGATCGACGTCCTGGACCGGGTCCAGGAGGAGCTGAAACGTCGGTACAAGGAGGACCCCTCGCTCGTCCTGTCCTGAGCCTGCCCTGTGGTTCGCTCGGGGGAGCCTTCCCTGCCGTTCGTCCCTCCTGCTGCTCTTCCGGGGGATAGGTCTTTGGGCCGGAGGCCCTATGGACCCCGTCCATCCAGAAACGGCAGGCTAATTCGACATTTCACCTTTCCCGCTGCGATAACGTCCGCCGATGACAGAGCAGAACCTTCCCCAGCCGGTTCTCGGGGTCCCGGACCCCGAGCTCCCGACCGTCCGCGAGCAGCTCATCGTGTTCGCCCGCGAGCTGGGAGAGCTCTACCAGCTCGAGCGGCAGCGAAGCGCCGAGCTCGAGGCGGTCCTGTCCAGCCTCCAGGAGTCCTACATGGCCACGATGAAGAGCCTGGCCCTGGTGATCGAGGCCAAAGACCGGACCACTCGGGGACATCTTGAGCGCACGCAGGCCTACGGCATGGCGCTGGCGCGCCGGATGGACCCCGCCCTGGCCGAGGCCGTCGAGCTCGGGTACGGGTTCTTCCTCCACGATCTTGGCAAGGTCGGCATTCCCGAGGACATCCTGTGCAAAGCCGGACCGCTCTCGGGGGAGGAATGGGCGCTCATGCGAGGCCATCCCGTGATCGGCGCCCAGATCGTGGCCCCCATCCGGTTCCTCGGTGAGGCCGCACAGGTCATCCGGCACCACCACGAGCGGTTCGACGGCACGGGCTATCCCGACGGCCTGGCCGGCGGAGCCATCCCCCTTCCCGCCAGGATCTTCGCCGTGGCGGATTCCTTCGACGCGATGATCAGCGACCGTCCGTACCGGCGCGCCCGCCCGGTGAACGTGGCCCTCGAGGAGATCGAGGAGGGCGCTGGCACCCAGTTCGACCCCGAGGTCGTGGACGCGTTCGTCTCCCTCGTCGAGGAGGAGTCGCTCACCGCCGCCGAGGGGGACGACCCCGACCGGCTCGCGCACGTCGGGTAGCTCCCCCTAGGCTTCGACGGATGGCGTCGGGAACGGTCCTTGTCCGTGTCTTTCGCTCTGGGCAGGAGGAATCCGTCCACCTCGGGCACGTCGCCGTGTGCGACGTGGACGGGCATCTGGTGGCGTGGGCCGGGGATCCCCACCGCCTGGTATTTGCCCGCTCGTCCATGAAGCCGGTCCAGGCGGCCGTCTCACTCGGCGCGAT
>DASPWN010000320.1:0-1943 GCA_035637835.1 Actinomycetota bacterium | reverse complement strand
CTCATCGGCTCGGTCCTTGGAACCGACGGGAAGGCCGCGGAGATCCTGATCATCCCGGCGGGCGGCTCCGCTCGGCCGGCCACGGCGGAAAGCGTGGTTCGCCGGGACCACACGATCCGCATGCCCTCGGGCCGAGAAGTGTTCAAGCGTGCCGTCACGGAGATGGCCGCTGCCTGCCGGGAGCTGCTCGACAAGTCGGGCTTCGAGCCCGGTGACGTGGATCTGCTCATCCCTCACCAGGCCAACTCCCGGATCATGGTCGCGGTGGCCGAACGACTGGGAATCGGTATGGAACGTGCCGTGATCGACGTGGCGGAGATCGGCAACACGTCGGCGGCGTCGATCCCCATCGCCCTGGACCGGGCGTGGCGGGCCGGCCGGATCGCTCCGGACGCGCTGGTCCTGCTGACCTCGTTCGGCGCCGGCCTCTCATGGGGGGCGAACCTCATTCGGTGGACGGCGCCCGAGCCGGCGTCGTGAAGGTCGCCCTCGTCACCGGGGGGTCGCGAGGCATCGGCCGAGCGTGCGCCGAGGCCCTGGCCGGATCGGGATGGACGGTGGCCGTAGGTTATCGGACCAGCGACACCGACGCGAAGGAGACGCTGCACGCGATAGAGGTCGCCGGCGGCGCGGGCGGGATCGTGAAACTCGACACCCTCGACGAGGGCTCGGTGGCAGAGGCGTTCCGTGAGGTCGGCGCGACGCTCGGTCCCGTCACGGGCCTGGTCAACAACGCCGGCTACTCGCGCGACGGGCTGATGCTGAAGTACTCCATGGAGGAGTTCGACCGGACCATGGACACAAACGTTCGCGGTGCGTTCCTGTGCACCCAGGCCGCGCTGCGAAGCATGCTCCGAGCCCGATGGGGACGTATCGTGAATATGTCGTCCGCCGTGGCGCTCCACGGCAACGCCGGGCAGACCGCGTATGCCGCGTCGAAGTCGGCGCTCGTCGGCATCACCAAGTCGCTGGCCCGAGAGGTGGGTGGCAAGGGCGTCACCGTGAACGCCGTGTGCCCCGGCCTGCTCGATACCGAGATGACCTCGCACTTGACCGCGCAGGCCCGGGCGTACTACGTGGACCAGACTCCCCTTGGACGCGCGGCACACCTCGAGGAGGTCGCCGCGGTGGTCCGGTTCCTGATGTCGGACGACGCGTCCTACGTAAACGGCGTAGCCATCGCCGTCGACGGCGGGCTCACCGCATAGTCGCCAGGGCCCGGTCCTTCTAGAGTTTGCCGAGCGCCGGAGAGAGAGCAAGGAGGAAGGATGGACAAAGGAGAGATCGAGGCCCGGGTCCGCAAGGTCCTGTCGGAGCAGCTGGCCGTGGACGAGGGCCAGGTGACCCCCGACGCCCGGTTCGCCGAGGACCTGAACGCGGACTCGCTCGACCTCGTGGAGGCCGTCCTGGCCCTCGAGGAGGAGTGGAACATCGAGATCCCCGAGGAGGAGATGGACGGGGTGAAGACCGTGGGGCAGGCCGTCCAGCTCGTGGCCTCCAAGCTCGGTGTCAGCTGAACGCAAGGTCGTGATCACCGGCATCGGGCCGGTCACGCCGATCGGCATCGGCGTCGATGACTTCTGGGCCGGTGCGACCTCGGGCCGGAGCGGGATCCGAAGGATCACGAGGTTCGACCCCTCCGATCTGCCGGTGAAATTGGCAGGAGAGGTCGACGGGTTCGACGTCTCGACCTGGCTGGACGTGAAAGAGGCCCGGCGGACCGACCGGTTCGTCCACTTCTCGATCGCGTCGGCCAAACTGGCTTGGGAGGACGCAGGGAACCCGGAGATCAAGGCCGACCGGGGCGGCGTCGTGTTCGCCACCGGCATCGGCGGGATCGAGTGGCTGTTGAACCAGCACAAGGTGTTGCTGGAGAGGGGCCCGGGCCGGGTGAGCCCGTTCATGGTCCCCGCGCTCATGGCCAACGCCGCCGCCGGCCACAT
>DASPWN010000319.1:0-11246 GCA_035637835.1 Actinomycetota bacterium | reverse complement strand
CGACGAGGCCACGCTCGCGCGGATGTGGGACTCGGCGGAGTCCTTGCCGTCGCTCCCCGAGCTGGCGGAGCCCCGCCTCTGGCTGGCACGAACCGTCTGATCGTTCGGATATCGGTTCCGTCACGTACCGACGTTGCTCCGGCTGTGATCAAATCTGCCCATGGACCGCGCTGCCATCGAAGAGCTGTTCGCCTTCACGGACTACAGCTGGCGCGAGCACGAGCGTACGATTCGCCCGCTTGGCGACGAAGTGCTGATCCAGCCGGCGCCTGGCTCCGGCTGGCCGGCGCTGCGCGACGCGCTGACGCACATCAACTGGGCATACGTTCGCTGGCTGGCGGACCCGGCCGGAACAAGCGATGAGCCAGTGGAACGTGTGAAGTCATGGGACGAACTGGTGGCCTACCGGCGCCGCGTCCGCGGTCACGCCCGCGAGTATCTCGATTCGCTCGGCGACGGTGAGCTGTTGACGCCTCGCGAGATGACCGTTGACGGCGAGACGCTCCTGTACAGTCCCGCGGACATCTTCGTGCACGTCCTGCTGCATGAGCGCCAACACCACGGGGACGTGAACACGCTCCTGTACCAATTGGGCGTTGAGCCGCCGATCGTCGAGTACCGGTTCTCCCTGCCTGGAAACCGGCCACAGAGCGTTGGTTCCTGACTCGGGAAGATGTTGTTTCGCGGCGGGAAACCAGCATGTCGTCGTGACAGACAGCACGACGAGGCAATGCATCCCGAGACCAAGCATGCGACCCGGTGTTTCGAGCGGCTGCTCTCGTCGGATTCCTTGCCGTCACTCCCGGAGATTCAAGAGCCACGCCTCTGGATCGCGCGCATCGTGTGACAACCTTCTGCGGGCCAAGGGTGGTGAGGTCGCGGAGCCACCAGGGCACCGGCCTCGAGGCTCACCTACCGCCGCCACATGTACGAGCGGTAGTGCCCCGTGTTCTGCTCGATGATCTCCCTCTCCTCACCCGACCCCGCCTCCTCGCCCCAGTCGAGTGATATCCCGCGCTTGTTCGGCCGGAACACCCAACGCAGCGCTAGGACCGGATAGGCGAGGATCGCGAGCCAAGCCACGCTGTACCCGTTCACGAGGGCGGACCGGGAGTTGAAGCGCACCCCAGTGCGTCGGGTGAGGTCGCGCGCGAGCAATCGCAGGCCGATGCTCATGGCGACAAGCGAGCCGAGCCCCACCGAGGCCGTCAGCATCGAAAGCCAAGGCTCCTTCATCTTCCTCCTCCTCAACTTCGTTATCGACCTTTCTGGCTTCGCAATTGAGATGGCGAAGGCGCCGACCGTTCGCTGAGGAGGGCTGGAACGGGCTCCCCGGACCCCCAACGGCCAGAATGGCACCCCAAATCGGGCTTCTACTGGGGCGGGCGGCCCAGGACCTCCCCGTAGCACGTCCGGCCATGCACGAACGATCCGTCGGCTCGCTCCCCTCGCTCCCCGAGCTCGAGGAGCCGCGCCTGTGGCTGGCCAGGATCTGACGGGCCGCCGCGCCCGGCCCTGTAACCTCCGATATCCTTTCCGTCCGATGACGGTCGGAGAGCTCGTCTTCGCCAGCGTCGTGGACCAGCGGGTCTATGGCGTGCAGGGCGAACGGGGATCGAACGGCGTCTACCTCCTGGGCGTCCCGGGACGGGCTCTGCCCTTCGTGTTGTACCGGGCCTGGAAGATCGGGACCGGTACGGTCACCGAGAGCGTGGACTTCTACGGACCGTCCGGGCGTCTCGTCTATCGATGGGGCCCGGCGATCCGCCGGATGCTCGGCATGATGGACCTGACGGAGGAACGAGACCTCGTCGAGGACGCGCAGTTCGATGAGACCGGCATGTTCATCGTCTCGTTCGCCGTCGAGGACGAGATCGTGGGCGAGATCGAATGCCCGGTGTTCGTCCAGCCCGCTCCAGCCAAGTTGCCGAAGGACATCGAGGACGGACTGCGGGGCTCCGACGTCATCTGGGTGGGACTGGATCAGAACGGGAAGACCGCCGCGGTCCCCGTGTGGTTCGTGTACCGGAACGGTAGGATCTACGTCCTGTCGAAGAACGAGCCGGGCCCGGAGGAGCAGACCGTTCCCGGCATCCCCGGCGCGTCCGACGTCATCGTGGTGACCCGACACAAGGCTACGAACCCCGAGCGACGCGGCCGCGACGCCGCGCTGCGAGAGTTCCACGCTACGGTCCGGACGCTGGAGGGCCCCGAGTGGGAGGAGGCCGCGAAGCTCCTGGTGGACCGGCGCCGGAGCCGACCGGGGCCACCGGCCGAGTGGATCCAGCGGTGGCGCGGATCGTGTGCCATCGCCGAGCTTACGCCGGTCATCTCGCTATGAGGGTGGGGCCGGCGGCGGCGAAGCAGCCGCCGGCCCTCCGACGATCTTCTACGGTCCCGCGGCCAGGTCGGCAGCCTGCGACAGCAATGCCTGCGCCTGACGGATCCAATTCGACGCGCTTGCCGGAACACCCTGACCACCGAACGCCGCCGCGTCGAGGGCGTTTCGGATCTTGGTGGCCAGCGCGTCCCGCAGTGACGTCAGATCCTGGATCGAGTTCTCGATCGACACGTACGTCGCGTCACCGGGCTCGTTGGATTTAAGGGCCCGCGTCGAAGCTACCAGGGTATCCATGCCGAATGAGCCGAAGGGCGCATTCAGTTGCTTGTAGATGGGAATGAGCCGCCGAAGCACCTCCCGATGGGCGATGAGACCCTGCGGGAGCACTTGCTTGGCGAGCGCCTCGATCAGGACCCGCCCGTCGTGGACGTACGAATCGTCGAGTCCGACGAGCGTGAGGATCGTCGGTCGTAGATCCGTGTGGTCCGCCCAGGTGGTGTCGTCCTGCCCGAGGTTCAGCACACCCGGCCCCACGATGCCCAGCCACGTCGTGGCGATCTCGAGATCGATGCTGCCGTGGTTCCAGGCGAAGGTTGAGTTGCTGGGAGGCGGAACGAAGACGCACGGCAACAAGCAGTTCGGCGCACCCGCGAACAGGAAGTAATCCGGGTCGGCGAACATCGTCAGGGTCGGCGTGCGTTGTGGGTCCGCCGTGATCATGTGGAGCGCCTTCATCTCGACCGGATCCGCCAGGGCGACGCTCACGTCGTCCGTCGCCCCCGTGTACGGACTCACGGCCGTCAAGTGCCCCAACGCTCGCGCGAAGTTCCTCGTGACGCCAGCCGTCCGAGACGGGTTGCCAGTGATGTAGATCGTTGGCGCCATGTCGGCGTGGACGGTGAACGGCGTGGTGATGCCTTGCTGCGTGGCGAGCTGTCCCGTCAGGTTCATGTTGATCTCGCCGATCGTGCTGTAGGAGCAGGCCGTCGTGAAGCCATCGCATCCGGTGGGCGTGGGCTGGGAGCCGACGAAGTGGTCGCCCTCCTCCACCGTGAACACGAAGAGGGTGTTCGACTTGTCGATGCCGTCGGCCGCCAGGCGGTCGAAGAATTCCTGGAACGCCTGGTCGTAGGCGTGCAGCTGCGCGACGTAGGGCGCCTGCCCGGGACCATCGGCGATGTGGATCTCGCCGGCCACGCCGTGCTCGTCGTGGGCATCCGAGATGTAGCCGTACGTGATGGGGATGCCGGCCTCCTGCATCTGCGCGACATACGACAGGGTCGTGCTGGCGAACAGCCCGTCGAACCCCGGGAACCCCGGCTGACCAAACTGGTCACCGATGGGATCGCCCTCGAGGTCGTTCACGACGGCGCTCCCCCCGGTGATCGCCGGGTTCACGTACTTGGCGCCGAATAGCCCCTGGAATCCCGCGTACCCCCCCGGCTCGTCTGGCAGCAGATCGGCTCGAGCGTTTGCGGCGTTCGGTGGATCGGCGCAGACGCCGCCGCCGTCACCACAGTGGATCGCGATGCCGACGAAGTCGGTCTGAGCAAGCGCCCGGGCGGCGGTTCCCGGGGGCGCCGCGTTCGACGCGACCGCCTCGTTCCATTCGGCCGATCCGTTCCCGAACACCTTCGTCATGTCCCCGTTCGGGCCGGTGCCGATGTTCTCCAGGACGACGTTGGCCAGCGCCGTTGCCCCGAAGTCGCACCCGGCCCGGGTGTACGGGACCCATGGCGCCGGCGTCGTCTTGGCCACCCCGCTATCAGCGTTGACCATGTTTGGCAGGGGGTCCGTCGGGACCGCGCTCGTGTCGTCCACGAGGTCGGTCCAGTACTTGAACGACGACGACGAAGCGGTCGAGCCGTCGGCCCGGAAGTACCGGTAGGAGTTCGACACGGCCTGGCCGTGACGGTCCGGGTAGACGCCTGTCAGCGAGGTCAGGATGCCGTTCGCTGTGTGTGAGATGAGGACGGTGTGGTCGTTCGTAAGGAGCGTGCCGTTGTCCTTGATGAAGTTCAGGAGGTGCGGCATCTGCTCCAGGTCCGACGGGACATTCGGATCATCCCGGAGGAAATGCGTGTTGTCGAAGATGATCGAGATGACATGCTGGATGTTGCCGCCGGGCGAGTTCAACTGACAGTCATCCGCCGCCGCGATCGCGGCGGTGGTTGCGACACTGAGTAGCCCCGCGATGAGGGCCAACGCAGCCGCCAAGGGAACAGACCTCGGACGCTTCTTCATGGGACCTCCCCTCGTGCTCCAAGGCGAGACAGGGAAGGACCAAGCGTGCCGGCTGCCCCTCCCCTCTCGGGGACCGGATCTCTCGATGACCCTAACGCCGGTGGCGGGGACGTATCAAACCGAATCAGACGAGCTGCCGGCCAAGCGCGAGCGCCAACGCGTTCAGGTCCTTCGACAGCTCCAGCAGATCGGCCGGTGTGAGGGCCTGCGGTCCGTCGCACAGCGCCTCGCCGGGATCGTGGTGGACGTCGATCATCACGCCGTCGGCTCCCGCCGCGATCGCCGCACGGGCCATGGGAGCGACGAGCTCACGATGCCCCATGGCGTGCGACGGGTCCACGATCACGGGAAGGTGGCTCTCCTGCTGGGCCACCACCATTCCGCCGAGGTCGAGCGTGTTCCGGGTTGCGGTCTCGAACGTCCGGATGCCTCGTTCGCACAGGATGATCTCGGAGTTGCCCCGCTGGGCCACGTACTCGGCCGCCATCAGCCACTCCTCGACGGTCGCGGCGAAGCCCCGCTTGAGGAGGACCGGCTTGCTGGTCGCGCCGACCTCTCTCAGCAGGGGGAAGTTCTGCATGTTGCGGGTGCCGACCTGGAGGGCATCGGCCCACGACGCGACGAGCTCCACGTCCCGTGGCTCCATCACCTCGGTCACGACCGGCAACGCGGTGTCCTCCCGGCATTCGGCCAAGATCTCGAGGCCCCGCTCCCCCAGGCCCTGGAACGAGTACGGCGAGGTGCGGGGCTTGTACGCGCCGCCCCGCAGGATCGTGGCCCCCGCGGCCTTGGCCCCCCGAGCCGCGGCGAGCGCCTGCCCTTCACTCTCCACGGCGCACGGTCCGGCGATGATCGTGAACGTCTCGCGGCCCACGGCAGCCGGCCCCACCTTCACCGTCGTGGGCTGAGGGTGGAGCGCCCTGGCCACCATCTTGTAGGGCTTCCCCACCTGGATCAGGTGGTCGACGCCGGGGAAGTTGTCCAGCCCGAGGCCCATGAACGATGCCGTGTCGCCGACCAGGCCGATGATCGTGTGCACCGCGCCGCGCGAGACGAAGGCCTCCCCGCCGGCGTCGCGGACCTTCTCGGAGACGCGTTCGATGTCCGCCTCCGTCGCGTCCCTCTTCATCACCACGACCATGGCAACCTCCGCATCCAGCGGGCCGCCCGGGAGGATGAGAAAACCCCGGGCACTGGGCCCGGGGTCCCCTGCGCTCCGTTCGGCTCAGGCGACTACGCCGGGCCTCGCCCGCCGTAGAAGAACCAGTCACCGAAGACGTGCCGCATCAGGCGCCTATCGTGCCAGGCCAGCGGGGCGATGGCAACCGGTTCGCCTCAGTGCATCCGATAGAACGGGCCTGCCTGACGGCGCGGACGACCCGCCGTCGGACTACGATGCGCGCGTGGTGACCGTGGTCGCGCACCCGCTGGCGGAGCACCTCCTGACCCAGCTCCGCGACCGCGACACCCCCCCACCGGTCTTCCGCACGCTGGCCAAGCGCCTGGCCCTGGCCATCACGTTCGAGGCCATCCGGGACCTCCCCACCGAGGAGGTCAAGATCGAGACGCCGCTCGAGCCGACGACGGGCCGGGTCCTGGCCGAGACCCTGGTGGCCGTTCCGATCCTCCGGGCCGGCCTGGGAATGCTGGAGGCCGTGACGGAGCTGTTCCCGGAGGTGGCCGTGGGCTACATCGGGCTCGAACGCGACGAGGCTTCCCTGCTTCCGCAGTCGTACTACCGAAAGTTGCCGCAGGTGGCCGATCGCCACGTGCTCGTGCTGGACCCTATGCTGGCCACTGGCGGATCGGGCGCGGCGGCCTGCGCCGCCGTGAAGCAGGGCGGCCCGTCGTCGGTCCGGTTCGTGTGCGTCGTCTCCGCGCCCGAGGGAATCGGCAAGATGCAGGCCGAACACCCGGATGTCCCGATCTTCACCGCCGCGGTCGACCGGCAACTGAACGACCGCGGATATATCCTGCCGGGCCTCGGCGACTTCGGGGACCGGCTGTTCGGTACGGAGTGAGATCGGGCCGTCCGCCTGGAAGGGCGCTTGCGTATGATTCGTCGAGAAGGGGAGAGAGGAGGGGGCTGATGACGAAACTCGCACGGTTCGTCGCCGTCTTCGGGCTGTTCGCGCTGATCGCGGCGGGGTGCGCACAGAGCAGCGAGGAGGGCGCGAGCCCGACCGGCGCGGCCAAGCCCGGCGTCGGGATGTCGGGGTGCGAAATCACCGACACGGGTGGCATCGATGACAAGAGCTTCAACGCCACCGCATACAAGGGCCTCACCGATGCCGAGGCGGACCTCGGCATCAAGCCCAGCTACCTCGAGTCGCAGACCCAGCAGGACTACACGCCCAACATCCGGGCCTTCCTGGGCAAGTGCGACCTGATCGTGACCGTGGGGTTCTTCCTGGGCGACGCCACAGCGGCCGCGGCCAAGGCGAATCCCGACCAGAAGTTCGCTATCGTCGACTTCGCGTACGACCCGCCGATCAAGAACGTGCTTGGGCTCACGTTCCAGACGGATCAGGCGGCGTTCCTTGCCGGCTATCTGGCCGCGGGGATGACGAAGTCCGGCAAGATCGGGACCTTCGGCGGGGCGAACATCCCAACGGTCACGATCTTCATGAACGGGTTGGCGGCGGGTATCGGACGATATAACCAGGACAACAGCACCAGTGTGCAGCTCCTGGGTTGGAACCCGGCCAAGCAAGACGGCACGTTCACCGGCGACTTCGAGAACCAAGACAACGGTAGGCGGGTGACCGAGGACCTGATCTCGGAGGGTGCGGACATCATCCTGCCGGTTGCCGGCCCGGTCGGTCTCGGGGCTGCCGCGGCGGCGCAGGACGCCGGTGGCGTCAATCTGATCTGGGTCGACGTCGACGGTTGCGTCTCGGCCCCCGAGTTCTGCAGCCTGTTTCTCACGAGCATCGAGAAGCACATGGATGTCGCCACCCATGAGGCCATGAAGAGTGTCGTCGATGGAACGTTCCAGGGCGGCATCTACTCGGGAACGCTCGAGAACGACGGCGTCGGCATCGCGCCGTACCACGACTTCGAGAGCCAAGTCCCTCCCGAGCTCAGCAGCAAGATCGACGAGCTCAAGCAGGGGATCATCGGAGGGACCGTCTCCGTCGATCCCAAGGACTACCTGAAGTACCTGTAAGCGTGCACGACGGGGGCGCCGGGAAAATTCCCGGCGCCCCCCGTATGCTTTCCGCTGACCGGATGGAGGCGACCGGTGCGGCTGGAGTTGAGGGGGATCACCAAGCGCTTCCCGGGCGTGGTGGCCAATGATCACGTCGACCTCGAGGTCGAGGAAGGCGAGATCCTGGCGCTCCTCGGCGAGAACGGCGCCGGCAAGACCACCCTCATGAACATCCTCTACGGTCTCTACCACGCAGACGAGGGGGAGATCCTTGTCGACGGGGAGCCCGTCAAGTTCCGCGATCCCGGCGACGCCATCCGCGCCGGGCTCGGCATGGTGCACCAGCACTTCATGCTGATCCCGGTGTTCACGGTCACCGAGAACGTCATCCTCGGCATCGAGCCGACCGGGCCGCTCGGCTGGCTCGACCGCCGGCGGGCGCGCACGAGGGTCTCGGAGCTCAGTGAGACGTACGGCCTGGCCGTTCCACCGGACGCGATCGTGGAGGAGTTGCCGGTCGGTGTACAGCAACGGGTGGAAATCCTGAAGGCGCTGTACCGCGAGGCCCAGGTCCTGATCCTGGACGAGCCGACCGCCGTGCTGACGCCCCAGGAGACCGATGAGCTCTTCGCCGTGATGCGATCGCTCAAGGCGGGCGGCAAGTCGGTCATCTTCATCACGCACAAGCTGAAAGAGGTGCTCGCGGTGGCCGACCGGATCACGGTTCTGCGAGGTGGCAAGGTCATGGGGACGACGACGCCGAAAGCCGCCAGCGAGGGAGAGCTCGCGTCGATGATGGTGGGCCGGGCAGTCAGCCTCACTGTAGAGAAAGGCCCGTCGGCGCCGAAGGAACCGGTGCTGGAGGTAGCCGACCTCGTCATCCTGGACGACCGGGCTCAGGTGGCCGTGGACGGAGTGTCGTTTGACGTGCGGGCCGACGAGATCGTGTGCGTCGCCGGCGTGCAGGGCAACGGGCAGACGGAGCTCGTGGAAGCGCTGACGGGGCTCCGGCCGGCGGCTTCGGGCAAGGTTCGGCTGAAGGATCGCGACATCACGAAGGCCACGCCCAAGCAGGTCCTCGAGGCGGGGGTGGGACACGTACCGGAAGATCGCCAGCGCGACGGCCTGATCGTGGATTTCACGATCGCCGACAACCTGGTCTTGAACACGTACGACCGTCCGCCGTTCGCCCGCCGGATGGTCCGGGATCAGGCGGCGATCCGCAAGTCGGCCCTCGCGCGGGTGCGCGAGTTCGACATCCGCACGCCGTCGGTCGACATCCCGGCAAGGAACCTCTCGGGTGGGAACCAGCAGAAGGTCGTGGTGGCGCGAGAGCTCTCACGCTCCATCTCCCTCCTCATCGCTAGCCAGCCCACCCGCGGCCTGGATGTCGGATCGATCGAGTACATCCACCGGCAAATCGTGAAGCAGCGGGACACGGGCATCGCCGTGCTCATCGTCTCCTCCGAGCTCGACGAGGTGCTCGCCCTGGGCGACCGGATCGCGGTCATGTATCGAGGCCGGATCGTGGACATCGTCCCAGCGAAGGAGGCCACTCGGGAGGAGCTCGGCCTGATGATGGCCGGCGCGACAGAAGCGAAAGCGGCGGCGGGTGGCTGAGCAGGTCGTCGCGGAGAAGGTCGAGCAACCGGAGGCCCCGGCTCCGCAGCCGACCCAGCCGAAGGAACACTGGTGGGACAGACTCATCGTCCCGGTGCTCGCGGTGGTCACGGCCCTGGCCATCGGCGCGCTCGTGATCGTGTTCTCCGACACCGACATCCTGAAGAGCTGGTCTGGATTCTTCGTGCATCCCGTGGACACCTTGCGCATCTCCGGCCGCGCCATCTGGGACTCGTATTACGCCCTGTTCACAGGGGCGTTCGGAAGCCCCACGGAACTCTGGCGCGGGATCACCTCGGGGAGCTGGGCGGAATTCCAGAACGCGCTCTATCCGCTCTCAGAGACGATCGTCACCGCCACACCGCTGATCTTCGCCGGCCTGGCCGTGGCCATCGGGTTTCATGCCGGATTGTTCAACATCGGCGCGGAGGGCCAGATCACGGTGGGGGCAGTCGTCGCGGCCGCGGTGGGATTCTCGTTCCCGGGCCTTCCGGGGTTCCTGCACGTCATCCTGATCGTCCTGGCGGGGTTCGCGGGTGGTGCGGTCTGGGGGTTCATCCCCGGCATCCTGAAGGCGAAGACCGGGGCCCACGAGGTCATCGTCACGATCATGCTGAACTGGATCTCCTATCCGCTCGCCTTCTACTTCCTCAGCCACAGCTTCTTCCAGCGACCGGGCCGGACCGACCCCATCTCGAAGCCGGTCCACGGGGCGTTCCCATTGCTCCTGGGCTCGGGGTTGCGGGTGCATGCAGGAATCCTCCTGGCACTCCTGGTTGCGGCAGCGGTTGGGTTCCTCATCTACCGGACCACCAACGGCTTCGAGTTCCGCGCCGTCGGCGCGAACCCCGATGCCGCCCGGGCGGCCGGGATCAGCCCGGCTCGCACGTATGTGCTCGTCATGACGCTCGCCGGAGGGATTGCGGGGCTCGCCGGATCCAATCAGCTGCTGTCCGTCACGCCGAGCCTCACACCCGGGTTCTCCTCGGGCTTCGGATTCGACGCCATCGCGCTCGCGCTCCTTGGCCGGTCGAACCCGTGGGGGGTGGCGGCCGCGGCCCTCCTGTTCGGTGCCATGCGAGCCGGTTCCCGCGCCATGCAGGCCGCTACCGCGACGCCCGTCGACATCGTCGTCGTGATCCAAGCCCTCGTGATCGTGTTCATTGCCGCCCCGTCGCTCGTCCGAGCCATTTACCGGATCAAGGTCAAGCGGCCCGAGGGCCTCGAGATCCTCACGAAGGGGCTGGCCTGATGGCGGTCTCCCCGACCGCGATCCGCGGCCAAGTCGTCTCCGAGACCAGGACGAGGGCTCGGGTGCTCGGGATCCTGTTCTTGCTGTTTGCCCTGGCCATCCTGTTGCTCTTCGGCCTTGGCTCCGAGCCCGGCTTGAAGACCACGTTCCAGCTGAACCAGACCGGCACGACGACCACGGCGCTGAGGCTCCCCGACCTGGTGGTTCCGTCCAGGGGAACCGCCCTGCTCCTGTCGGCGATCTGCGCGTTCCTGGCCGGCGTGCAGCTCACCCGGGGCTTCGGCCGACGGACAAACCTGATCCTCGGCATCGTCGTGTTCGTCTTCGTGTTCGCCTTCCTGACGTGGGCCGCGCGGGACAACTCCCTCAACCTCCTCGGGATGCTGCAGAGCACGCTGTTGCGGTCGGTGCCCATCACGTTCGGAGCGCTGTCCGGCGTGCTGTGCGAGCGATCGGGCGTCATCAATATCGCGATCGAGGGAATGCTCCTTTCTGCGGCATTTACTGGGTCGGTGGTCGGCAGCGCGACGCACAGCCTGTGGTTGGGTTTGATCGGCGGGGCGATCGTCGGTGGGCTGCTCGGGGCGTTCCTGGCGCTCCTGTCGATTCGCTACGTCGTGAACCAGATCATCGCCGGC
>DASPWN010000318.1:0-4262 GCA_035637835.1 Actinomycetota bacterium | reverse complement strand
CCCCAGCGCATGCTTGCCGAGATGACGCTCGGTCACCTTCTCCAGCTCCAGGTGATAGGGCATGATCAGGTGCGCGTTGCCCGACACGACGAGGCGCGAGACGTCGATCCCCAGGCCGGACAACGTGTCCATCTCTTCCAGCAGGACGCCGGGATCCACAACCACCCCGTCGGCGATGACCGAGGTGAGGTGCGGATACAGGATCCCGGAGGGGACGAGGTGAAGCTTCAGCAAGTGTCCTTCGGCCACCACGGTATGTCCGGCGTTGTTGCCGCCCTGGTACCGGACCACGAACCGCACCTGGTCGGCCAGGTAGTCGGTGACCTTGCCCTTGCCCTCGTCCCCCCACTGGGTCCCGACGACGATCGAGGCCGGCATGACCCCCCTGCTTATCGCTCCAGGCGGAACCGGATCTCCACTTGCGTGTGGTACTCGGTGATCTTGTTGTCCTGCACGACCGCCGAGGTCCCGCGGATGTCCATCCCCTCGATCCCGCGGATCGTCTTGGCCGCCTCGTTCAGCGCCTGGTGCGCCGCGTCCCTCCACGACTCCGAGGACACGCCGACCAGGTCGATCGTCTTGATGACTGCCATCCCGTCCCCCTTCTACCGCCCCTCGTACACGTCGATGAACCGCCGATAGTTCACCGAGATGCGCGCCGCCGCGTCGTCGCGCTTGGCCGTACCGTCCACGAACTCCTTCAGCGGGTTCCACCAGTTGGTCCGACCGATGGCGAACCCAATGTATCCGGGAACGCCGGCGCCCGTTCGGAGCCAGTGGTCCACGGCGGCCTCGTCGGCCCCCCGGCCCAGGACGACGCAGGCCACCCTGTCCCGGCCGCCCACCCGGGTCTGCGTGGCAATGGCCTCGCAGTCCTCCCGCCGGTCGATCCCCTCGATCTTCCATACATCGGGCTCCACCCCGGACTGTTGGAGCTCGGCGATGGCCGCCCGCATGAGCTCGGGACGGAGCTCCTTGTCGAATCGGTCGGCGTCGCCGCCCACCGATCCAAGCTGCTCTTTCGTCGCCGGTACCAGGAGTTCGAACAGGAACTTGCGGCCCCACTCATGTAGCCAGTCCGAGAGCTCTCGCAGTCGCTTGGTTTGGCGCTCGTTCATCGCCCCGTCGCCCGCCGGGTTGTACCGGACCAGGACCTTGGTGAAGGTGGGGTTGAATTCCTCGATGTGCTTGCTGTATTCGTCACCGTATTCGAAATCGAACTCGTCCTGCCCCGACTTCTCCACGGGCATGGCCAGGATCAGCCCGTCCGCCTTGGCCGTGCGGGCGATCGCAGCGCCGAACTGCTCGTCAACGAGCAGTCCGGCGCTCGTCCGATCCGCGCCTTCATCCAGGGCATGGAGGAACCCCTCGAAGATGACGTGCTTCGCATCGGAGATCCGCTCGACGTCCGGCGCCGTGGGCTCCGTGACCCCGAAGAACTTCTTCTGGAACGAGCCGCGGTGGTCGAACGCCAGGATGTACAGGGGCCCGTCGTATCCGAGCTCCATCGCGATCCTCTCCTTCCGTCAGTCCCGCTCGAACGGGTTCACCGGCGTGAGCACCTCGACGTTCACCGGCTCCGCCTCCAGCCGGAAGGTCTCGGCGTCCTTTGGCGAACCCACGACGAACCCGTAGTGCATGGGCACCGCGATCTGCGGCGAGATCGACCTGGCCAGCCCGGCCGCCTCGCGCGGGTCCATCGTGTAGGTTCCGCCGATCGGCAGGAATGCTACATCCGTCCTCACCTCGTCGAGCTCGGGTGCGTGGTCCGTGTCGCCGGCGTGGTAGTAGGCCTTCCCCTCGAGCTCCAGGATGTAGCCCACCCACCGGTTGGCCTTGGGATGCTTGTCGAGTCGATCGGGATGCACGTTGTAGGCCGGCACGGCCTCCACTTTGATCCCGGAGACCTCGATCGCGTCGCCGGGCGCGACCGCCACGACGTCCCCCGAGAGATCCCTGGCCACGTCGTGCGGAGCGACGAGCTTGGTCCTCGCCCCGCTGAGCCGCTCGATCTCCTGCGGCTGGAAGTGGTCGGTGTGGGCGTGCGTGATGAGGATGACGTCGGCCGGCGGGTCCTCACCGGTCGTCCCCCATGGATCGATGTAGACCGTGAATCCGTCGCCGGCGAACCGCACGGCCGACTGCCGGAACCACGTGAACCGCTCGAGCATGACCTCCTCCCCCTTCGGTCGGCAGGCGCTTCCCTGTAGTCTGGCAAATCGCCGTGTCAGCGCGCGAACCGGTCGAGCTCCAGGGAGGCGTTCGGGCCAGCCTCTCCCTCCTTCGCCGAAACCGCGACTTCCGACGACTCTATGTGGCGTCCCTGATCTCGCTGGGGGGCGACTGGTTCTTGCTCGTCGCCCTATTCGGTCTGGTCCTTCACTTCACCGGCTCGGCCATCGCCGTGGCCCTCGTCCTCGCCGTGCAGGACCTCATGTACTTCCTGCTCTCGCCGGTCGCAGGGGTGCTGGCCGATCGGATCGACCGGCGGCGGTTGATGGTGGCCGCCGACCTGGCCCGGGCCGTCGTGTGCCTGGGGTTCCTGCTGATCCGAACCGACTCGCTGGTGTGGCTGGCGTTCCTTCTGCTCGCGGTCATGGCCTCGTTCAGCGCCGCCTTCGAGCCCGCGTCCGCGGCTGCGTTGCCCAACCTGGTAGAGGAGGAGGACCTGGCCACGGCCAACGCCCTGTCAGGGTCGCTGTGGGGCACGATGCTCGCGGTCGGCGCCGCGCTCGGCGGCGTCGTGGCCGCCGTGTTCGGCAGGGACACCGCATTCATCCTGGATGCGGTGTCCTTCCTCGCCTCGGCCTGGCTCATCTGGCGGATCCGGCGGCCGTTCGCCGAGCAGCGCATGGTGGAGGACCACGCCGGCGTCGGGGAGGCGACGGTGGAGACGATCCGGTACGCGCGGAAGGATCACCGGGTGCTGGCCCTGCTCGCCGTGAAGTTCGGGTGGGGTATCGCCGGGGGCGTCCTCGTCCTGATCCCACTCCTGGCCCATCGCGAGTACCACGCCGGCGACATCGGCATCGGGCTGCTCATGGCCTCCCGGGGAGTGGGTGCGCTCATCGGTCCTTTCATCGGGAAGTCCGCGCTCGGGCCGCAGGATCGGCGGATCTTCGGCGCGATCGCCCTCGCACTTGCGGTCTTCGGCCTGGGCTACACGCTCCTCGGGCTGGTCCCGGGGTTGCTGCTGGCCATGCCCACCGTTGCGCTCGCGCACGTGGGCGGAGGCGCGCAGTGGACACTCTCCTCCTACGGGCTCCAGCGGATCGTCCCCGACCGCATCCGCGGACGGATCTTCGCCTTCGACGGGATGCTCGTGACGCTCACGTTCGGGCTTTCGAGCCTGTTGACGGGCTGGCTGGCCGAGTCCTTCGGCCCTCGAGTCACCGCCGTGGGTATGGGCGCGGTGGCCGTGGGGTGGGCCGCGGTCTGGTCGCTGCTCACGACCGACGTTCGCCGGGCCACCATGCTCGAGGGCTGCGGAACGGCGACAGCCGAGAGGGAAGCGGCCTAAGGAGCGGATCCTGTGGGTGGCGTGGGGTCGCCGGGTGGAGGTGGAGGCGGTGGCGGCGCCCCCCCGGTGGAGGGTTGGGCGGCCGGCGCGGAGGACGAGCCGCCGGGGGCGCCGAACGAGACGGACGGGGTTCCGGGCGCGAAGCTCACCTGGGGCGGCCCAGCCTCCCGGAGGGTCTCCTCGACCTCGAAGTACTGCTCCACCTTGAAGCCGAAGCTGCCGGCGACCACGTTCGAGGGGAACGACTGGACCCGCCGATTGAACTCACGCACATTCGCGTTGTAGAACCGCCGCGCCGTCTGGAGCCGGTCCTCCGTGTTGGACAGCTCGGACTGCAGAGCCAAGAAGTTCTGGTTCGCCTTCAGCTCCGGATAGTTCTCGGCCACGGCGAACAGCTGGCGGAGTGCGGCGACGAACGGTCCCTCCGCCGCGGCCTGCTCTGCGGGGCTGCCGGTGGCCGAGACGGCCGCCGCCCGGGCCCGGGTCACCTCCTCGAAGACGCCACGCTCGTGCGCGGCGTAGCCTTTCACCGTCTCGACCAAGTTGGGGATCAGGTCGTATCGTCGGCGGAGCTCGGTGTCGATGTTGGCCCACGAGTCCTTGATGAGCTGGCGTCCGGAGACGAAGCGGTTGTAGGAGAGGATGCCGAGGATGACGACGAGCGCCACCACGCCGAGGATGATCCACAGCCAGGCCACGATGACGTCCCTTCTGCGAGCGATCCCGTGAACGACGAGCTACA
>DASPWN010000317.1:0-8639 GCA_035637835.1 Actinomycetota bacterium | reverse complement strand
GGCCGGGCATTCGGCGACCTGGTCGCGACCCTGTCGTCCCCGGACAGGCTGGAGGCACTGCCCCGATGAAGATCGTGTCGCTCCTGCCCTCCGCCACAGAGATCGTGTACGCGCTGGGCCTGGGGGACGACCTCGTCGGGGTGACGTACGAATGCGACTACCCGCCGGAGGCCACCTCCAAGCCAGTGGTGGTGAAGAGCGCGCTGCCCCAGGGACGGCCGCTCTCCTCCCGCGAGATCGACGAGGCGGTCCGGGAACGGATGGACCGGCAGGAGCCGATCTACGTCCTGGAGAAGGAGATGATCCAACAGCTCGAGCCCGACGTGATCCTGACGCAGGACCTCTGCCGGGTGTGCGCCATCCCCAGTGGACAGGTGCAGGAGGCGCTCGAGGAGATCGGCGTCCGCGATGCGAAGGTCCTCTCGCTCGATCCCCACACGTTCGACGAGGTGCTGGAGGGGATCCGGGCGGTGGGCACAATGCTGGGGAGGGCGGAGCGCGCCGACGAGATCGTCGGCGCGCTCCGCGCCCGTGTCGAGGCCGTCAGGGCCAAGGCGCTCCGACTCCCCTCGATCCGGGTGCTGTGCCAGGAGTGGCTCGATCCACCGTTCGCCGCCGGCCACTGGGTCCCCGACATGGTCGAAACGGTCGGCGGGGTGAACCTGCTGACCGAGAAGGAGCAGCCCTCACGGGTGGTGACCTGGCGAGAGATCCGGGACGCCAACCCCGAGGTCGTGGTGTTCATGCCCTGCGGCTACTACCTGGAGGAGGCGGAGGAGGAGGCCGTCCAGCTGTACCGCAACGCCGAGTTCGTCGAGACCCCGGCGGCGCGCGAGGGGACGGTGTTCGCGGTCGACGCGACCTCGTTCTTCTCCCGCCCCGGGCCGCGGATCGTCGACGGCCTGGAGATCCTGGCATGGGCCGTGCATCCCCAGGCCTTCCCCGAGCCGCCGGACGGATCCATCACCCGCGTCGAGCGGTAACCGAGGTCCGGTATCCTCCCGCCGATGAAGGGCCCGATCCAGGTGTCGCCGAACGACATCGGCACCCGCGTCTCGTTCCAGTTCGAGCTCCCCAACGGCTACGTGGGCGAGGTCGTGGGGATGCTCGAGGCCTACGATGAGGCGGCCGAGACGTACCTGGTTCGTACGAAGGACGGCGAGCTGGCCCGGGTGCCGAGGCGCGGCGTGCGCTTCGGCAAGGTCGTTTCCCGCTAGGGCTCGCGGAGGTCACAGCCGATGGCCGAGGAGCTCCCCACCGCCTTCATCCGCCGCCGTCTGGGAAGCGAAGACGCGCACTACGGCGGCAACCTGGTGGCCGGGGCCAAGCAGCTCGAGGTGATCGGCGACCTCATCACGGAGCTGGCCATGCGTTACGACGGCGACGAGGGCCTGTTCCGCGCCTACGAGTCGGTCGAGTTCCTCCATCCCCTGTTCGCGGGCGACTGGATCGAGGGGAAGGGCCAGATCGTGTCGGTGGGGAACACGTCGCGACGGTGCGAGTTCGAGGTGTGGAAGATCGGTGGGCCCCGGTCCGACGTGTCCGAGTCCGCCGCGGAGTTCCTGCAGGAACCGATCCTCACGTGCAGGGCTGCGGGGACGACGGTCGTGCCGAAGGACCACCAGCGCCTTCCACACTGAGCCGTGCGGGCGAACGAAACTAGCTTGCCTTCTCCATTCGGTGGAGGACGCTCAGCAAGTCGTCTACGTTGAACGGCTTGGCCACGAACGCGGCGGCCCCGAGCTCGGCGGCCTTTGCCCGGTCGCGGAGGCTGGCCCGGGCGGAAACCACGACCACGCGGGGGCGCTCGCCCTCGGGGAGGTCCCGGATCTGCTGGAGCACACTCCAGCCGTCCATGACCGGCATCATGATGTCGAGCAGCATGAGCTGCGGATGGTGCTGGCGGAGTTCGTCGAGCGCCGTCCGGCCGTCACGCGCGCCGAAGGTCTGGAACCCCTCCGCCTCCAGGCTGAACTGGAGCATCCAAACGACTTGAGGTTCGTCGTCGACGACGAGCACGCTGGTCTGCGGGGGCGCCTCCATCCCGGCTTCGAGGGTACGGAGCGGTACCCAGTGCGGTTATCGCCCGGGCTACCGTTTTTCAGGTGCCCGTCGAAGTAGACCCCCAGACCAGTTGTCGTAGTCATTCTTGGCTAACGGAGCGAGAGCCCGGTTCCCCCGCTCACGCCCCCGATCCCGAACGCCTGGACGCCGGCGTCGGCGGCCCGATCGATCACCTCGTCCGCCTGGTTCGGCGAGACCACGAGCACCATTCCCAGGCCCATGTTGAACGTGGCGAACATGTCTCCGTCGGACGCGTCCGCCGCTTTGCGAACCAGGTCGAAGATCGGAGGGATCGGCCACGTGCCGAGGATGATCTCCGCCGCCATGCCCTCGGGCAGGGCCCGCGGCACGTTCCCGGGCAGACCACCGCCCGTCACGTGCGCGGCGGCGTGTACCAGGCCGGCGCGCGCAAGCGACACGACCAATGGCGCGTAGATCGCGGTCGGCTCGAGCAGCTCGTCGGCGAGCGGTCGGTGGAAGCCTTCCGCCACGACGTCGAGGACGCGCGGCCCCTCTGCCAGCATCGCGGAACGCACGAGGCTGTATCCGTTTGCATGCAGGCCGGTCGAGGCCAGGCCGACCAGCGCATCGCCCTCGCGCACGCGGCGCGGCCCGATGAGGCCCTCGTCGTCGACGACCCCCACGCAGAACCCCGCCAAATCGAGCTGGTCCTCGCCCATCACGCCGGGGTGCTCGGCCGTCTCGCCACCGAGGAGCGCACAACCGGCGCGCCGGCACCCCTCGGCGATCCCCTGGACGATCGTCGCCGCGTCGTCCGGCCCAACCTTCCCCATCGCCAGGTAGTCCAGGAAGAAGAGCGGTTCGGCCCCCGTGCACGCCACGTCGTCGGCACACATCGCCACGAGGTCGATGCCGACCGTGGACAGGCGACCCGCCATCCGGGCAACCTCGAGCTTCGTGCCCATCCCGTCCGTGGCCGCGGCGAGGTACCGCCCCTCCCCGATCCGGAACAGCCCCGCAAAGCCGCCGACCCCCTCGAGGACCTCGGGCCGCGTCGCGCCCTTCGCCAGCTCTCGGATCAGCGAGACGGCCCGGGCCGCACCGTCCAGGTCGACGCCCGCCTTCCGGTAGGCGCCGCTCACGACCTAGCGGGCTGCTCCAGCAGGAACTTGCCCGCACCCTCGGGAACCTCGATCGGGTATTCGCCGTCGAAGCAGGCCCGGCAGAAGTCGTCCTTGGGAGCCCCGGTCGCCGCCACCATTCCATCGAGCGACAGGTAGCCGAGCGAGTCGGCGCCCACGAACCGCCTGATCTCCTCCACAGACAGGTCGGAGGCGACCAGCTCGTGCCGAGTGGGCATGTCGATGCCGTAGAAACACGGCCACTGGATCGGCGGGCAAGTGATCCGAGTGTGCACCTCCGCTGCTCCGGCCTCCCTGAGGGCCTGCACGATCTGGCGGGTCGTCGTGCCTCGCACGATCGAGTCGTCGATCACCACCAAGCGCTTTCCCCGGATGGCTTCGGGGATGGGATTCAGCTTCAGCTTCACGCCGCGTTCACGGAGCGATTGGGACGGCTGGATGAAGGTCCGTCCGACGTAGCGGTTCTTCATCAGGCCCTCGCCGTACGGGATACCCGACACCTCGGCGTACCCTTGCGCCGCCGAGTGCCCAGTGTCCGGCACTGGGATCACCATGTCGGCGTGAGCAGGCGTCTCCACGGCGAGTTGACGGCCGAGCTTGCGCCGAACCTCGTGCACGGTGGTCCCCTGGATCCGGGAGTCCGCCCGGGCCAGATACACGAACTCGAAGATGCAGAGGGCCTTTCTCGGGCTCTCCGCGAAGCGGGCAGATCGAGGTCCCCGGTCATCGATCCTGATCAGCTCGCCGGGCTCGACGTCGCGGATGAACGTGGCTCCAACGATGTCGAGCGCGCACGTCTCGGACGCGACGCAATAGCCGTTCGGGAGCTTCCCGATCGACAGCGGTCGCAGGCCATGGGGGTCCCGAACGGCATAGAGGCTGCGCTCGTCCATCATCACGAAGCAGAACGCCCCTCGGAGATCCGGGAGCACCGCCAAGGATGCGTCCCACAGGCCGACATCCAGGCGGCCGGCCAGGATGCCGGCGACGAGGTCCGAGTCCGTGGTGGCCGCGGCGGGCCCCCCGGACCGTTCGGCGAGCTCCGCCGTGTTGACCAGGTTGCCGTTGTGGCCAAGGGCCAGCGATCGCTCGCCATCGGTCTTGAACGCGGGCTGCGCGTTCTCCCACGTCGTCGAGCCGGTCGTGGAATAGCGGGTGTGTCCGATCCCGAGATCACCCTGGAGCGTTCGAAGGGTGGCCTCGTTGAACACCTGCGAGACCAGGCCGAGCTCCTTGAAGACCAGTAAGTGCTGGCCGTCCGAGACGGCCATGCCGGCCGACTCCTGGCCACGGTGCTGCTGGGCGAAGAGGCCGAAGTAAGTGAGCCTGGAGACGTCCTCGCCCGGCGCCCAGACGCCGAAGAGGCCGCATTCCTCCTTCGGGCTCTCCGCTCCCACCTGTGCGGCGATGCTAACAGGGCCCGTCAGCCAGCGAGCAGCTTTGGGATTGCGCCTTCGTGGGCAGACCGTACTTCCTCGACCGTGATCTCCAGGAGCGAATCGAAGACCATCCCGGGTCCGCCGGTCTCACCCAGGCGCGAGAGCGGCAGGTGATGTGCCGACGCCAGCGCTTCAACGGCCTCCGCCTTCTCCGGCGCCACGGAGATGACCGCACGCGATGCCGATTCGGAGAAGAGCGCGACATACCAGGGCTCGTCCCCGGGAAGCGATACGGCGAACCCTGTGTCGCCGGCCAGGGCGGACTCGGCCAGGGCGACGGCCAAGCCTCCCTCGGAACAGTCGTGGGCCGAGGCCAGGAGATCACCCCGGGCCCCTTTCACCAACACCTGATGGAGTGAGGCCTCCCGGGTTACGTCGAGGGTCGGCGGATGCCCGGAGACGCTCCGAAGCACGACCTGGGCGAACTCCGAGCCTCCGAGCTCGGGAAAAGTCTCGCCCAGCAGATAGACGAGGAACCCGGGACCGGGGAAGCCCGGCCGCACGAGCAGCCGGTAGTCCTCGATGACCCCGAGCATGCCCACGATCGGCGTGGGCCAGATCGCGGATCCGCCCGACTCATTGTAGAAGCTCACGTTCCCTCCGGTCACGGGGGTGCCGAGGCTCCGGCAGGTATCCCCCATCCCCCGGATCGACTCGGCGAACTGCCACATCACCTGGGGCCGCTCGGGGTTTCCGAAGTTCATGCAGTTCGTGACCGCCACGGGAGTGGCGCCCATGACTGCCACGTTACGTGCGGCTTCGGCTACCGCGTGGGCCGCTCCGAGGTAGGGGTCGAGATGCCCGAAGCGGCCGTTGCCGTCGCAGGAGAGCGCAAGGGCCTTCAACGTCCCCTCGATGCGGATCACGCCGGCGTCGGTGCCGGGAGGCGCCACGGTGGCGCCTTGCACGAGCTGGTCGTACTGCTCGAAGGCCCACCGCTTCGACGCCACGTTCGGAGAGGACAGGACGGCCAGAAACGCGTCCCGTGGGTCGGTATCGACGGGGGCGAACGTGGGGTCGTCCTCGAGGATCTCGTGCCGCCCAGCCGGCCGCTCCATGCGCCGCTCGTAGGCCGGAGCATCATCAGCCAGAGACCGAGCCGGCACATCGGCGACGACCGCGCCCCCCATGCGGACGACGAGCCGGCCCCCGTCCACAAGCGTCCCCACGACCGCGGAGGTCAGCCCCCACTTCTCGCAGACGCCGTGGACCTCGTCGAGCCGGGAGGGATCCACCGTCGCGAGCATCCGCTCCTGGGATTCACTCGTCAGGATCTCGAACGGCTCCAGGCCCGCCTCACGAAGGGGAACGGCGTCGAGGTTCAGCTCCATCCCCCTTCCAGCCCTGGCCGCGGACTCGCTGGCCGCGCAGGTCAGCCCAGCTCCGCCGAGATCCTGCAGGCGAAGCAGGAGTCCGCCCTCGATGAGCTCCAAGCAGGTCTCGATGAGCAGCTTCCCGGCGAAGGGGTCCCCGATCTGTACGCTCGGCCGGGTGTCCGCCGCCTGATCCTCGATGGTTCGCGACGCGAGCACCGACACGCCGCCGATCCCGTCCCGGCCGGTGGCGGCCCCGATCAGGACCAACGTCGATCCCACGCGTACCTCGTTCGCCGTCGTCACCAGCCGGTCGGCCGGCGCAACCCCCACGCACATCACGTTCACCGTCGGGTTCGCCGAGTGGGGCTCGGCGAAGTGGATCTCGCCCCCCACGGTCGGCACGCCGATGCAATTGCCGTAGCCGCCGATGCCGGCAACCACGCCGGCGAACAGGACCCGGTTTCGCTCCTCGGTGAGCGGCCCGAACCGGAGGGGGTCGAGGAGGGCCACGGGCCGGGCCCCCATCGACACGATGTCGCGGACGATGCCGCCCACGCCCGTGGCCGCCCCCTGATAGGGCTCGACGGCCGATGGATGCGAGTGCGACTCCATCTTGAACACGGCGGCCAGGCCGTCCCCGATGGCGACGGCGCCGGCGTCTTGTCCCGGGCCCACCAGCACCTGCGGTCCCTCGGTTGGCAAGGTACGAAGGTGGATCTTGCTCGACTTGTACGAGCAGTGCTCCGACCACATGGCCGCGTACATCGCCAGCTCGGTTCGGTTGGGGTCGCGACCGAGCGTGGCGTGGATCCGGTCGAGCTCTTCGTCGGTCAGCCCCAGGGCCCGGTGAAGCGGCTGGTCGACCTTCACCTCATACCCTAGCGAGCGCGTACGCGAGGAGCGAGGCGAAGAGGGGTTGCCCTCCCGTGGACCCGACGTCGGGATCGACGGCATGCTCCGGGTGGGGCATGAGCCCGGCCACGTTGCCCTGCGGGTTCCTGATCCCCGCGATCGAGCCCGCGCTCCCGTTCACATTGTGCTCGTCGTCGAGCTCCCCGCCCGGACCGCAGTATCGGAACGTCACCAGCGCCTCGGCCTCGATCCGCGCGAGGTCGTCGGGGCGAGCGGTGAACTGGCCCTCCCCGTGCTTTACGGGGATCCGCAGCACCTCTCCGGGGACCAGTCCCTCGGTGAGCGCGGAGAGCGACGTCTCGACCCGCACGTTCACGAACCGGCAGACGAACCGAAGCTGGCGGTTGCGGATGAGGGCCCCTGACAACAGTCCGGCCTCGCACAGGATTTGGAACCCGTTGCAGATGCCGACCACCGGTCCGCCCCGGTCGGCGAAGGCCCGGACCTCGTCCATGACCGGGGCGAACCGGGCGAGCGCGCCGGTCCGCAGGTAGTCGCCGTAGGAGAACCCGCCGGGGAGGATGACGGCATCCACACCGCGAAGGTCGCGATCGGCGTGCCACAACGGCACGCCATCACCACCCATGAGCGCAACGGCGCGAAGCGCGTCCCGATCGTCCAGTGAGCCGGGGAATGTCACCACGCCGACCCGGGGCGTGCCCGCGCTCACGGAACGTCCTCGAACCGAAGACTGGGGGACGATGCCACGATGCGATAGCTCTCGATGACTGGGTTCGACAACAGCCGCCGCGCCATCTCGTCCACCTGCGAGATGGCCGCCGCTTCGGTCTCCGCGTCCACCACGAGCTCCACGTACTTGCCCACCCGCACGTTCGAGGCATTTGCCCAACCCATCGCGGGAAGGGATCCCTCGATGGCCTTGCCCTGGGGATCGAGGAGCCCCGGCTTCAACGACACGACGACCTGGAATTGGTACTTCATCCCCGGTCCGGCACTCGCATCCGCTGACGGTACCAGTCGAACCGATCGCCGGTGATCCGCTCGTAGGCTACCCGGTAGGTGTGTGCGGTCCGCTCGACCACGCCGGCCGGGAGGTCCGGAGGCGGTGGCTCGTGATCCCACCCGCTCGCATCGAGCCAGTCCCGGACGTACTGCTTGTCGAACGACGGTTGGGGCGTGCCGGGCGTGTAGCCATCGGCCGGCCAGAAGCGAGAGGAGTCCGGGGTGAGCACCTCGTCCACCAGGATCAGATCGCCACCGGCGAACCCGAACTCGAACTTCGTGTCCGCCACGATGATCCCGCGCTCTCGGGCGATCTCCGCCCCTCGCTCGTACATGCCGACCGTCAGCTCGCGGAGGCGCTCGGCCAGGCCCTCACCCACCAGGTCCGCGGTCTCCCCGAACGTGAGCGGCAGGTCGTGCCCTTCCGCCGCCTTCGTGGTGGGCGTGAAGATGGGTTCGGGCAGGCGATCGGCCTCACCCAGGCCCGGCGGCAGCGGCACCCCGCACACGTGGCCCTCGGCCAGGTACTGCTTGAGCCCCGACCCGGTCAGGTACCCGCGGGCCACGCATTCGACCGGGACCACCTCCGCCCTGCGGACCAGCATGGACCGGCCGGCGAGGGAGTGGTCGCTCCGGAACGGCTCTGGGAAGTCCTGCCAGTCGGCGCTCAGGACGTGGTTGCCGACCACATCGGCCGTCTTGCCGAACCAGAACAGCGAGAGCCCGCACAGCACCCGCCCCTTGTCCGGGATGGGGTTCGGAAGGACGACGTCGAACGCCGAGATCCGGTCCGTGGCCACGAGCAACAGGCGATCGTCGCCCGCGTCGTAGACGTCGCGGAC
>DASPWN010000316.1:0-4809 GCA_035637835.1 Actinomycetota bacterium | reverse complement strand
CAAGGAGGATCGCGACACCAACATCCTGCGGATCGGCTTCGTCGCCAACCTGCTGGTGCGGAACGGCGTGGTCGCCGTGTGCTCCGCGATCTCGCCGTATCGGGAGATCCGCGATCGCAATCGCGAGCTGATCGGCGACTTTGTCGAGGTGTACGTCAAGGCCTCGCTCGAGGAGGTCACCAGGCGAGACGTGAAGGGCCTGTACGAGAAGGCCATCGCCGGAGAGATCACGAACTTCACGGGGGTGTCCGATCCCTACGAGGAGCCCCAGAGCCCCGAGCTGGTGATCGACACCGAGCAGTGCTCTCCCGCAGAGGCTGCGGAGATGGTCCTGGCCAAGCTGGAGGAGCTTGGTCGCCTGGCCTCGACCCAGCCCGCCAACGCCTGAGGTCGGTCGGGAGCGCGGCTTCCCTCAGCTCGTGTCGCGAGCGAGATCCGCGTCGAGGTCTCGCGTGCGGACGAACACCAACCCGGCGTGTCTCGCATCGCGCAGGATCACCTCGTGCTCCACGGTTCCCTTGTCGATCCACTCGAGGACCTGCGTCTCGGAGACATGGGCCAGGAAGGCGGCCTCGCGCACCGTGACCCACGTGGGGGTGGGAAGCGAATCGAGGTCGATCCTGCGGGATGCCGTGGTCGGCGGGACCTCCTCGACCTTGGGGGGCCCCATCGACGGTTCCTCGACTATCCGCTCCCGCCGAAGCACCGGCTTCGTCTCGGCGACCGGCCTGGGGCCCGAGGTCCATCCCCGATCCTTGGCCTCGCCCACGGACCATCCCTCGCGCTCGTCGAAGATGCCGGAGAGCCGGCCGCACCGCGGACAGATCGTCGTCTTCCAGCTCGCATCGCCCGGACGGGTGCGCCGGAGCTTGTCCTCCAGTCGTTCGAGCAGTTCCTCGGCCTGCGGCGTCAGCAGGCACTCCGGGCAACGCTCTGCCGCCATGTCTCCTCCTCACGGTCCGACCCCTTAGGTGTCGGCCGCAAGCAAGGGTCCTTTACCGTGGGGAGTGAGGGAACTGAGGACTGGAGGTCGAGCCCCAGGGGGGGTTCTGATCAGGAAGTCTCGCCGCGCCGCTCCCGGTTTCTGGCGAACGACCGCGAGGTCGAAGTCCTTCGCGCGAGCTGCGCATCGGCCACACGCACGAGCTCCTGCGCGTTCTCCAGCTCCTTGCGCGCGGCCTCCACGTCAGTCGTGAGCTGCGCGACCGTGGTAGCGGCCCGGTCGAGCTCCACCTGCGTCGCATCCCGGTCGGCGCGAAGGTTGGCGGCTTCCGCCTCCGCGGGGCGAAGCGCCTCCTGCCGCTCCTCGATTTGGGCCTTGAGCGCCTCCATCTCCGAGCGAAGCTCGAGCACCAGGGCCTCGGCCTCCCGGGCCCGCTCGGCCGCCCGGATGAACATCTTGTCCCGGTCGGCGAGGAGCAAGCGCACGCTCTCCGGCGTGTAGCCGAACAATCCTCGCTTGAGCGGAAGTTCCTGCATCGGGAGAATCCCCCTAACGGATCGGGGAGCCGCTCGGCGATTGTCCGGCCCCCGGTTGGCGAGTTCAATCACCCGAACGGACATCGGCCGGAAGGCGGGACGGCTTGAGGCGGCCCGCGCTCGTCGCGTCGGGCCCGGTCGGCTGGTACCGTTTGCGCATGTAGGACTCGGCGCCCACCCGGGATCGGGTGGGCATCTGCATATCCGGGGGAGGCGCATGGACATCGAGATCGGCATGGGAAGGACGGCACGCCGGGCCTACGGCCTCGACGAGGTGGCCATCGTTCCATCCCGGCGGACCCGGGATCCCGACGACGTGGACATCTCATGGGAGATCGACGCGTTCACCTTCCCCCTGCCGGTCATGGCCGCGGCCATGGACGCCGCGGTGTCCCCATCCACTGCCGTCGAGATCGGGAAGCTCGGCGGGCTTGCCGTGTTGAACCTGGAGGGCCTGCAGACTCGATACGAGGACCCCGAGCCAGTCTTCGACGAGATCGCCGCCCTTCCCGATGACAAGGCCACCCGGCGGATGCAGGAGCTGTACCGGGAGCCGGTCAAAGAGGAGTTGATCGTCCGGCGAATCCGGGAGATCAAGGACGGCGGGGTGGTAGCGGCGGCCTCGCTCACGCCACAGCGGGTAGGGCAGTACTCACCCCTCGTGCTGGAGGCCGAGCTCGACATCCTGGTCGTCCAGGGCACGGTGGTCTCGGCGGAGCACGTGTCCACCCGGTCGGAGCCGCTCAACCTGAAGGAGTTCATTGCAGGGTTCGACCTCCCCGTGATCGTCGGCGGCTGCGCGTCGTACCAGACCGCGCTCCACCTCATGCGGACCGGCGCGGCCGGTGTACTGGTGGGAGTGGGTCCGGGCAACGCCTGCACCACCAGGGGCGTCATCGGAGTTGGCGTCCCTCAGGCCACGGCTATCGCCGACGCGGCGGCGGCCCGCTCGGAACACCAACGAGAGACCGGCAGGTACTGCCACGTCGTCGCGGACGGTGGCATGCGGACCGGTGGTGACATCGCCAAGGCCATCGCCTCCGGAGCCGACGCGGTGATGATCGGCTCCCCTCTCGCGCGCGCCTACGAGGCTCCCGGTCGGGGCCAGCACTGGGGGATGGCTACGTTCCACCCGACGCTTCCGCGCGGCGCTCGGGTCAAGACCCAGCAGGTCGCCTCGCTCGCCGAGATCCTCGTGGGTCCGGCGCACGAGAACGACGGAACGCTGAACCTGTTCGGCGCGCTCGCCACGTCGATGGCGACCACGGGGTACGCCACGATCAGGGAGTTCCAGAAGGCCGAGCTGGTCATCGCCCCATCCATCAAGACCGAGGGCAAGGCATACCAGCAGGCTCAGCATGTGGGGATGGGGCATTGAACGGATGACGGCGGAGCAGGACCCGCGTCCCGTCCTGGTCATCGATCTTGGGGCGCAGTACGCGCAGCTCATCGCGCGGCGGGTCCGGGAATGCCGCGTGTACTCCGAGATCGTCCCGCATGACCTACCGGCGGCAGAGCTCATGGCCAAGCGGCCTGCGGGCCTGATCCTTTCGGGGGGACCGGCGTCGGTGTACGAGCCCGGCGCGCCGTCACTCGATCCGGATGTCCTCGGGGTCGGCCTGCCGGTGCTCGGCATCTGCTACGGCCAACAGTTCATGACTCAGGCGCTGGCCGGCGAAGTCCGGGCCACCGGCCTTCGCGAGTACGGCCGCACCGAGCTCTTCGTCGACGACCCGGGTGTGCTCCTGGCCGATCTGCCCGCGACCGACACGGTGTGGATGAGCCACGGCGACACGGTGGTCCGGGCACCCGATGGGTTCCGGGTGACCGCCCACACCCAGTCGACACCCGTCGCGGCGATGGAGGACCGGGAGCGCAGCCTGTTCGGCGTGCAGTTCCATCCCGAGGTCGCCCACACTCCCCGGGGGCTCGACGTCATGAAGCGGTTCCTCTACGAGGGCTGCGGCCTGCTCCCCGACTGGACCCCGGCCAACGTGATCGAGCGTTCCGTGACCCACATCAGGGATCAGGTGGGCCAGGCCAGGGTGATCTGCGCGTTGTCGGGTGGGGTCGACTCCTCGGTGGCGGCGCTACTGGTGCACCGGGCAGTCGGCGACCAGCTCACCTGCGTCTTCGTTGACACTGGGCTCCTGCGCGACGGCGAGCCCGATCAGGTGGAGGACACGTTCGCTCATCACTTCCGGGTGCCGCTCGTCCATGTCAAGGCGGCCGACCGCTTCCTGGCCAAGCTGGCCGGTGTGACCGACCCGGAGCACAAGCGGAAGGTGATCGGCGAGGAGTTCATCCGGGTCTTCGAGGAGGCGGCAGCGCCCTTCGGCGCGAGGTTCCTGGTCCAGGGCACGCTCTACCCCGACGTCATCGAGTCGGGATCGCGGACGGCGGCCAGGATCAAGAGCCACCACAACGTCGGCGGGCTGCCCGAGGACATGGAGTTCGAGCTGGTCGAACCGCTCCGCGACCTGTTCAAGGACGAGGTTCGCGAGGTGGGGGAGGAGCTCGGGCTGCCCCAGGAGGTCGTCCGGCGCCAACCGTTCCCCGGGCCCGGGCTCGCCGTGCGGATCGTCGGGGAATGCAGGCCCGACCGCCTCGCGATCGTGCGGGCCGCCGACGCCATCGTGGACGAGGAGATCCGCCGGGCCGGTCTGCACCACGAGCTGTGGCAGTGCTTCGCGGTGCTCCTGGGGGATATCCGAAGCGTGGGCGTGATGGGCGACGGCAGGACCTACGAGCACCCGGTCGTGATCCGGGCGGTGACGAGCGAGGACGCCATGACCGCGGATTGGGTCCGCCTCCCAGACGAGGTGCTGGACCGGATCTCGAGCCGCGTCATCGCCGAGGTGCCGGGGGTGAACCGAGTGGTCTACGACGTGTCGTCCAAGCCCCCCGCGACGATCGAGTGGGAGTAGGCCTCAACTGAGGCGACTGGCGATGACGATGAGGCGCTCGGCAGCCGAGTAGCGCGGATTGCACGTGGTGAGCACCAACGTTGGGTTCTTGGTCTGGTCGAGGACGGACGAGTTGTCGGGCGTGATCACGAACACGCTCGTCACCACGTACCGGAAGGTCCCGAACTCCGTTTCCAGGATGATCAGGTCCCCTTCCCTCATCTCGTTCAGGTCGTAGAACGGGTGCAGGTAGGTGGTGCTATGCCCTGCGATCCCCACCCGTCCATGGTCCTGCCACGGGTAGGCCGTGTCGGCGTAGTGGCCGGGACCCTTCTTGAGCGACTCGGTGTCGGTGCCCTCCACCACGACCATGTTCAGGTGGATTCGAGGGATCTTCAGGATGGCCACCGCGTTTCCGGGCACC
>DASPWN010000315.1:0-9405 GCA_035637835.1 Actinomycetota bacterium | reverse complement strand
GTCAGGGTCAGGGGACACGAGCAGGACCTTCACGGGCGGCATCCTACCAAGGGGTCCTGTCTCCTTTGCCCTGTCCCAACGCGTCGGATATCGTCCGGCGGGCCCCCGGTGAGGAGGAGCGGTGGAGACCGTCTGGAGAGCCGCCCTGGCCGAGTTCATCGGCTCGTTCGGGTTCGTCTTCGTCGGCGCCGGTTCCGTGATCGTGGCCGGCCCCTACGGGAGCGGCCTCCTCGGGGTGGCCCTGGCGACCGGGTTCGCCGTCGCGGTGATGGTCTCGGTGACCGCTCCCATCTCGGGCGGGCACGTGAACCCGGCCGTCACCGTCGGCGTATGGGTTGCCGGGAAGATCGCATCGGTCAGGGCGCTGGCCTACGTGGCGGCCCAGTTCGGTGGAGGGATCTTCGCCTGCCTCCTGCTCCGGTTCGTGATTCCACAGGCGGTGTGGAAGGCGGCGAACCTGGGGACGCCGCTGCTCGCCACCGGGATCGGCCAGGGCAAGGGCATCCTGATCGAGGCCGTGCTGGCTTTCTTCCTGGTGTTCACGGTCTTCGCCACCCTCCTCGACGACCGTCACGCCCCGCAGGCGGCCGGGCTGATCATCGGGTCGGTGCTCGCCTTCGACATCCTGGTCGCCGGGCCGTTCACCGGCGGGGCCGTCAGCCCGGTCCGTTCATTCGGCCCGGCCCTGGTCTCCGGGACCTGGAACGGCTGGTGGGTGTACTGGGTGGGACCGGTCGCCGGTGGCGTGATCGGCGCGGTCCTCTACTGGTCGGCGTTCATGCGGGACCGCGAGCCCGCCGTTCCGTAGCCAACCGACCTACGGCTCGTACTTCGGCTTGGCGGTCGGTCCCCTCCATGGATAGCCCATGGTGTGTTGCCAGCAGTTGGGACCGGGGTTGTAGATGGACAGTCGGGTCGCGCAGACCGTGCAGTTTCGGACAGTGGACGGCGAGGCTGCCCGCCCCGCGGGCTGCTCGTCCTTGTGCTTGGGCGCCTGCTTGGCCACTGGAAGCTCCGGGAACCGGTGGTCGATGGCTCGGCCCCCATCATATTCGGGCCGTTCTCCACCGTCTAGCGGGACTCTCCTCCCTGCGCGAGGTCTGGGAGAGACCGAATCCTCCCTGAACCGAGGGCGGTGGCTACCCGACGGTCCAGGTGTCGCCGGAGTGCAGCAGCGTGGCCAGGTCCCCCCCGCCCAACCGCTCGGTGGCTACCTCGATCTGTTTGTCCATGGCCTCGCCGTAGACGGGTCGTTCCACCTCCCGGAACACGCCGATGCACGTGGGCTCGGTGGGCCCGTGTGCCAGGTGGGCCAGCGCGAACGCGAGGGACGGGCGGCCGTGCATGTCGTGGACCACGATGTTGTCCGGGGCGACATCGTCCACGCCGGCCAGGATCAGCCGACCGTTCTCCCCCACCGCTACGCACCGGTTGTCCTCGTCGAACAGGATCGGCTTGCCGTGCTCCAGGCGGATCTGGTTGTGGACCCCTTGCGGCTTCTCACGAAGGAGGTCGAAGGCGCCGTCGTTGAAGACGTTGCAGTTCTGATAGATCTCGACGAACGCCGCTCCGCGATGCGCCGCCGCCTGTCGCAGGACCTGCGTCAGATGCTGGCGGTCGTTGTCGACCGTCCGGGCCACGAACGTGGCCTCCGCCCCCAGGGCCAAAGCGATGGGGTTGAACGGATGGTCCACCGAGCCGAACGGCGTGGACTTCGTGACCTTGCCCTCCTCGCTGGTGGGCGAGTACTGGCCCTTGGTCAAGCCGTAGATCTGGTTGTTGAACAGCAGGATCTTCATGTTCACGTTGCGGCGGAGGGCGTGGATCAGATGGTTGCCCCCGATCGACAGGCCGTCCCCGTCACCGGTGACGACCCACACGTCGAGGTCCGGACGGGCGGTGGCGATCCCCGTGGCCAATGCCGGCGCCCGGCCATGGATCCCGTGCACCCCGTACGTGTCCATGTAGTACGTGAATCGTCCGGAGCACCCGATGCCAGACACGAACACGGTGTTGTCGGGCGTGATCCCGAGCTCCGGCATGAACGCCTGGACCGTGGCCAGGATGGCGTAATCGCCGCACCCCGGGCACCACCGGACCTCCTGATCACTGGTGAAGTCTTTCTTGGTCAGGGTCCCGACGGGGCGCTGACCGTTGCCGCCGTTGCCGCCGTTGCCGCCGTTGCCGCCGGTTTGCTCGTGCTCGACGTCGCTCATTCCGCCATCACCTTCAGGATCTCCTGCTCCAGGTCCTCGACGAAGATCGGGAGGCCCTGGACCTTCGAGTAGCTCGTCGCGTCCACCAGGAACCGGCCTCGGATGAGGAGGGCGAGCTGTCCCGAGTTCATCTCGGGGATCAATACCTTGGGATAGCGCCGGACCACCTCGGCGATGTTCGACGGGAACGGATTGAGGTGGAACAGGTGGGCCGTGGCCACCTTCTTCCCCTGATCGCGCACCCGGCGGGCGGCCGCCCTGATGGTCCCCCAGGTCGAGCCCCACCCCAGCACCAGGAGCTTCGCGTCACCGTCGGGATCGTCCTCCGAAAGCGGCGGGATGTCCTTGGCGATCCCCGCCACCTTGGCCGCTCGCAGGTCGGTCATCCGCTCGTGGTTCTCCGGTTCGTAGCTGATGTCGCCGGTCCCGTCCTCCTTCTCCAGCCCGCCGATCCGATGGCGAAGGCCCGGCGTCCCGGGGATGGCCCATGGCCGGGCCAGGTTCTCGTCGCGGAGGTAGGGCAGGAACTCGGTCCCCGCATTCGGCCCCGTGGCGAACCCCGGGTCGATCGTGGGAAGCGCGTCGGCGTCGGGGATGAGCCACGGCTCGGAAGAGTTGGAGAGGGATGTGTCCGATAGCAGGATCACCGGCGTCCGGTACTTCACCGCGATCCGGACGGCCTCGATGGCCGCGTCGAAGCAGTTGGACGGCGAGGAGCAGGCAACGATGGGTATCGGCGACTCGCCGTGCCGGCCGTACATGGCCAGCAGGAGATCGGCGGCCTCGGTCTTCGTCGGCATCCCGGTGGAGGGGCCCGCGCGCTGGACGTCCACGATCACCATGGGGAGCTCCAGTGTCACGGCCAGCCCGAGGGTCTCCGCCTTCAGGTCCATCCCCGGGCCTGAGGTTCCGGTGACCCCCAGCTGCCCCACGAATGCCGCGCCCAGCGCCACGTTCGCCGCTGCGATCTCGTCTTCGGCCTGGAGCGTCCGCACGCCGAAGTTCTTCAGCCGCGACAGCTCGTGCAGCAGCTCCGAGGCCGGCGTGATCGGATAGCTCGCATAGAACAGCGACAGCCCGCTCCGCTGGCTCGCGGCGACCAGGCCGAGCGCCAGAGCCTGCGCCCCGGAGACGTTCCGATACGTGCCCGGCCTGGCGGGAGCCGGCTTCACCTGGTAGGAGTGGGCGAACAGCTCGGTTGTCTCGCCGAAGTTGAATCCGGCCTTGAACGCCGCGACGTTCGCGTCATAGACCTGCGGCTTGTCGCCGAACTTCTTGTGCAGCCAGTTCAGCGTTACGTCCACGGGCCGGCCGTACATCCATGACACGAGGCCCAGGGCGAACATGTTCTTCGACCGCTCGGCCTCCTTTCGGGTCAGGCCGAGCTCCTCGACGGCCCGTACGGTGATCGAAGTCATGGGGACCTTGTAGACCTGGTAGCCCTCGAGGGTGCCGTCTTCCAGAGGGTTGGAGGAGAACCCGGCCTTCTCCACGTTCCGCTGGAGGAACGAGTCTTCGTTCACGATGACCGTCCCGCCCTTCTGGAGCAGGTGCAAGTCGGCCTTCAGGGCCGCCGGGTTCATGGCCACCAGGACGTTGGGGTGGTCGCCGGGAGTCGTGATGTCCTCGGAGGCGAACTGGATCTGGAAGGCCGAGACCCCATGGACGGTGCCTGCCGGGGCCCGGATCTCGGCCGGGAAGTCCGGGAGGGTCGCCAGGTCGTTCCCCAGGACGGCCGTGGCATTGGTGAACCGGTCGCCGGTCAACTGCATACCGTCACCCGAGTCACCGGCGAACCGGATGACGACCCGGTCTTTCTCTTCGACGTCCTTCGGCATCCTGCCCTGGCCGGGCGTGGCCCGGCCGCCTCCTCAGGGTTTCGGGGTTTCGCATCTAGCGTAGCGCGCGGCGGCCGAACCAACAGCCACACCTCGCCGCTTCGTGCCCATGCCGTTCAACTCGCGCCGGACGCGCTAGGCTCGCGGAGCCCGATTGGGTCGCCCACCGGACATCAGGAGGACCTCCATGGCATACAAGCGCATCGTCCTGGCGACCGACGGCTCGGCCTTCGCCGAGAGCGCCGAGCACGTGGCCGCCACGCTGGCCCGGGCTACAAAGGCCACGGAGCTGCTGATCGTCCACACGTACGAGCGTCCGGACCGGGCCCAGGCTGCCGTCGAGCGGGCCGAGACCGCCGCCAGGGCCGAGGGGCTGGAGCCCGAGGTGGTCCTCCGCGACGGGGCGCCAGCCGAGGACATCGTGGAGGTGGCTGACGTACGGGAGGTCGATCTGATCGTCCTGGGCAGCCGGGGGCTCTCCCTGAGGGCGCAGATCATTGGCAGCGTGGCCGCCAAGGTGTCCCGCCACGCGCCATGCGACGTCCTCCTGGTGCGGGAACGGCCGGTCGAGCAGCGGGAGGAGGGGGCGATGCCCTACGCGAGGATGCTCGTGGCAACCGACGGCTCCTCCACCGCGGATCGAGCCGCCAGGAAGGGCTATGCCCTGGCCGCCCGGCTCGGCGCGTCGGTGACGCTGGCGTTCGTGGGGCATCCGAAGACCGGCGAGCTGATCCTCCAGGACACCGCGGCGACGATCGGCGAGGGCGCCGCGCCGGCCACGATGCTGATCCTTCAGGGTGACCCGGCCGAGGCCATCATGGAGGCCGCCGCGCGCGACGGACTGGACCTCATCGTGGTGGGCAACCGGGGGCTGACCGGGGCCAAGGGGCTGTTCCTCGCGTCGGTCCCAAAGAAGGTCTCCGAGTACGCCCCCTGCGACGTGCTGATCGCGCGCACCGTGGCCCAGAGCCTCTCGGAGATCGGCAAGGGCGAGGGGGGGATCGTTGCCACCGGGGACCACAAGGTGGCCGTGTACCGCGACCAGAAGGGCGTCGTGCACGCGTTCTCCGCCAAGTGCACCCACATGGGCTGCACCGTGAAGTGGAACCCCTCGCAGAAGACATGGGACTGCCCGTGCCACGGGTCCCGCTTCTCTCCCTCCGGCCAGGTGGTGAACGGGCCCGCCGCCAAGCCGCTCGAGCCCACCGACCTGTAACTTAGTCTGGGTGTCAGAACGGCTTGAAGATCATCAGGTAGGCGATGAACACGAGCGCGGCGAAGCCGAAGGCCGCGCTCGTCAGGGCGAGCCTCGAATGCAGCATGGCCGCGAGTTCCTCGTCACTCCGCCGGGGAACACCCGACGGCCGGATCTCGACCGCCTCTTTCAGCCGCTGGTAGTACGGCCGGGCCACGATCGACATCTCCGCGCTGACGGCCACCAGGACGCCGATCGAGACCCAGAACCAGCCCTGGTGGGTGTAGATCCCGCTCTGCACGCCCGCGACGATGCCGAACACGGTGAGCCAGGCGAGCGAGACGTACATCCCGCGCACCGACGAGCCCGAGAACTGGAGGAGCTCGGCGATCCTCGTACGATCGCGCTCCGTGCGGAGCCGGAGGGCCACGATCATCGACACGCCGTGGTACATGACGAACGCGAGCACGCCGAGGACGTGCAGCAGCTTCCACCAGTTGTACGCGATCGCCACCATCAGTCCGCGGGTGGCCGCTCGGCCTGACGAAGCCGGCCGGCCAAGACCGAAAGCATCCGGGCCGAGACGCCGGGCTCCTCGGCGATCAGTCGGTCGAACGCTCGCTTGAAGATCCGGATGCACAGCACGGGTGTCGCGGCCACGACCGATGCCGTCCGCTCACCGCCGTCGAGGAGCGCCAGCTCACCGAAGAAGTCGCCCGGGCCGAGCGTGGCCAGGGTTCGCTTCTCCCTTGTCACCTGGGCCCTCCCCTCCACGATCGCGAAGAAGGCTCCTCCCCGCATCCCCTCGACCACGATCGCCTCTCCGGGCCGGAACTCCACCTGGTCGGCCCGATGGGCCATGGCGCGGAGGTGGCGACGGGACAGCCCGGCGAACAGCGGGACCCGGGCCAAGAGGTCCAAACCCCGCTTGCCCAGTGGCCGATCGGATCGGGCACGGCCCGAGGCAGGTCGTGACGGTGCCCTGGCGGAGGAGATGGAGGGCGGCACCAGCCCGGCCAGCGAATCGAGCGCGTCTTTCATCGGCCTTCCTGGCTCCCTCGGCTCCCCGTCGAGCCGCGAGCCTATCGCAGGCGTCAGGACCTCGGAACGGGCCGGCCTGCGCGATCGTTCTGACTCAGGGTCACAGGGCTGCGCTAGCATTGCCTGATGGTTGCTGACGCTGCCGCGAAGGGGAACGATGTCGCCCTGGCCCGCCTCGAGCGGTTACTGGCGGAGCGCATCGTCATCCTCGACGGGGCGTGGGGCGTCCTGCTGCAGGGTCGTGGACTCACGGAGGAGGAGTTCCGGGGGAATCGCTTCCGTGACCACCCCCGGGACGTCCGGGGCGACCCCGACCTTCTCAACCTGACCCAACCGGACATCATCTCCTCGGTCCACCACGCCTACCTCGATGCGGGTGCCGACATCACCACCACGAACACGTTCACGGCCACCTCGATCGGGCAGGCCGACTACGGCCTTCAGGGCGCGGTGTACGACATGAACCTGGCCGGGGCCCGACTGGCCCGGGAGGCGGTCGCCCGCCACGAAGACAGTTTCGTGGCCGGATCGGTGGGGCCGCTCAACGTGACGCTCTCGCTGTCCCCCAGGGTCGAGGACGCGTCGTATCGCACGGTCACGTTCGACCAAGTCTACGAGGCGTACGCGGAGCAGATCCGCGGCCTCCGCGACGGGGGCGTGGACCTGCTGCTGATCGAGACGATCTTCGACACCCTGAACGCAAAGGCAGCCATCGCCGCAGCCATGGACGTGGCGCCGGAGCTCCCGCGGTGGATCTCCGTCACGATCGTCGACCGGAGCGGGCGAACGCTCTCCGGGCAAACCATCGAGGCCTTCTGGACGTCGGTCGAGCACGCGGAGCCGTTCAGCGTCGGGGTGAACTGCTCGCTCGGCGCGGCCGAGATGCGCCCGTACCTGGAGGCGCTCGCCACGGTGGCGCCGGTCTTCACGACGTGCCACCCCAACGCCGGGTTGCCGAACGCGTTCGGGGGCTACGACGAGCAGCCGGACACCACCGCGAAGTACCTCCGGGAGTTCGCGGAGGCCGGCCTGGCCAACATCCTTGGCGGCTGCTGCGGGACCACTCCCGAACACATCCGGCGGGTGGCCACGGCCCTGGAGGGCTTGCCGCCCCGCCGGGTCCCGGCATCTCGACGCCTGACGAGCTTCTCCGGCCTAGAGCCCTTCTCCATCCGGCCCGACACCGGGTTCGTGATGATCGGCGAGCGCACGAACATCACCGGATCCAGGCGCTTTCATCGGTTGATCGACGCGGGCGACTTCCAGGGCGGTGTGGAGGTGGCGCTGGAACAGGTCCGAGGCGGCGCGAACCTGATCGACGTGAACATGGACGCCGACTTGTTGGACTCCGAGCAGGCCATGTCGACGTTCCTGAACCTCGTGGCCACCGAGCCCGAGATCGCCCGGGTCCCGGTGATGATCGACAGCTCGAAATGGTCGGTGATCGAGGCCGGCCTGAAGTGCGTGCAGGGCAAGGGCGTCGTGAACTCCATCAGCCTGAAGGAGGGCGACGAGGCCTTCCTGGAGAAGGCTCGGACCGCCCGGCGGTACGGCGCCGGCGTCGTGGTGATGGCCTTCGACGAGAAGGGCCAAGCCGACACGGTGGAACGCAAGGTCCAGATCTGCGAACGCGCTTACCGACTCCTCACCGAGGAGGCGGACCTGGAGCCCGAGGACATCATCTTCGATCCGTGCATCCTGGCCATCGCCACCGGGATCGAGGAGCACAACGGTTACGCCAAGGCATTCATCGAGGCAACGCGGATCATCAAGGAGCGCTGCCCCGGCGTGCGGATCTCGGGTGGCGTCTCCAACCTGTCGTTCTCGTTCCGGGGCAACGACGTGGTCCGGGAGGCCATCCACTCCGCTTTCCTGTATCACGCCATCCAGGCCGGGCTCGATATGGCCATCGTGAACGCCGGCCAGCTGACGCTCTACCAGGACATCCCGGCCGACCTCATGGAGCACGTCGAGGACATCATCTTCGACCGCCGGCCCGACGCCACCGAGCGGATGGTGACGTTCGCCGGGAACGTCAGAGGCGAAGCGACCAAGCGCGAGCGTGATCTGACCTGGCGCGAGGGCACCGTTCAGGACCGGCTGAAGCACGCGCTCATCCACGGGATCGTGGACTTCATCGAGGAGGACACCGAGGAGGCTCGCGCACAATACCCCCGCCCGCTCGAGGTCATCGAGGGACCGCTGATGGAGGGCATGCAGGTCGTCGGCGACCTGTTTGGCTCGGGAAGGATGTTCCTCCCGCAGGTGGTGAAGAGCGCACGGGCCATGAAGAAGGCCGTGGCGTACCTCGAGCCGTTCATGGAGGAAGAGAAGCTCCGCCTTGGCACGACCGATCGCGCCCAGGGCAAGGTCGTGCTGGCTACCGTGAAGGGCGACGTCCACGACATCGGCAAGAACATCGTGGGCGTCGTGCTGGGCTGCAACAACTACGAAGTCATCGACCTCGGTGTGATGGTCCCGGCGGACGTCCTCCTGGACACCGCGGCCGACGAGCGGTGCGACATCGTGGGCGTGTCGGGACTCATCACGCCGTCGCTCGACGAGATGGTCCACGTGGCCAAGGAGATGGAGCGCCGGGGCATCGACCTTCCCCTTCTGATCGGCGGGGCCACCACCTCGAAGCAGCACACCGCGGTGCGGATCGCCCCGGAGTACGGCAACCCGACCGTCCACGTGATCGACGCGTCACGGGTGGTGGGGGTGGTGTCGGACCTGCTCGACCCGGAGCGAAGGGCCAAGCTCGACCGCCAGAACCGGGATGACCAGCAGCATCTCCGGGAGCAACACGCCGAACGAGATCGCCGCCCACTCCTTCCCTACGACAAAGCGAAGGCGAACCGCACGCCGATCGTGTGGCATCAGCGGGACCTGGCGGCACCGGCCTTCACCGGCACCAGGCTCGTCGAGGCCTCCATCGAGACGCTTCGCCCCTACATCGACTGGACGTTCTTCTTCACGGCGTGGGAGCTGAAGGGCCGGTTCCCCGCCATCCTGGACCATCCGGCCCATGGTGCCGCCGCGCGCGAGCTGTACGAGAACGCGAACGATGAGCTGGACGAGCTGGTTGCGAGCGACCGGATCTCGGCGCGCGGCG
>DASPWN010000314.1:0-2459 GCA_035637835.1 Actinomycetota bacterium | reverse complement strand
CTCCGTTGCGGCCAGGCCCATCAGCGCGGTCGAGGCCACCTGCGGTAGGTGGCTGACCATGGCCACCAGCCGGTCGTGGCGAAAGGGGTCCATCACCACCGGCCTGGCCCCCACCTTCTCCACCCACACCGAGAGCCTTGCCGTCGCGGCCTCCTTCGTGTCCGGCGAGGGAGTCAACACCCACACGATCCCATCCAGGACCGAAGGGGAGGCCCCATCGGGCCCCGAGCGCTCCGAACCTCCCATGGGGTGGCCACCCACGAATCGCCGCCTATCTCCCACCGGGACCGTTCTCTCGACCTCAACCAGCACGTGAGACTTCACGCTTCCCACGTCGGTGACCACCGCCTCGGTGGCGATGGCCAGCGCCTCCGCCACCACGCCGGCGACGCTCGGCACCGAAGTGCACACGAACACCAGCGAGGCCCCCGCCACGGCCTCCGCAAGCGAGGCTCCCGGCCGCAGCCCGGAGCGCTCCCCGGCCCGGGCGAGGACGTTGGGGTCGGGGTCGAACCCCCGGACCTCTTCGCCCGCGGCTCGGGCAGCCATGGCGATGGAGGTCCCGATGAGGCCCGTCCCGAGCACGGCTACCCGCTCAGCCGAGGTCATCGCGCAGGGACTCCGCCCCGTCGAGATAGGTATGCGCGACCCGGTCCGTTGGGCGATCCGTGTAGAAGTGCATGAGGACCCGGATCACCATCGGCATCGCGCCCTCGACCGGGATCTCCCGTGCACAGAGCAACGGCACGTGGCCCAGTCCCATCTTTCGGGCCGCCTCGGCCGGGAACGCCGACCGGAGGTCGTCGGTGGCGGTGAAGAAGACGCTCACGATGTCGGCATCGGCGACGCCGTTCCGCTCGAGCATCGCCGACAGCAGCCGCTCCGTCGCCGACAGCACCGATCCGGTGGCGTCCTCCGCCACACGGATAGCCCCCCGGGCCGCACGGACCTTCGGATCTGCCATGGGTCGTTCGAGCCTCAGGCTACAGGGACGTAGGGGGCCGTCGCCTCGGCAGCGATGCTGCCGCTGCGCGGATGCGGCTACAGCCCGGCCGCGCGATACAGCGCCCGCACCTCCGAGGACGTGAGGTCTCGCCGCTCGCCGGGGCCAAGCCCGCCGAGCCTCACCGGGCCGACCCTGAGACGGATCAACCGGCGAACCGGCAGACCAACGGTGGCGAGCATCCGTCGGACCTCGCGCTTGCGACCCTCGGCCATGACCAACCGGATTGCCCCCCTGCCCCCCGATCGAGCGACGGACCGGGCCGCCACGGCCTGGGCCGGGCCGTCCTCGAGCTCCACTCCCCGGCGCAGCCGGGCGATCTGCCGCTTGGTTGGGGTGCCCTCCACCTCGGCCAGGTATTCCTTCTCCACCCCGTGCCGGGGATGAAGGAGCCGGTTCGCCAGCTCGCCGTCGTTCGTGAGCAGCAGGAGCCCCTCGGTCTCCCGGTCCAGCCGTCCCACCGGGAACACCCGAACGTCCTCCGGAAGGTAGGCCCCCAGGTCCGTCTCCGCGTGAGGGTCCCGCAACGTCGTGGTCACCCCCACCGGCTTGTGGAGCGCGAAGTAGCGGAGGCCGGGATCGATGCTCGCCCGGCGCCCGTCCACCTCGACGACGTCTCGGGATGGATCCACCCGGTCGCCCAGGAGGGCCACCTGCCCGTTCACGCTCACCCGGCCCTCGCGGATCAGGTCCTCGGAGGCTCGGCGCGAGCCGAACCCGGCCCGAGCCAGGGTCCGCTGCAACCGCTCCTCGGGCATGGCGGAGGAGCTACTCGCCTCCCGCCTCGGCCTCGGCTTCCTCCCCGGCAGCCTGGCCGAGCAACGGGGCGAGTGGAGGGAGCGCGGAGAGGGAGGGAAGTCCCAGCCGCTCCAGGAAGTCCGGGGTCGTCCCATACACCATGGGGCGGCCCGGACCCTCCTCCCGGCCGACCTCCGCCACCAGGCCCCGGTCCACCAATGCCCGAATGACCCCGTCGGAGTTCACCCCCCGAATCCCCGCGATCTGGTGCCGGGTCACCGGCTGCTTGTAGGCCACGATGGCCAGGGTCTCGAGCGACGCCTTGGTCAGGCGGGCGTGTCGAGAGGAAAGCACGAACTGCTCGACGAACGGCGCCACGTCGGGATGGGTAGTCAGGCGCCACCCACCGGCCACGCTTCGGAGCAGGATGCCCGAGCCCCGCTCCTCGTACGCGCGGGCAAGCGCCTCGCACAACTGGTCCACCTCCCGCCGATCCATCTCCAGTGACTGGGCGAGCACGGTCGAGGAGACTGGCTCGTCCGAGACGAACAGCAGCGCTTCCAGCGCGCGCGTCGCGTCCGGGCGCTGGCTCACCGCTCGCGGCCCCGCCACTCGACATCGATCTCGCCGAACGTCTCCGCCTGCGCGAGCCCCACCTTGCCCTCCCGGTACAGCTCGAGGAGGGCGAGGAACCGCACGACGACGTGGATCCGCTCCT
>DASPWN010000313.1:0-5095 GCA_035637835.1 Actinomycetota bacterium | reverse complement strand
CTGACCCAAGAGGTCGTGGGCCTTCGCCGTGTCCTTGTCCACCATCGCGTCCGCTAGTCGGAGCTTCACGGCGAGCGCCACCAGTTGCTGCTGGGCTCCGTCGTGGATGTTGCGCTCGATCGTGCGCCTCCCGTCGTCCTGGGCCTTCACCAGGCGCTGGCGAGACGCTCGGAGCTCCTCGATCAGGCGGACGTTCCTGAGTACCAGCCCGGCCTGGCCCGCCAGGTCCTGGACGAAGCGTTCTCGGGATCGATCCAACGGGTCGTTCGCCGGCATGGCCACCACGAGGGCCCCCAGGAGCTCTCCCTGGTCCCGGACCTCCACGGCCAGGTCTCCGGGGAGCTCGGGGAGCGGTCCGGCGGAAGCGCGGAGCGCCGGTGGGGCATCGCCGTCCGCTGGCCACCATGCGGCCGGGCGGAGGTCGGATCCGATCCGCAACCACACGGTCGCCGTGGCGGCTCCGGTCGCCGCGTGCAGGACGTTCGCCATCCGCAGGAGGACGTCCTGGGTCGAATACGTCTCCGACAGGCGTTCGGAGAACTCGGTGAGGACCTCGTACGGTGTCGCGCGACGCCCGTAGACCAGGCGATCGGCGATCAGGCGGGCGACCCGTCGCAGCGGCCAGAACAGGAGCCCGAGGGCCAGCCCTGCCAGGAGCATCGCGCCCGGATTGTCCGAGAGGGGTCCCACCACGATGCCACCCACGATGCCGAGCAGGACGAACCCGGCGACAACGATGAGGATCACCAGGACCGCCGCGACGGCCGCCTTCTTCAACACGATGTCCAGGTCCCACAGTCGGTACTTCAGGATCGCAACGCCCGCGGCCCACGGGACCCCGATACCGATGCAGATCAGGAAGCCGTATGCGAAGACGTCGTTGACGGCGCTGGACTGGTTGGCCTGAAGGCCGATCGAGGACACGAGCGTCGCTGCGAAGAGGGCGACGCTGATGGCGGCCACATACGCCAGCCACCGGATCTGCTGGCGTTCTTCGCCCGCTGCGCGCCGGAACCGGATCACGAGCGAGGCGGTTGCCAGCACCGAGACCGCGATGGCCAGGATCCCAACGAAGGGCAGGGCGAGGTCGAGAAAGCGCTGGAGGCCCTCCACCCCCGTCGGGTTGGGGACCTTGATGCCGGGACCCCCGGCGTCGGTGCCCACCTCGATTTCCCCGGTGCGAAGGATCGTGCCCAGGAGCCCAAGGCCGAACGCTACGATCGTGGCCGCGGGAAGGTACTTCCACCGGGCGGAGGGCGGCCGTCCCGTGGGGAACAGCACGACGAGGACGAGGATGGGGGCGAAGACGATCAGGAACAGCCAGTTCGAGAGCCAGGCCGCGAGCTCGCCGCCCGGGATCGACCCGGGCGACGTGACGTAGGCATAGGTGGCGTACTCGCTCGTCAGGCCGGCCAGCACGTACGCCCCGCCGGCCATCATCATCAGCCAGCCGATGAAGTTTCCGGCCGTTCGGGCCGCGATGAAGGCACCCACCGTCCCGTACCCGATGATCATCGCAATGGCCAGGACGATGAATGCCGGGTCGTGCTGGAGCGAACCGTTGATGCCCGCCAACGTCAGCGCCCCGGCCAACGCCAGCACCAGCAGCAACCAGAGGCCCAGCGCCACTCGCGACCTCGTCGAGGGCCTCATCCTCGATCTTCCTGGTGAACGGGGATCCGTCCCACCACGGTCGTCCCCCTGCCCGGCGCACTCGTGAGTTCGAGCCGTCCGCCGAGCGCCTCCAGCCGGTCCGCCATCCCTTGCAGCCCGGTCCCCCGCCCGGTCCGACCGAGGTCGAAGCCGGAGCCGTCGTCCCTGACCTCGAAGACGATCTGTCCATCGTGACTCGCGAGCCTGATCGAGGCTCGGCTGGCTCCCGAGTACTTCCCAGTGTTCTGGAGGGCCTCGAGCGCGCAGAAGTACACGGCGGCCTCCACCTCGGGCGGATACCGACCGAGGCCGTTCGCGTCGACATCTGTGGGGAGAGCCGACTTGCGAGCCTGCGAGGCGAGCGCCTCCCCGAGGCCCTTGTCAGCAAGGAGTGGTGGATAGATCCCACGGGCTAGATCGCGGAGGTTCTCCAGGGCCTCCTCCAGCTCTCCCTGTATCGTCCCGAGCAGCTCTGCGGACTTCGCCGGGTCCCTCCCGACCAGGGTGTGGGCCAGTCGCGCCTTGACGGCGAGCGCCACGAGCTGCTGCTGGGCGCCGTCGTGGATGTTGCGTTCCAACGTCTTGGCCCGCTCGTCCTGCGCCGACACGATGCGCCGTCGGGACGCCCGAAGCTCCTCGATCAGCCGGACGTTTCGAAGGACCAGGCCGGCCTGCGCCGCGACATCACGGGCGAGCTTCGCCCGGGCCGGGTTCATGGGATCGGTCGCCGGCATCGCGAGCGTCAACGCCCCTAGGAGCTCGCCCTGGTGGCGCACGGGGAAGGCGTGGTCGGCCCGGTCGAACTGCGGAAGCTCGTCCCCGATCAGGCGGATCCGCGGGGAGCCAGCGTCCACCTCATCCGGCCATGATGCGGCCAGTCGGATCTCGTTCCCCACCCGGAGCCAGACGCCGGCTCGCTCGGCGCCGCAGCCCTGCCCCAGGATCTCCGCCATGCGGGGCAACACGTCGTCCGTCGAGTATGCCCCCGCCATCCGGCCGGAGAAATCGGACAGCACCTCGTAGGGCGTCGCTCGCTTCCCGTACACCACCCGGTCGGCCACGCGGCTGGCGAACCGCCGGAAGGGCCAGACCAGCAGGCCGAGCGCCAGTCCGAGGAGCAGCGATCGGAGCGAAAGGCCCGAGCCGATCCCGAGCGCAAAGGTCGGTAGCAGGGCGATCGCGGCGAGGCCGGTTGCCGTGATCGCCAGGGCGATGAGCCCGAACATCACCGTCTTCTTCACGACGATGTCGAGTTCGTACAGTCGGTACTTGAACGCGGCGATGGCGCAGGCGGTGGGGATGCCGACGAGCAAGATGGTACCGAAGGAGATGAACAGGAAATTCAGGACCGGGTCGTTGTCGGGCTCGGGGACCCCGGCGACCGACCGGACCAGGGCGATGGCGATTCCGGTAAGGGGGATGATTGCGGCGGCGGCTCCAACATAGGCCAGCCATTTGATCTGCTGGCGCTCGTCTCCTCGGGCCCGCCGGAACCGCATGATCAGTGCCACGACCGCCAACACGCCCCCGAGGAACACGGCGACACCGGCAACCGTCGTGACCGACTCGACGGCTCCCCTCCACCCAGACGGAAGCCCGAGAGGGTTGTCCACCCGGCTCCGGATCTCGGTGAACCCGCTGCTGAGGGGGCCCGGAGTCAGGGCGAACCCGACGACGTTGACCAGGAAGGCGGCCACGAGCGTCCACAGCAGCGGCCTCCATCGCCGGGACGGGACCCGGCCGTCGGGGAACAGGAGGAACAGGAGCGGCAGCGAAAGGACCACGGCCGGCGCACCCACCCTGTTCACCCAGGCAGAGAAGGTCGCGGCGGGGAGCGGCCGAACGGCCTCGTCCAGGGCGTACCGGGCATACACGCCCCCGAGCCCCGAGAAGGCGAAGACGAATGCCACCCAGCTCAGCAGCCAGCCGATCGGGTTGCCCTGCCGCCGCGAGACGATGAGCGTCCCGACGCTCGCGAAGCCCATCACGGCGACCGGGGCAACGATGTAGCTGAAGGGATCGGATTGATCCGTCTTCGCCACGATCGAGATGACGATCCCCCCTACGAGGAACGCGGCGGTGATCCCCCACGCAGCCCACGCCACCCAGGACGCCGCCCGGAGTCGTCGCACGCCCGCCGGTCCGGCCGCCTGTGTCGTGCTCATGGCCATGGCCTGATTCTGGGCCGGGGTGGCGTCGGAGGAAAGGGTGCGTCCCGCCCGGACGAGGCCGGGTTCACCACCACGGCAGGGATGCTGGCATCACCTCGTCCCAGCCGTCCTGCACCTGTCGGTTCTCGTGGCTTCATGCTCGTGCCTCGCCGGGACCGGCCGTACGCTCGAGGCGTCGACTGGAGGTGGTTCCCGTGACGCGGAAGATCCTCGTCGGGACCGACACAACTGCGTCGGCGGACATGGCCGTTAGCGCCGCCGCCGAGCTTGCGGGAGAGCGTGAGGCGGAGCTGCTCGTCCTGTACGTGCGGACGGACGACCGGGCGACCGAAGCGGCCGATCCGCACAAGCGTGCCGATCCGCAGCGGTATCTGGCACGCATGGGCGAGCGCTTCCCGCAACTCCGGGTCCGGAGCTGGAGCGAACCGGGGGACCCCGCCGACCGCATCTGTGAAGTGGCCGCCGAAGAGCGCGTTGACACCATCGTGCTCGGGAACAAGGGCGTCCGTGGGCCTCGATGGCGCGTCCGGGAGAGCGTCCCCAACCTGGTGCTGCGCCACGCCCCGTGCTCGGTGTTCATCGTGGACACGCGGGCGGCACAGTAGCGGTGCGCTTGCGCACCAACCTCAGGGATGCTTCGTGTCGCGGAGGAACGCCAGGACGGCCATGACCCGACGGTGAACCTCGGTCTCCTCGGTGAGGCCCAGCTTGTGGAACAAGGAGTTGATGTGCTTCTCGACGGCTCGTTCCGTGAGGAACAGGGACTTGGCGATGGCGGCGTTGTTCTTGCCCTGGGCCATCTGCCCCAGGACCTCGCGCTCGCGCTCGGTGAGCTGAGCCAGAGGCGAGTGAGCCACCCGGTCCTTCCTCGCCACGAGTGCCTCGACCACCTTGGGGTCCAGGACCGAGCCGCCCCGTGCGACCTCGTTCAGGGCCCGCACGAGCTCGTCGAGGTCGGCGACCCGCTCCTTCAACAGGTAGCCCAGGCCGGCAGCGCCGTCCTTCAGCAACTCGTAGGCGTACTCCTCCTCCGCGTACTGGGAGAGCACGACGACCCCGATCTCGGGGTGGTCGGCCCGGATCTTCCGCGCGGCGTCGATCCCCTCCGTGGTGCTCGTCGGCGGCATGCGGATGTCCGTCAGGACCGCGTCGGGGCGGTCCTCGTCGACGGCGGTCATCAGCTCGTCGTAGGTGGAGGCCAGCGAGACGAGGTCGACCTCCCCGGAGGCCGAGAGGAGCGCCGCCGTCCCCTCGCGTACAAGGTAGTTATC
>DASPWN010000312.1:0-1673 GCA_035637835.1 Actinomycetota bacterium | reverse complement strand
AAGTCGCTGGTGGCCAAGGGGCGCAACAAGGCCGGCCGAAACACCCACGGGCGCGTGACGGCCAGGCATCAGGGCGGCGGCAACAAGCGCCGGTACCGGGTCATCGATTTCCGGCGAGACAAGGACGGTGTGCCGGCCAAGGTGGCGCACATCGAGTACGACCCCAACCGGACGGCCCGCATCGCCTTGCTGCACTACCTCGACGGCGAGAAGCGCTACATCCTTGCGCCGCAAGGACTCGAGGTCGGTCACACCGTGGTCTCCGGCGAGGGGGCGGACGTGCGGCCCGGAAACGCTCTGGCCCTTCGGAACATCCCGGTCGGGACGACGCTGCACGCCGTGGAGCTCAAGCCCGGTGCGGGTGCCCGGATGGCCCGCTCGGCGGGGACCAGTGTGCAGTTGATGGCGAAGGAGGGTCGGTACGCCACGGTTCGCCTGCCATCGGGCGAGACGCGGCTGGTGGAGGCGACGTGCAGGGCGACGGTTGGCGTCGTGGGCAACCCGGAGCACGAGCTGATCCAGCTGGGGAAGGCCGGTCGCAACCGGTGGCGGCGCAAGCGCCCCTCGGTCCGCGGAGTGGCCATGAACCCGGTGGATCACCCGCTCGGCGGCGGCGAGGGCAAGAGCTCCGGCGGCCGCCACCCCACCTCGCCGTGGGGGAAGAAGGAAGGGCGGACGCGCAAGAAGAACAAGGCGTCGAGCAAGCTCATCGTCCGTCGCCGTGGGAAGGGGCGTGGATAGACGTGCCGAGGTCGATCAAGAAGGGCCCGTTCGTGGATGACCACTTGATGGTCCGGGTCGTGGAGATGAACCGCCGGGGCGAGAAGAAGGTGGTGCGGACCTGGTCACGTCGTTCGACGATCGTCCCGGAGATGGTGGGGCACACCATCGCCGTCCACGACGGACGAAAGCACGTGCCCATCTACGTATCCGAGTCGATGGTCGGCCACAAGCTCGGGGAGTTCGCGCCCACCCGAACCTTCAGGTCCCACGCGCGGGCCGAGCGGAGCACGACGGTCAGGTAGGGGATGGAAGCCAAGGCGACGATCAAATACGTGCGGCTCTCGCCGATGAAGGCGCGGCGGATGGTCGACCTCATCCGGGGCCGGCAGGTCGAGGAGGCCCGCCGGATCCTGCGGTTCGCGCCCCAGTCCGCGTCGCGTACCATCGAGAAGGCGCTGAACTCGGCGGTGGCGAACGCCGAGCAAGCGCCCGGGGTCGCGGCCCAGAACCTGGTGGTCGACCGGGCATGGGTGGACGAGGGCCCCACGCTCAAGCGGTGGCGGCCCCGAGCCTACGGCAGGGCGGCCAGGATCAGGAAGCGCACCTCGCACATCACGCTGATCGTGAAGTCGTTGGGAGAGGAAGCCTGATGGGTCACAAGGTCAATCCGTACGGACTTCGGCTGGGGGTCATCTACACGTGGAAGTCCAACTGGTTCGGAGGCCGCGACTACGCGGACTCACTGCACGAGGACGTGTGGATCCGAAAGCACATCCGCAGCCGCCTGTCCCGAGCCGGCATCTCCAGCGTCGACATCGAGCGCAAGGGCGACCAGATCTGGGTGTTCATCCGAACGGCCCGTCCCGGCATCGTGATCGGCCGCAAGGGGGCCGAAGTCGACCGGATCCGCCGGGACATCGAGCGGGTGACCAAGAAGCGGGTCGACGTGA
>DASPWN010000311.1:0-2830 GCA_035637835.1 Actinomycetota bacterium | reverse complement strand
CCGGCGCATCCCCGCACCGATGCTGCCCTCGCCCAGGATGCGGACGATGGCGACGTTCCCGGTCCGTGGGACGTGGGTCCCTCCGCAGAGCTCGATCGAGTAGTCCCCCACCTCCACCACCCGGACGAACTCCCCGTACCGTTCCCCGAACAGCGCCAGGGCTCCCTGGTTCTTGGCTTCCTCGAACGTCGTCTCGTAGATCCGGACCAGCGCGTCCTCGGCCAATCGGTGGTTGGCCACCTCCTCGGCCTGGGCCAGCAGGTCGCGAGGGACCGCCGAGTGATGGGGAAAGTCGAACCGCAGGCGCCCGGGGGCGACGAGCGACCCGGCCTGCCTCGCGTGCTCGCCGAGCACGTGACGCAGGGTCCAGTGCACGACGTGGGTGGCCGTGTGCGAGCGGGCCGTGGCCTCCCGCCGGACCCGGTCGACCTCCGCGTGCACGTCCTCGCCCTCCCGCACCTCCCCAGACTGGACCACGCCGGCGTGCAGGATCACCTCGCCCGGCCCCCACTGGGCGTCCATCACCCGGATCAACCCGCCGCCGGTCCGCACATACCCGTGGTCCGCGACCTGGCCTCCGGACTCCGCATAGAAAGGAGTGCGATCCAGGACCAGGCGTACGTCCTGTCCCTCCTCGGCCACCCCCGACCGATGGCCGTCGAGGAGCAGGGCCACCAGGTGGCCCTCGGCCTCCAGGGTCTGGTACCCCAGGAACTCAGTGGGAGGGGTCGATGGCGCGATGATCGCGTCCGTAGAGTGGCTCACCTTCCTTGAGGTTCGCGCTCGCTCCCGCTGCTCGGCCATCAGGGTCTCGAACCCCGCTTCATCGATCGCCATGCCTCTGTCGTTGGCGAGCTCCCGTGTCAGCTCGATGGGGAACCCGAACGTGTCGTGCAACTTGAAAACGATGTCGCCAGGAAGAACAGCACCGCCTAACACGTTAGGTCCGGGCACATTCGTGGTAACGAGTGGCTGAGGAATCGCCTTCTCGAAGAGTTCCATGCCCTGGCGAAGCGTGCCGGCGAACCGCTCCTCCTCCGAGGCCGCTACCCGCGTCACTTCCGCGCGGTTCTCCACCAGCTCCGGATAGGCCTCCCCGAACAGCTCCACGGTCCGATCGGCCAGGTGCTCCACGACCGATCCTTCGACGCCCAGCCGCCGCGCGTGGCTCACCACCCGGCGGAGCATCCGGCGGAGCACGTAGCCACGGCCCTGGTTCGAGGGCAGGACACCGTCGGCGATCAGGAACGTCGTGGCCCTGCCGTGTTCGGCGATGACCTTGAGCGACACATCGGTCTGGGGATCCTCCCCGTGCCGCTTGCCCGACAGCGATTCGGCAACCTCCAGGAGCGGGCGGAACAGGTCGGTCTCGAAGAAGCTGTCGACGTCCTGCAGCACCGTGGCCACCCGCTCCAGGCCGGAGCCGGTGTCGATGTTCTTCGCCGGCAGCTCGCCCACGATGTTCTCGTGCTCGTCCACCTCGTCCTGCATGAAGACGTGGTTCCAGATCTCCATGAACCGTTCCTCGTCCACCGCGGGGCCGCCGTCGGGGCCGTACTTCGGGCCCCGGTCGACGAAGATCTCCGAGCTCGGGCCGGCCGGGCCAGCCGCGTGGGTCGACCAGTAGTTGTCCTCCCTGCCCCGGCGGACGATTCGCCCGGCCGGGATGCCGATGTCCTGCCAGATCGCCGCGGCCTCGTCGTCGGTCTCGAAGACGGTCACCCACAGCCGTTCGGGATCGATCCCGTACACCTCGGTGACCAGCTCGAACCCCCACCCGCACGACTCGCGCTTGAAGTAGTCCCCGAAGGAGAAGTTCCCGAGCATCTCGAACAACGTGAGGTGCCGGGCGGTGTGCCCCACGTTGTCGATGTCGACGGCCCGGAAACTCTTCTGAACGCTCGTGGCCCGGGGGAAGGGCGGCGGGGTGTGTCCGAGGAAATACGGGATGAACTGGTTCATCCCGGCGTTCGTCAGCAGCAATCCGGACTCCGGCGGTGGGATCAGGGACGAGGACGGCACGCGGCGGTGCCCTCGCTCCTCGAAGAAGCGCAGGAAGCTCTCGCGGATCTGCCGGCCCTCCATGGGCGGCTAGTCTAGCTTTCGGTTCGCGCCGGACTCGCTCCGCAGCTGCTCCTCTTTCTCCTGCATGGCCCGCCGACCTTCATCGATGGATTCGGACACCCGACGCGACAGGTCGAGGAGCCCGCCTCGTGCCTCGCGCGCGAGGGTCGAGGGAGCCACCTTGTTCATCTGCCGGCGGGCGAAGCGTGCGGTCATGATCGCTCCGGCCGCCCCGGCCCCCAGGCCGAGCGCGAGCCAGAAGAGCCGCTTCACTTCCTGCCGTGGGCCTTCCCGCTCCGGAACCGGGACGCGGCCTTGGACAGGCCAGCGCCGAGCGAGATGATCCGGACCAGCGGGCCGGTCGCCACCTGCTCGACGAGCCGCGAGATCTTCTCCACGCGAGCCACGATGGTGCCGGCCGACTCCAGCATCCCGTCGACCCGGTCGAGCTCGCGGTTGGTCTTCACCACCGAGTTGCGGACCTCCGAAAGGAGCGGGACCGTCTCCTCACGGATCCCGTCGATCAACATCTTCGTGCTAGTCAGGACGTTGAACGTGTTGACCAGCACAAGGCAGAGGCCGAGGACGAGCAGGGCCCAGAACGCGGCCAGGACGATCAGCGCCACGTCTCCGGCGCTCGCGAGGACGGCCATCGCAGTCTCCTTCGGGAACAGGTGCGCGAATCATACCGGGGCGTCGGGCCGGGGCTCCCCAGTGGTTTCCTCCCCTTCGCCGGATGGCTCGTAGTAGCGCGCGCCCTCGAACC
>DASPWN010000310.1:0-48799 GCA_035637835.1 Actinomycetota bacterium | reverse complement strand
TCAACTTCGCCTTCAAGCCCAAGACGATCACGATCTCGAAGGGCACGAAGGTCAAGTGGACAAACGGCGGGAGTGTCAGCCACACCACGACGTCGAACAAGGGCTTGTGGGACTCGGGCGCGCTCGCTCCCGGTGCCGCCTTCGGCCACGTGTTCAGGAAGGCAGGAACGTTCAAGTACCACTGCACGATCCATCCCACGTTGATGCACGGCAAGATCGTCGTGACCTGATCCTGCTGACCCGTCACGGGCGACATCGTTAGGGGCCTAAGAGCGGTTGGATCCCGGCCCGGGTTGCCGACCCTACGGCACATCCGGGCCGGAAGTAGAGTTCCCCCTCCACCAGACTGAGCCCGACGTCTCCGATCGGGCGCCCGGTCTCGCGCCGCGCCCGGAGACGGTCAGCGGCACCCAGCCGGCGCGCTCGCGGGCCCTGGAGCGTCCCCTCGAGCTCCGGCCGAACACCCTTGAGGGTCGGGCGGGCGCCGGTCGCGCATCATAGGGACCCATGGACGTCGCGACTGAGGAAGGCATCGGCTCCCGGGGGCTGTTCCGGCGTGGGCTCGGCCAGATCGTATCCCACGTGCGGATGCACCCGCGCCCGTTCCTCATGTCCGTCCTCGGCGCGCTGTTGTTCGCCTTGGGGACCGTGGCGGTGACGGTCGCCCTCGGCCGCGCGACCGACCGCATCCTGAAGCCGGCGTTCGGCCGGGGTGTGGCTCAGTCTGCGCTCTGGATCGGCGTCGGCGCGGTCTTCGCGTTGTCGCTCGTGCGAGCCGTGGGGATCGGGCTCCGCCGTTACTACAGCGGCGTGCTCGGCTCAGCGGTCGCAGCCACGCTCCGCGACCGCGTCTCCGACCATTACCGAGACCTGTCGCTCGCCTACCACCGCCAAACGCCGACCGGGGAGCTGCTGGCCCACATGGAGGCGGACGTCGAGGCGACGATCGAGGTGCTGTACCCGATCCCGTTCGCGATCGGCGTGGTGTTTCTCGTCGTGTTTGCGCTCGTGTCGCTGTTCGTCGCCGACGTGTTCCTCGCGCTCATCGGGTTGCTGACTGTCCCGGTGCTCGCCCTCATGAATCGCTCGTTCGCCAAGCGGATGGAGGGTCCGGCGCGCCGCGCACAGGAACGGATCGGCGACGTCTCGTCGGTCGCGCATGAGTCGATCGACGGTGCCCTCGTCGTCAAGACACTTGGGCGCGAGCACGCGGAGGTGGCGCGCCTACGGGAGCGTGCCGAGCAGCTGCGCGACGAGCGCGTGACCGCGGGGTACATCCGGGCGGGGTTCGATTCCGCGCTCGAGGCGTTGCCGCAGCTCGCTGTGATCGCGCTTCTCGCGATCGGCTCGTGGCGCCTCTCGACCGGTGACATCACGCTGGGGACGCTGGTTCAGGTCGTCGCGCTGTTCGGGATGCTCTCGTGGCCGATGCGGTTCGTCGGCTGGATCCTGGCCGAGCTGCCGAGAGCGGTCGTTGGCCACGGCCGAGTCAACGAGGTGCTCGGTGAGCCCGTCACGGTGACGCGCCCATCGGCGCCGGTGGTCCTGCCGCACGGCCCGCTCGATGTTCGCGCGGACGCCCTAACGTACACCCTCGACGGTGTCCGGATCCTCGACGAGATCGACCTGCGCATCGAGCCCGACGAATCGGTCGCGATTATCGGGCCGACGGGTGTCGGCAAGTCGACCTTGGCGCAGCTGCTCGTCCGGCTGGACGACCCGACCTCGGGTGAGATCCTGATCGGCGGCGTGAACGTCCGCCACGCCGACCCCGCGTCGCTTCGGGACGCCGCCGCGATCGTCTTCCAGGAGAGCTTCCTGTTCGCGACGACGGTCGCCGAGAACATCGCCCTCGGATCGGGTGCCTCGTCCGACGAGATCCGGCGGGCGGCGCGCATCGCGCAGGCCGACCGCTTCGTCGAGGCGCTGCCGAACGGCTACGACACCGTCCTCGGGGAGCGAGGACACACGCTTTCGGGGGGTGAGCGCCAGCGCGTGGCGCTGGCGCGAGCCCTCGTCCGGACGCCCCGCGTGTTGATCCTCGACGATGCGACCAGCTCGGTCGACCCGACGATCGAAGCGGACATCCTGGCCGGCCTTCGCGCGGACCTCACGACCACGTTGATCCTCGTCGCGTATCGCGTGTCGACGATCCGCCTGGCGGACAGAATCCTCTATCTCGAGGGTGGCAGGCTGCGTGCGAGCGGCACGCACGAGGAGCTGATGCGCGCGCAGCCTGGCTACGCCAACATGATCCACGCCTACGAACGGGGTGAGCGGTGAGCGTCATGGTCGCCGACGAGCTCGCCGCGCCCGCCGAGGAGCCCGAAGAGCTCCCGATCCCCGAGCACCTACGAGGGACGTGGAGCGTCCTTGGCCGCGGGCTGCGTCTCAGCCCCGAGCTGCGGAAGGGGCTCGGCCTGACAATCGTGTTCTCGCTGGCGGTCGCCGTGAGCAGCATCGTGATCCCGGTGCTCGTCCAACAGATCTTCGACCACGGCCTCAGCGGCGGGTTCCGGCCCCTGTTCGTGTTCGGGCTGTGTGCGCTCGCGCTCGGGATCGTAGTGCTCGCGTTCTTCGCGCAGCGAGTGGCTCTGCGCAGGCTCGTCTGTGCCTCCGAGGAGGCGCTGATGGAGCTGCGGGTGCGAGGATTCGAGCACATCCACCGGCTGTCGATCGCGACGCAGGCGGGTGAGAAGCGAGGCGTCTTCGTCGCGCGCGTCACCGCGGACGTCGACACGCTGCAACAGTTCACCGAGGAAGCCGCGATGGTGTGGGTCTGGGCGATCGTGCAGATCGTCGTGACGCTTGTGATCATGCTCGTCTATTCGTGGCAGCTCACGATCCCGATCGTGCTGCTCGTGTTCCCAATGCTGCTCGCGATGGGGAAGCTTCAGGCGAAGATGGCCGCCGCCTACGACTTAGTCCGCGGCAGGGTCGGGCAGATGCTTTCCGAGGTCTCGGAGAGCGTGATGGGGGCTGCGGTCGTGCGCGCGTACGGGCTCGAGGAGCGGACCGACGCGCGCGTGAAACGCTCGATCCACGCCCGGTACCGGGCGCACGTGCAGGCGCATCGCCGTACGGCAACGCTCTGGCCGATGGGCACGCTGTTTTGGGGCCTGGCCAACTGCGTCGTGATCCTGAGCGGCGCGACGTGGGGGCCTGGGTGGGGCCTGACGTTCGGCCGCGTCTCGGCGTTCCTGTTCCTCGCGGACCTGTTCCTGCATCCATTCACGGATCTCCCTGAGGTCTACTCGGAGACCCAGACGGCGATCTCCGGGTGGCGCAAGATCCTCGCCCTGCTCGAGCTCCCGGTCGAGATCGTCGAGCCGTCCCCGGGGGTGGTGCTTCCGGCCGGCTCGCTCGACATACGGACGGAGGGGATCGGCTACGCGTACGGCCAGGGTCCGGTGGTGCTGCACGACGTGTCGGTCGAGGTGCCGGCCGGCGGGCACGTCGCGATCGTCGGCGAGACCGGTGCGGGGAAAACGACGCTCGTGAAGCTGCTGACGCGCCTAGCCGACCCGATCCGAGGACGGATAGTCGTTGGCGGAGTCGATCTCCGCGAGGTCGCACGCGAGTCGCGGCAGGCCGCGATCCGGATGGTGCCGCAGGACGGGTTCCTGTTCGACCTGTCGATCCGGGAGAACGTCCGCGCTGGGCGCGAGGGCGCGTCCGACCGCGAGGTCGAAGCAGCCTTCGAGGAGCTCGGGCTCGGCGACTGGCTCGAGTCCCTACCGCGCGGGCTCGACACCCAAGTCGGTGAACGCGGCGAGGCCCTGTCCGTGGGCGAGCGGCAGCTCGTGTCGCTCGCGCGCGTGCAGGTCGGCAACCCTGGGCTCCTGATCCTGGACGAGGCCACGAGCGCGGTCGACCCTGCCACGGAGCGGATGGTCTCGGAGGCGCTCCGGCGGCTGTCGGCCGGCCGCACGTCGATCACGATCGCGCACCGGTTGTCCACGGCGGAGGGTGCCGACACGATCTTCGTCCTCGATCGGGGCCGCATCGCCGAGCGCGGGCGCCACGACGAGCTCATCGAAACGGACGGCGTCTACGCCGGTCTGTACCGGAGCTGGCTCGGGAACGTCCGCCCCGTGACGTGAAGCGTTGTCGAGCTCGTCTCGCAGCGGCGACCGATGGTGGGCGGCATCAGGGCTCGCGCTAGTCCGGCTCGGCGGGGTCGGCGAAGCCATTGCTCCGGTGGGTGCCGTCGCAGAACGGCTTGTTGCTCGACCCGCCGCACCGGCACAGCGTCTGCCGGTTGCGAACCTCGTACGGCGAGCCATCCTCGGAGACCACCGGGATGCCCCCGCGGATCCAGAGCGAGCCGTTCGGCTCCACGCCGATCGACGGCTCGAGTTCGGGCTCGATCGGTCGCCCCTCGGGAGCGATGGCGAGGACCAGCCTTCCCGAGGGACATCGGTGGACCATCGCCGTCATTTCATTCCGCACGTCGGGGTCATCGGCCTCCTCGAGCATCTCCCACACGCCGGTCCGGACGTTTCGGCAGAACCCGTGCTTCGCGCAAAGCGAGAGGTCGTCGTAGAGGACGAGTCCACCCCCCTCCCACGTCTGCCGCCGTTCGACGATCGGGCCACGGTCGGCGGTCTCTTCCCCTTCGAAGCCGATCCGTTCGTGCGTCGAATCGCAGAACGGCTTCGTCGAGGAGTGACCGCAACGGCAGAGCTCGTAGGTCTCGGCCGCGCCGAAGCTCGGACCCTCGTCCCAGGCGATCGGCTCGCCCCGGGCAGTCTCGACCACGGCCGTACGGATCAGCGGGACCCCGCCCTCGACCCGGTACGGTCCGTTGCGCGTCACCACCACCCGCCAGTCCCCCATCGGCAGGACTCTACCCAGATGATGACCGGGACCGCGCCCTCCCTGATCGGACGCTGGCTACCAGTTACACCCGATGATGCCCGAGAGTAAGGGACACAACTTCGTGGCATCGACCGCGAACCCAAGCCCCGAGCCGCCGCTCGCGAAGCCCCTGCTCGTGATGCCAACGACCCTCCCGCCCCGGTCCACGAGGGGCCCTCCGGAGTTCCCGTGGTTGACTTGAGCGTCTGTCTGGACCCAGCCGGGACGAAGAGCGGAGATGATGCCGATGGTCGCCGTTCCTTGGAGTCCCTCGGGAGATCCGTACGCCAATACCCAGTCGCCCACGTGGGGCTCCGACCCCACACCATTGGCAAGCTCAAGCGTAGGCAGGGTAGCTTGAATCCTCACGATCGCCAGATCGCTCTCTTCGCTCCATTGTTCGAGCTCGGCATCCCATTTCGAGCCGTTCTGTTCCACAACGATTTCTCGCTCAAGTCCACTCAGGCGACGCGACACCACGTGGAAGTTTGTCGCTATCCATGACACACCGTCCTCGCTCTTGACTACGAACCCCGTTCCGAGTCCACTGGGCGTGAACAGGGTGACGACCGATGGCGCCACCTCCGCGATCACATGCTCGGCGTCGAAGATCAGGTCCTCCTGGGCATCAACGGTCTGTTGCAGGCGCTTCACGTCTGCTCGGACCTGTGATGCTTCGCTCTGGCTGCGACGAAGCTGCCGGGCTGCGTTGGAGCCCCAGATACCGAAGACGGGCACCACGGCGAGAGCGAGGAGCGCAATCCCAATGAGGAGCCAGGTGCGAGGAAGTGGCACGATCTCTCCCGGTCAAATAGCTCCGTTGCTGTTGGCCTCTGTGCGGCACACGAACCAGGCCCGGTCCGCCTCCCGCCCCGCGGCACGGAGATCGTCGAGGGAGGCGTTTCCTTGGCGTAGCTGGGACAGAAGCCTGAAAATTTCGCGCGTCTTGCTCGCGGCGTCCTTGCAGTCGACCATGGCCGAAGTCAGGGAGGAGTTCTGGGCCTCCAGCTTGCTCTTCTCAACCTTCAACGTGTCCAACCGCGAATCGAGCGACGACACCTTGCCATTGAGGTTCGTGACACGCCCCCGCGCGCCAGCCAGCGCAGATTTCGTGGTGCCCAATTTCCCGTTCAACCACACCACCGACCCTGCCAGCAAGACGATGATGAGGCTTGTGGCAACCAGCGGGACGATCATGGTCCAGAGCTTGCCTCCATGTGAAGGGGAGGACTTCGAGACAACGGGCGAATCAGCAACGACGCTCTGGGGTTCCACTCGCGGTTGCGGGCCGGGAATCACAACCGGTGAACGCACCTCGGTTCCACAGCTCGGGCAGAATCGCGGCTTGCCCGCTAGCGCCTCGCCACACGAGGGGCAGGATCGCTGACCTGCATTGACGCTCGGGTGGATGACCTCCACGGCCGTGCCTCCTTGAATCTGCCGGAGTTCCTATCTCGGGCAATGGAATCGGCAACAAGACTCCGCACCTTAAACATCGCAATTAACAGCCCAGAAGCGGGGCTGTCGTTACGAGCACCTTAAGAGACCTGTCGTCACGACCGATTCTGGCCTTATGGCCAGGTACGAGGCCCCTGGCAGCGCGGATGGGATGTCGGTCGTTTCCGGTGCCCGCGTCGCCGAATTCAACCTCGGTTCTGTCCCCGTCCGGATCGAGTTCCCCTTCCTCTTGGTCGCGGTCCTAACGGGCGTGCGAGCCGGCTCTGTTCTGCTCCTCCTGGCGTGGGTGATCGTGGTGTTCGTCTCGATCCTCATTCACGAGCTCGGCCATGCCTTCACCGGCAGGGCCTTCGGGGGGCAGGTGCGCATCCTGCTGCACGGTATGGGGGGCCTCACCTACCGGACCGGTAGGTACCTCACCGACGTGGAGGACATTGTGGTGAGCCTGGCCGGCTCGATCACGCAAATCGTTGTCCTTGGCCTGCCCGCACTCTTCCTTCTTCGCACCGACGCAATCGATTCCTTCACCCTGCGCGCGATCGTCGCGGACGTCGCTTGGGTCAGCTTGGGGTGGGCAATCATCAACCTCCTGCCCCCGCTCCCATTTGACGGCGGCAACATCGCGGTCACCCTTCTTCGGCGGGTGAACGCGATCGACGCCGTTCGGTCGTTCGTTTCATCTCGATCGGGGTCGCCCTGGGAGTCGCGGCCTGGGCCTACTATGTCGTCGGTCCGCTCACCTCTCTGTGGGTGCTGTTCTTCGCTGTCTTGAACGCCGTCGCGTTGACGAAGAGGGGAAGCTGAACCCGATCCGACGTCGAATCCGGAGCGATCAGTGAACCGGATCGTCTTGCCGACCAGCTGCTTCGCGCGCGAAGTCTTCAGGCAGATCGCGGACGCGATCGACGTCCTCATCACGGCCGCTGTGGGATCCCTGCCGGATGGCAGGTCGACCGCCCCTCGGCAGATCGACCGTCGTACCGTCTGGCCTGCGACTTCTCTGGAGCGGACGACGGGATTCGAACCCGCGACCCCCACCTTGGCAAGGTGGTGCTCTACCAACTGAGCCACGTCCGCACGCCCCCGAGGGGCACTCAAAGTCTAGGGACTGGGACTCTAGCCTTCAACGGCCGCCCCTCCGGCGCCGGTCAGGCGCCCGTGGAGCCAAACCCGCCATCGCCTCGGGTGGAAGGCGGGAGTTCGTCCACCCAGGCCGGGCGAACCGTGGGCAGCGCTACGATCACGAGCTGAGCGATCCGATCGCCCTTCCTGATCTTCACCGCCTGATCCCGGTCCAGGTTCACCACCGCGCAGGTGACCTCCCCCCGGTACCCAGCGTCGATCAGCCCCGGCGCGTTTGACATGGTCAGGCCGTGACGGGACGCGAGCCCCGACCGCGGTAGGACAAGCCCGGCGTGCCCTTCCGGTATGGCCACGGAGAGGCCGGTGGGGACCCTGGCCCGCTCCCCCGGCAGGACCTCGACGTCGACGGTCGAACAGAGGTCCAGTCCGGCATCGCCCGCGTGCGCCTGAGCCGGCAGCTCGGCACCAGGCTCCAGCCGCTTGAACGGCAGCTCCACCGGGTCAGCTTACGAGCAGCCGCTGGTCGAGCCGCACGACGGACACACGTAGCAGGATCCGGCCGGCTGCATCTTCGAGCCGCACGTGTAGCACAGCGGTGCGTCGGCGGCCTGGGCCCGGGGCCGTTCGATCACGTCGCCGGGCTGGGCCGGCACCACGGTCGTTGGCTCGGCGGGCTTCACCGGACCCGGCGAGCCGACCCCTTTGCCCTCAGCCTCGGCCTTCGCCGTTTCCTTGCGCTCGGCGATCGAGCGGATCCCAAGGGCCTCGCGCTTCTCGGGCGGGAGGTGATCGAGGGCCAGGCGCCGAAACACGTAGTCCACCAGCGAGGAGGCGAACCGGATGTCCTCGTCGTTGGTCATCCCCGACGGCTCGAACTTCATGTTGATGAACTTGTCGACGTAGGCCTCGAGGGGCACGCCGTACTGGAGGCCGATCGAGATGGCGATGGAGAATGCATCCATGATGCCGGCCAGCGTGGACCCCTGCTTCGAGGACTTCAGGAAGATCTCGCCGATCCCGTTGTCCGGATACGAGCTCGCGGTGATGTACCCCTCGGCGTCCCCCACCTCGAATTTCGTGGTGATGGAGGGACGGGTCCGTGGCAGGCGCCGGCGAACCGGCTCCGCCAGCGCTGCCGGCTCGGTCGCCTTGACCTTCTTGTCGGCCGAGAGCGGCTGGGCCACCTTGCAGTTGTCCCGGTAGATCGCCACGGCCTTCAGCCCCAGCCGCCAGGACTCAACGAACAGCTGCTCGACCTCCTCTACGGTGACGTGCTCGGGCATGTTCACGGTCTTGGAGATGGCCCCGGAGATGAACGGCTGCACGGCCGCCATCATCCGGACGTGGCCCATGTACTGGATGGCCCGATCGCCCATCGAGGTGTCGAAGACCGGGAGGTGCTCGGCTCGAATGTGCGGCGCCTCGGCAACCGAGTTGTGCTCGGAGATGTACGCGACCACGTCCTCGACCTGGTCGGGCCCGTAGCCCAGGCGAGCCAGTGCTCGGGGGACAGTCTGGTTCACGATCCGCATCGATCCCCCGCCGACCAGCTTCTTGTTCTTGACCAGCGCGAGGTCGGGCTCGATGCCGGTGGTGTCGCAGTCCATCATCAGGCCGATGGTGCCAGTGGGCGCCAGCACGGTGGCCTGCGCGTTTCGATACCCGTGCTGCTCCCCCAGGGCGATCGCCTCGTCCCAGGCCTGCCGGGCCGCGGACAGGACAGCCTCGGGAACCGCGTCGCCGTCGATCTCGTCGGCCCCCGCACGGTGCTTGCGCATGACTCGGAGCATGGCGTCGCGGTTCGGGGTGAAGCCGGCGAACGGCCCGATGACCTCGGCGATCCTGGCGCTGGTCCGGTAGGCCCAGCCCGTCATGAGCCCGGTGATCGCACCGGCCCACGCCCGCCCGCCGTCCGAGTCGTACGGGAGCCCCCGGGCCATCAGCAACGCCCCGAGGTTCGCGTACCCCAGGCCGAGCTGGCGGAACGCCTTTGCGTTCCGCCCGATGGCTTCGGTGGGGTAGTCGGAGTTGCCCACGATGATCTCCTGGGCCGTGAACACGATCTCGACGGCGTGGCGGAAGGCCGCGACGTCGAACGTGCCCTCGTCGTCCACGAACTTCATGAGGTTGAGCGACGCCAGATTGCACGCCGAGTTGTCCAGGTGCATGTACTCCGAGCAGGGATTGGACGCGTTGATCCGACCGGACGCCGGGGACGTGTGCCACTCGTTGATCGTGGTGTCGTACTGCATCCCGGGATCGGCGCATTCCCAGGCGGCCTGAGCGATCTCCCGCATCAGGTCCCTGGCCCGCACGGTCTCGAGCGTCTCCTCGGTCAGGACGGCCTTCAGCTTCCAGTCCCGGTCCTCCAGGTATGCCTGCATGAACTCATCGGTCACCCGGACCGAGTTGTTCGCGTTCTGGTACTGGATGGAGTAGCTGTCCTTGCCGTCCAGGTCCATGTCGAAGCCGGCGTCCCGGAGGGCCCGGGCCTTGTGCTCCTCGACGGCCTTGCACCAGATGAAGTCGTGGACGTCGGGGTGGTCCGCGTTCAGAACGACCATCTTGGCCGCCCGTCGGGTCTTGCCTCCCGACTTGATGGTGCCGGCGCTCGCGTCGGCCCCCCGCATGAAGGAGACCGGCCCGGAGGCGGTTCCCCCGCCGGCCAGCGGCTCCTTGGACGAGCGGATCCGTGACAGGTTGATCCCCGAGCCGGACCCGCCCTTGAAGATGGTCCCCTCCTCCACGTACCAGTTGAGGATGGAGCTCATCTGGTCGTCCACGGCCAGGATGAAGCACGCGCTGCACTGCTGCGGTGTGTTCGGCACGCCGACGTTGAACCACACCGGCGAGTTGAAGGCGGCCTTCTGGGTCACCAGCAGGTGGGAGAGCTCGTCGCCGAAGACCTCGGCGTCCTTCTCGGTGGCGAAGTAGCGGTCCTTCACGCCCCAGCCCCGGATGGTGTCCACAACCCGGCCGACGAGCTGGCGCACGCTGGACTCTCGCTCGGGCGTCCCGAGCGTGCCGCGGAAATACTTCTGCGCCACGATGTTCGTGGCGTTCTGCGACCAGCTTTTGGGGAACTCCACGCCGCGCTGCTCGAAGGCGTTGCCCCCTTCCTTGTAGTTCGGGATCACCGCGTCACGGGTCTCCCATTCGACCTCGTCGAACGGGCGAACACCGTCCTTGCTGAAGTGCCGCTTGAACGTCAGGCCGCTTCGCACGACCTCGACGTCCCCTTCCTTCGTCGCCACCGGAACGCCCCCTTCCCTACCTCGGGGAAGTCTCACCGCCGGAATTACAGCCCCGTGATTCTGCACCCGGCCGGGTCCCCGGTCAAGGGTCCTGCACGGAACATCTAGTGCTTTCTCACAGCCCGTACCACTACATGTAGTAGTTTAGCGGCTCCGGGGCTTCGCCGGCACGCGCTTCTGAAGAGCCCCCAACTCCCGCTCGAAATCCGTGATCCCCTGGAAGTCCTTGTAGACGGAGGCGAACCGCATGTAGGCCACCTGGTCCAGCTTCTGGAGCTGGGACAGCACCTCCACGCCGACCTGGTGGGAGCTGACCTGCGGCCCCTTGCGGCGCAGCCGCTCCTCCACCCGGTCGGCCAGCGCGGCCACCTGTTCCTCGGTGACCGGGCGGTTGACGATGGCCTTTCGGACACCCGCCAGGACCTTGTCCCGCACATACGGTTCCTTGGAGCCGTCGCGCTTCACCACCATCACGCCAACCTCCTCGATCCGCTCGAACGTGGTGAATCGCCGTCCGCAGGACAGGCACTGACGGCGCCGGCGGATGGTCGCGCCGCGTTCGCCCGGCCGGGAATCGACCACCCGATCCTCGCCGTGGCCACACCATGGGCATCGCACCTCAACTACCACAATATCTGGTGGGTCCCCGGATGCCAGCCTCCACATGTGGCCTCTCGGCGGGTCTTGCAGGCGTGGCTCAGCCGGAAGCCGGGATCAACAGGACCTCGCCGGGCACAAGGGCGCCCGGGTCGGCCTGGTTCGCCGCCTGGATGGCGTCCACCAGCGCTCGGGGGTCGCCGTCCTGGATCCCGCGGGCGATCGACCACAGTGTGTCGCCGGGCCGCACGACGTACCGGTGCAGTGCAACGTGAGCCGGTCCAGCGGCCGCTCCTCCGGAGGGGACAACCCAAGCCAGGCCGCTTGCGGGAAGGAGCAGCAAGATGATTAGGAGTCGCCTCCGAACGTACGTTCGCCTCATGGAGCCCATCCTATCGAACGCCTGTTCGAGGTCAAGAGGGGAAGACCGAACATATGTTTGTATCCCTTGCCGTCTCGTGCTAGCCTCCGGGAGCGTATGGGGAGGGTCTGACATGGCCGAGACCGACGACCTCACGCCGCGGCAGCGGAGGATCCTGCAGTTCATCGCCGACACGGTCCTCGACCGAGGCTACCCCCCGACCGTCCGCGAGATCGGCGAGGCGGTGGGCCTCACGTCCTCCTCAAGCGTCCACAGCCAGCTGGCGAACCTGGAGCGCAAGGGCCTGCTCCACAAGGACCCCACCAAGCCCCGGGCCATCGGGCTTGCCGATGAGAGCACCAGGCCCGAAGGCGTGGTCATCCCGGTCCTCGGCCGTATCGCAGCCGGAACGCCAGTCCTTGCGACCGAGAACGTCGAGGAGTACCTCACCGTGCCCGTTGGCTTCGCCAAGGGCGGGGAGCATTTCGGCCTCCGGGTGGCCGGCCAGTCGATGACGGGGGCGGGCATCCTGGACGGCGATGTCGTAGTGGTGCGGCGGCAGGACAGCGCGGGGGACGGCGACGTGGTGGCCGCCCTCCTGCCCGGCGTGGCGGAAGACGAGGCGACGATCAAGCGCCTTCGGCGGCGGGGTGGGAAGGTGACCCTGCATCCGGAGAACCCCGCCTTCCCTTCCATCCCGATGACCAACGGGCGGATCCTGGGCAAGGTCGTGGCGGTTCTGCGGAAGCTCTAAACTCCGCGCCGATACCTTTCATAAGGAAGGCGAAAGGGACCGGCGATGTCGCAGACGGCGCTGGAGAGCCAGATTCGTTCGCAACCCCAGGAGCTCGATCGCCTGGCGACGCATCCCATCGGCCATGAGGTTATCGAGCGCTTGGCCCAGTGCCGGCGGATCTGGCTGGTGGGCACCGGCACGAGCTTTCATGCGGCCGAGCTCGGAGCGGCGATGCTGTACGAGGCCGGCCGAGGCGCCCAGGCCATCCCGTCGATGCACTTCGTCAACTGGGCACCGCCGGTCGACCGTCGCGACGGGATGGTGCTGATCAGTCACAGCGCGGGCCTGGAGACGGCCTACGCCGCCGCCGCGTATCGGCAGGCTAGGGATGCCGGCCTTCGCGTGCTCGCGATCACCCGTCAGAGCGCGGACCTGCCCGACGCCGTGGAGACGGTCCCCAAGGAGACTTCGCAGACCTACACCGTGAGCTACACGGCTGTCCTCCTGCTGCTGGCCCGAATCGCGAACGCGCTGGGTGCCGAGAGCCTGAGCCCCGACGCGATTGCCAAGGTACCTCAGGCGGTTGCGGAGGCGATCCGGGACCCGGGCTTGGACCGGATCCTCGCCCCCGGCCGCCTCCTCGTGCTCTTCGGGGAGGGGCCGGCCTCGGTCACGGCGCGAGAGGGCGCGCTGAAGTTGCGCGAGGCCTCACGGTTCCCGGCCGAGGGATACGACGTCGAGTACCTGCTCCACGGCTCTGCCGTTCCGCTCGGAAGCGACGATCACCTCGTCGCATTGTCACCTCCCGACACCGACGGGCTGGTCCGGGCCGTGGGTGATGTTGCCCAGCGTGAAGGGATACGGGTCACCGCTCTGTCGGAGCCGGCCGACCTGCCCCCACTCCTGGCACAGATCCCGCTCACGGTTCGCCTGCAGGTCCTCGCCCTGCGGTTCGCCGAGGCCCGAGGGCAGAACCCGGACCGCGTGATCACGGGTGCCTGGGACGACCCGGGACTGTGGGCCATCGGGCCGAAGTAAACCGGCGGTTCAGCCACCCATCTCAGCAGCTCAGAGGCCCGAGGCCCGGCGGCGCCGTGTCTGGACCAGGTAGTCCCCAACGGCGGCGAGCTCGCGGTCGCCCACCCGAGCCCAGACGAGCGTTCCATCGGCGCCCGCTTCCGTGCTCAGGACCTCGGCATCTCGGTAGAGGAGCGCGATCACCTCGTCCCGCCCGTATGGCACGAGGAGCGTGACCTCGACCGGGGGCCGCGGGAGCTCGAGGGCGACGCGTTCCAGGAGCGCCTCCGTTCCCTCACCGGTGAAGGCTGAGATGGCCACCGCATCCGGGAACCGTCGAGCCGCACGCTCCCGGTCCATCTCCGAGACCACGTCCACCTTGTTGAGCGCGAGGACTTCGGGGATGGCTCCCGCTCCAATCTCGCCCAAGACGCCCCGAACCGCTTCGACCTGTTGCCCGACCTCGGGTGACGAGGCATCGGCGACGTGCAGAACGAGGTCGGCCCGGGTCACCTCCTCGAGGGTCGAACGGAACGCCTCGACCAGGTCGTGCGGCAGCTTGCCCACGAACCCCACGGTGTCCGAGATGGTGGCGTGCCGCCCGCCGGGCAGTGCGATCCGCCGGATCGTGGGGTCGAGGGTTGCGAACAGCTGGTCAGCCACCAGCACCCCTGCCTCGGTAAGCGCGTTCATGAGCGTCGACTTGCCGGCGTTCGTGTAGCCAGCGATGGCGATCTGCTGGACGCCGGAGCCCTCGCGGCGGGTTCGCTTCACGTCGCGCGTGCGCGCCAGGTCCTTGATGTCCCGCCGGAGCTTGGAGATCCGCCGCTTAATGTGTTGCCGGTCCACCTCGAGCTTTGTCTCGCCCGGCCCGCGAGTGCCGATGCCACCTCCCAGCCGGGACATGGCTTCCCCCCATCCGCGGAGCCTGGGCAAGAGGTAATTGAGCTGCGCCAACTCCACCTGGGCCTTGCCCTCCCGGGACCTGGCGTGCAGGGCGAAGATGTCGAGGATGAGGGCGGTCCGGTCGATCACCTTTGTCCCCAGCCGCCCCTCCAGGTTCCGGAGCTGGCCCGGCGTGAGCTCGTCGTCCAGGATCACGGCGTCGGCCCCGGTCGAATGGACCGCCCGGTGGATCTCCTCGAGCTTGCCCTTGCCCACGAACGTCGCGGGATCGGGATCGGACCGGGTCTGGACGATGCGCGAGACCGGCTCTGCCCCTGCCGAATCGGCCAGGGCGGCCAGCTCGTCGAGGTCCGACGCGTCGATCCCCCGCCCCACCCCGACCAGCACAGCACGCTCCCGGACCCGAGGCGTCCACGTAGCCGAGAGGGGCGATTCGAGGACGGTCGTTCGGCGTCGTTTCCCGTTCCGCTGGGCCATCAGCCGAGCACCCGGGCGATGCGGTCCATGGCCTCTGCCAGCCGGTCGTCGGGGGCGGTCAGCGAGATCCGGACATAGCCCTCACCGCGTTGCCCGTACCCGTTGCCCGGGGCCACGAATACGCCGGCCCGATCAAGGAGCAGGTCGGCGAAGTCGACCGAGGACGTGCCGTCGGGCGCCGGCGCCCACACGTACACCGACCCGAGGGGCGGCTTGAGGGACCACCCGAGCGAGTTCAGCGTGCCCACCACCACGTCGCGCCGTCGCTGGTACACGGCGCGGAGCTCATCCAGATGGTCCTGGGGTCCCGTGAGCGCGGTGATGGCCGCCCGCTGGATCGCCGTGAACTGGCCCGAGTCCAGGTTGGTCTTGACCACCGACAGCGCCCGGATGGCCTCCGCACTCCCCGCGCACCATCCGATCCTCCACCCGGTCATGTTGTAGAACTTCGACGTCGAGCCGAACTCGAGCGCGACGTCCTTCGCCCCGGGAACCTGCAGGATCGACGGCGCGACGTAGCCGTCGAACGTGATCTCCGAGTATGCGGCGTCGTGGGCGAGCACCAGGTCATGACGGCGCGCAAAGGCCACCGCCCGCTGGAAGGTGGCCCCATCGGCCACGGCCGCGGTGGGGTTGCTCGGGTAGTTCAGCCACAGCATCTTTGTCCGGCCGGAGACGGGCGCGCCGTCGAGGTCGGGCTGATAGCCCTCCTCCGCGAGGAGCGGCAGTGGCACCGGCGTCCCGCCGGCCAGGCGCGTCGACACCCCGTAGACCGGGTAGCCGGGATCTGGGACGAGCGTTTCATCGCCGGGATCCACGAACGCGAGTGGCAGGTGGCCGAGGCCCTCCTTCGATCCGATGAGGGCGAGCACCTCGGCCGCGGGATCGAGGTCGACGCCGAACCGGCTCCGGTACCAGGCCGCGACCGCCTCGCGGAACTCGATGCTCCCCCAATAGGAGGGATACCGATGGGTGGCCGGATCGCGCACGGCCTCTCGCATGGCTTCCACGATATGCGGCGGTGTCGGCAGATCGGGATCGCCGACGCCGAGCGAAATCACGTCGATCCCCTCCGCCCGCTTCGCCGCGAGCTTCCCGTCCAACACCGCGAACAGGTACGGGGGCAGCGACTCGATCCGCCGCGCGACCCTCACGCCAGCCCTCGCGACCGCAGCCAGGCATCGTCGAGCGTGGCCTCGAACACGCGCTCGGCCGGTCCGGTCAGCAGGACGTCGTCGGCGGTGCGCTCCACGGTGACGGTGCCTCCGGGGAACCGAACCTCCGAACGGACGGGGACGAGGCCCGCCTCGTTCGCGGCCACGAGCGCGGCGCAGGCCCCGGTCCCGCAGGCCATGGTCTCCCCCACGCCTCGCTCCCACACTCGGACGCTCAGCCCGTCGCCGGCTACCGCGACGAACTCCACGTTCGCTTTCTCCGGGAACATGGCGTCGTTCTCGGCGGCCGGGCCGATCCGGGCCACGTCCGACCGGGCCGGGTCGTCGTCCACGAACAGGACGAGATGTGGGTTGCCCATCGACACCGCGCTCGCCTTGAACGTGAGGCCCAGCACATCGAAGGGCTCCGCAAGGTACGGCTCGTTGGCCGGGCCCACCATCGGGATCTGGGAGCGGGCGAAAGCCGGCGTCCCCATGCCCACGGTGACCGATCGAACCACTCCCTCACGTACATCGAGCGAGACGTGCTTCACGCCGTCGCGGGTCGCGATGTCGAGCTCGGTCTGGCTCGTGTGCCCCCGCTCGAACACGAACTTGGCCAGGCAACGCACGCCGTTGCCGCACATCTCCGCCACGCTGCCGTCGGCGTTCCAGTAGTCCATGAAGAAGTCACCATGTGGCAGCGCGGGGACGTCGGCGGAGGGGCGCGTCACACGGATCACCCCGTCGGCACCGACGCCGAACCGCCGGTCGCACAGCGCCGCGACGAGCCGAGAGGACAGGGGACGTTTGCCATCGAGGTCCTCGAGCATGACGAAGTCGTTGCCGGTCCCGTGGTACTTCCAGATCCGCAGCTCAGTCACCCTGGAGGTACTCCGTCACCTCGTCCACAACGCCGATCGCACCGCCCTCGCCGGCGGGGAACCACCGGATCCGGGGGTCTCGTCGGAACCAGACCATCTGGCGTCGGGCCAGTTCCCTCGTCCGCCGCACCGTCTCCGCGGTTGCATCCGCGAGCGTGATCTCGCCTCGGAGGTACCCCGCGAATTCAGCGTACCCGATGGCCCGACTGGCGGTCAGCCATCCGAACAGGCCTCGGTCGAGCAGCGCCCGTACCTCGTCGAGCAGGCCGGCGTCGACCATCGCTCGGACGCGCGCCTCGATACGACGGGCCAAGACGTCCCGTGGAATGTCGATCCCTGCGGCCCGAACGCGTTCATCCGGGTAGCGCTCCCACCGGACCGCGTAGCTCGAGAACGGGCGCCCGGTGACCGCGGCCACCTCGAGTGCCCGAACCGTCCGTCGGACGTTGGTCGGCTCGATCCGGGCGGCGGCGGCCGGATCGAGCTCCGCAAGGCGCCGGTGAAGGCGATCCGGTCCGAGAGCCTCGGCCTCGGCCCGAAGCTCGTCGCGAGCTTCCGGGTCGGTCGCAGGGAACTCGAGCTCATCGACGATGGCCCGGAAGTACAGGCCGGAGCCGCCGACCAACAGGACCCGGCGGCCTCGCGCATCGACGCTCTCCACGACGGCCCGGGCGAGCTGCTGGTACCGAGCCACCGAGAATGGCTCCTCGGGCTCGGCCACATCCACCAGGTGATGCGAGATCCCCGTTCGCTCCGCTGCGGTCGGCTTGGCCGTCCCAACGTCCATCCCCCGGTACACGAGCATCGAGTCCACCGAGACGATCTCGGCCCCCAGCCGCCTGGTGAGGGCCATGGCGGCCTCGCTCTTTCCAGAGGCGGTCGGTCCAACGAGCGCGAGGAACGGTCGCGCCCCGGGCATCAGCGGGCGGCCGCGGGCTCGCGGGGCGAGCCGGCCGCTGCGGACTCCTCCACGCGGATCACTTCGCCGCTCAGGTGGTGGGGGTGCGCCGCCACGATCCGGGCATCAAGGAACGTCCCGGGAGCGATCGTCCCCGGCACATGGACCACCTTGTTGGTCCGGGTCCGGCCCTGGACCCCACCCTTTCGGCCCACGCCCTCCACCAGGACCTCGAACGTGCGGCCGACCGTCGCCCGCATGCGCTCGAGCGAGATCGACTCCTGCACCTGGACGAGCCGGTCGAACCGCTCCTGGACGACCTCCTTGGGGAACTGGTGCGGCATCGTGGCCGCCGCGGTCCCCGGCCGAGGCGAGTACTGGAACGTGTACGCCTGGTCGAACCGGGCGGCGCCCACCACGTCGAGCGTTCCACGGAAATCCTCCTCGGTCTCCCCCGGGAAGCCCACGATGATGTCGGTGGTGACGGCCACGCCGGGGATCCCGTCGCGGATCCGATCCAGCCATGAGAGGTACCGCTCGCTCCGGTAGGACCGCTGCATGGCCCGTAGGATCCGGTCCGAACCCGACTGGAGCGGGAAATGGATGTGCTCGCACACCTTCTCGCACTCCGCCATGGCCTCGACGACATCGGGGGTGAAGTCGTGCGGGTGCGGGCTTGTGAACCGGATGCGGCGGATCCCCTCCACGTCGTTGACGGTCCGAAGCAGGTTGGCGAACAGCGGCTTCCTGCTGGACCCCGGCACCGTGAGGTCCCGCCCGTAGGTGTTCACGTTCTGTCCGAGGAGCGTGAGCTCCACGACTCCGCGACGGGCCAGGCCCTGCACCTCGGCCAGGACGTCGCCGATCTCCCGCGACAGCTGCGGCCCCCGGACCAGCGGCACGATGCAGAACGTGCAGTGGTTGTCGCATCCCATGGCGATCGACACCCATGCGTGATGGGCCACCTCGCGGCGGGCCGGGAGCGCGCTGGGGAACACCTCCGTGAACTCCCGGACGTCCATCTGGGGGCCCTCGGTCTCGGCTCGCAGCAGAAGCTCGAGCAATCCAGGCAACGCGTGGGTCCCAACCACCACGTCGACCCACGGGGCCCGCTCCTGGATCTGGCCGCGGTCCTTCTGGGCGAGGCATCCCGCCACCACGATCCGCAGGCGCGGGTTCGCCTGCTTCAGGGGCCGCAGGTGTCCGAGGTTGCCGTACAGCCGGTTGTCGGCGTTCTCCCGCACGGCGCACGTGTTCAACACGACCACCTGAGCCTCGGTTGCGTCCTCGGCTCGGACGTAGCCGTCGGACTCGAGCAGGCCGGCGATCCGCTCGGAGTCGTGCTCGTTCATCTGGCACCCGAAGGTACGGATCACATACCGGCCACTCATCGCCACCCCAGGCTACCCCCGCCGGGACCGCTGATCACCGCGCGAACTCGACCGCCCGGGTCTCGCGCACCACGGTGATCTTGATCTGGCCCGGGTACTGGAGCTCCTCCTCCACCTGTTTGGCGATGTCGCGGGCCATCACCTGAGCCTGGAGGTCGTCGATGTCGACGGGCTTGACCATCACCCGGACCTCCCGCCCGGCCTGCATGGCATAGGTCTTCTCCACCCCGGGGTAGGAGGAGCAGATCTCCTCCAGCCGCTCCAGGCGCTTGATGTAGGTCTCCAGGCTCTCCCGCCGCGCTCCGGGCCGCCCGCCAGAGATGCCGTCGGCGATCTGGGCCAAGACGGCCTCGATCGTCCGCTGCTCCACCTCGCCGTGGTGGGACTCGATACAGTGCACGACCTCGGGCGCCTCCCGCAGCCTGCGGGCGATCTCCGCCCCGATGATGGCGTGGGACCCCTCGACCTCGTGGGTCACCGCCTTACCGATGTCGTGCAGCAGCGCGCCCCGCTTGGGTACCCGCTGGTCCAGGCCGAGCTCGGCGGCGATGGAGCCGGCGATGTGAGCGGACTCGACCAGGTGCTTCAGGACGTTCTGCCCGTACGAGGTCCGGAACTGGAGCCGGCCCAGGAGCTTCACCAGATCGGGATGCATGTCGGTGACCCCGACCTCCATCACCGCCTCCTCGCCGGCCCGCTTGATCTGCTCGTCGATCTCCTTCTGGGAGCGCTCGTACGTCTCCTCGATACGGGCCGGGTGGATTCGGCCGTCGGACACGAGCTTCTCCAAGGTCATGCGGGCCGTCTCACGCCGGACGGGGTCGAAGCACGACAGGACGACGGCCTCCGGGGTGTCGTCGATGATGAGGTTCACCCCGGTCACGGCCTCGAAAGCCCTGATGTTGCGACCCTCCCGGCCGATGATCCGACCCTTCATGTCCTCCGACGGAAGGGAGAACACCGAGACGGTCGATTCGGCGGTCTGCTCCGAGGCCACCCGCTGGATGGCGATGGTCACGATCTTTCTGGCTCGCTGCTCTCCTTCCTCCCGAGCTTGGTTCTCGATCTCCCGAACGGTGGCCATGGCCTGGCGCTTGGCCTCGTCGACGACCTGAGTGACAAGCGCCTCTTTGGCCTCCTGCGACGTCATCCTGGCTACCGCCTCGAGTTGCTGGCGGTGCTGCTCCGCCGCCTGCTCCAGTTGCTGGCGCACCTTCTGGAGCTTCTTGTCGCGGTCGTCCATCTCCGTCGACCGCGTCTCAACGTCGGCGAGCTTGTTCTCGATCGCCTCCTCCTTCTGGGTGAGGCGCTGCTCCGAACGCTTCATCTCCTCACGCCGGGAGCGGACCTCCTGCTCCGCTTCCCTCCGCATGCCGCTGATCTCGTCCTTGACCTCGCCGAGCGCCTCGCGGGTGAGCTTCTCCGCCTCCCGCTCGGCCTCGAGGATGACCTTCTGGGCCCGTGACTCAGCGCTCAGAGCCTTGGTCTGGGCGAACGCCGCCCGGATCAGAAAGCCCAGCGCGACGCCGGACACAAAGACCATGATGACCACGAATGCAGATCCCATCTCGGTTGCCTCCAGGTATGAGAAAAAAGGCCGAACAGAGGCCGGTCAGGCCTCTGTTCGGCCGTGCGTCCGAATGGTTCGAAAGCTAGCTAGGGCGCTGGGGAACCCTCGGGTCCCTCATGCCCCCCAGCCGGAAAGCTTCGTCGTGGTTCGTGTCAGTCACGTCTAAGGCACAAGTCGAACAGATCGTTTTCCTGAAAGAGCCTCTCAAATGCACAATCTACGGCTTGGCGGCGTGAGACGCAAGGGGTTGCCCCGAGGTGCTACGCCTCGGAGAGCCCTTCGGCCCCCGGGTCCGGCCGTAGTGTTGAGGCGGCCGCCCGCCTGGCCACCGCCCCTTCGTAGCCTCGACGCGCCAGGAAGGAGACGAGGCGGCGGTAGGCCACCTCCGGGGCCAGGCCCCGCAGACGCGACGCCCTCGACCGGGCTAGCTCCACCGCACGGGCGTCCTCATCGCCCTCCACATCCTGGAGAGCCCGCTCGATCAGGGGGCGGGACACGCCCTTGGCCGCGAGCGAGGAAGCCACGCCTCGCCGTCCCGAGAGCCGACGGCTCAGTGCATGCTCCGCGAACTCCTGAGCAAAGCGCTCGTCGTCGAGCAACCCGACCTCTTCCAAGCGGGCGAGCTCCTCGGCCACCATCTCGGCGTCGAACCCTGCCGAGCGGAGCCGGGACTCCATTTCGCGGCGCGAGCGCGGCCGCACCGCGAGGAGTCGGAGGGCCCGGTCGTGGCATGAGAGCGGGCGCTTGGGGCGGCGTGAGCGGAAGGCCTCGGGCATCTATCTGACGGCGCGGCTTAGGAGGCCGGTGCGGGCTGCGCCTCGCGCTCCTTCTCCTTAGCCTTGGACTTGGAGGGAGCCGGGGGCTCGTCCGTCACCACCACGTCGGGGACGACCGTGACCGGGGCCTCGCCGTCCCCGAAGGCCGTGAGGCCCACGGCCTCCCGGATCCTCCGCTCGATCTCGCGGGCCATGTCGGCGTGCTCGGACAGGAACTGTCGCGAGTTCTCCCGGCCCTGACCGAGCTGGTCGCCCTCGTAGGTGAACCAGGCGCCGCTCTTCTTCACGATCTCCAGGTCCACGCCGACGTCGAGGAGGCTCCCCTCCTTTGAGATGCCCTCTCCGTAGATGATGTCGAACTCGCACTGCCTGAACGGCGGGGCGACCTTGTTCTTCACCACCTTCACCCTGGTGCGGGACCCCACCACCTCGGTGCCGTCCTTCAGGTTCTCGATCTTGCGGACGTCGAGGCGGATCGACGAGTAGAACTTGAGCGCGCGACCGCCCGGCGTGGTCTCGGGATTGCCGAACATCACGCCGATCTTCTCCCGGAGCTGGTTGATGAAGATGGCGGTGGTCTCGAACCGCGACAGGGAGCCGGCCAGCTTCCGCATGGCCTGCGACATGAGCCGGGCCTGTAGGCCGACGTGGGAATCGCCCATCTCGCCTTCGATCTCGGCCCGGGGCACGAGCGCGGCAACCGAGTCGATGACCACGAGATCCATGGCCCCGGAGCGCACCAGGAGGTCGGCGATCTCCAATGCCTGCTCGCCGGAGTCGGGCTGCGACACCAGGAGCTCGTCGATGTTCACGCCGAGTTTGTGAGCGTAGGTGGGATCGAGCGCGTGCTCGGCGTCGACAAAGGCCGCGATACCGCCCATCCTCTGGGCCTCGGCGATGATGTGGAGGCACACGGTGGTCTTGCCCGACCCTTCAGGGCCGAAGACCTCCACGATGCGCCCCCGGGGGATGCCGCCCACGCAGAGGGCCATGTCGAGGGCGATGGAGCCGGTGGGGATGACCGAGATTCCCTGGCCGGCGGGATGCTCCCCCAGCCGCATCACCGCCCCCTTGCCGTACTGCTTCTCGATCTGCGTGAGCGCCATGTCGAGCATCTTGTCCCGATCCATCCGCGAAGCCTCCTTCTGACCCCTCGCCCACCGGCGCACGGCTCCGGTGAGCTCTTCCCCGATGTGAGGGCGCACGGTAGCGTGTGGGTCTGACACGGATTACACCTCTGTCATTCGGAACCTGCAACCCCGGATTGTCAATCGGAATCCGCAACCCGGGACCCTACCCGAACGTATGTTCGAGGTCAATCACCTCGGGATCCGAATGCGAACTCCCCGACGGCCTCGTAGATCGGCGCGGGACGTCGGAGGTGGCTCCGGTACACGACCAGCCGGTCGACGGCGAACGGCTCCGAGGCGACGTCCGCTGCCATGATCTCCTCCCCGTCGAACGGGACCGGCGGATCGAACCTGGCCACCGTGAGGTGAGCGGTAAAGCCCCGCTTCTCCGGCGTGAACTCCTTGGCCAGCGTCGCCTCGAGGTCGGCAGCCAGTGAGGCCAGGCGACCACCCGGATCGTCCAGGCCCGCCCACAGCACCCGGGCTCGGCGCGTCGAGGGGAACACGCCGAGCCCGGTGACGCGGGTCTCGAACGGCTCGCTCTGGCGAGCGACTGTCTCGACGGTCTCCGTGACCCACCCCACGAGCCGCGGCCACGTCCGGCCGAGGAACTTCAGGGTCACGTGCTGGTTCTGCTTCGGCACCCACCTCGCCCGGGGGAGGCGCTCGCGCCAGGGCCCGATCGCCTCCTGCATCCGGTCACGGACCTGCTCGGGCACGTCCACCGCCACGAACAGCCGCAGGGCCTTGGCCTCTGGTCGCGACGCTCGGTCCCGCGCCATCACGGCGGGCGAGGCCCGTTGGGCAAGGGCGCGCCCTGGAGGTGGCGGCGCACCAAGTCCAGCCCGGCCTGCTCCGCCCACCGCCGCACGAGGTCGCGATCGCCCGGCGAGCGCAGGCCACGCTGGTGCGACACGCCCTCGGCCTCCAGCGCCGCCCAGATCTGGCCGGGCTCCGCACCGGCGTGGGGCTGCGGTCCGGCCGCGCCGGTGAGCGCCAGGGCGACGTCGGCGCCGAACAGCCGGCGTGCTCCCGCAGCCATCTCGCGGGCGCACTCCGCACTGACCAAACCCGGCCCGTCGATCGTCTCCTGGGAGACGCCGAGGATCTCCCGCTTCGCCCGGGGCGAGTAGCACACTGCGGAACCGAGGAAGTAGTCGGAGGCCCCCGGCACCGACGTGATCCTGGCACCGAGCTCACCGCCCGTCAGCGACTCGGCGCAGGCGAGGGTCTTCCCCCCGTCGCGCAGCAACCGGCCCACGGTCTCTTCCAACTCCTCGTCCGTCGTCGTGAACGCGTGGTCCCCGAGCCGCCGAGCGACCTCCTCGACCAGTGGTTCGAGCAGCGCCTCGGCGTCCCCGTGACTTCTCGCTTTCGCCGTCAGCCGGACCTTCACCTCTCCGCCGCCGGCCAGGTAGGCGACGGTGGGATTGGCGGAGGCCCGGAACAGGTCATCGGTGAGCTCGGCGACGCGCGACTCCGGGATCCCGACGCACCGGACGACCCGTGACGCGATCGAGGCCGGCCCGGCCAGCGATGACAGCTCCCGCAGCACGGTCCCCTCCATCATCTCCCGCATCTCCGCGGGGACACCCGGGAGCGCGTACAGGCGCGTGCGCTCGATCTCGACCGCGAGCCCCGGCGCCGTTCCTCGATCGGGGGTGATCACGCGCGCGCCCTCGGGCACCTCCGCCTGGACGAGGTTCGACTCGCTCATGGTCCGTCCCGCCCGGGCGAACTTCGCCCGGATCATGTCCTCGAGCTCGGGACGGCGGACCATCCGGGCTCCAGCCACCCCAGCCACGGCCTGGCGCGTGATGTCGTCCTGCGTTGGTCCCAGGCCGCCGGTCACGATCACCACGTCGGCATGGGAGAGCGCATGCCGAAGCGCCTCAGCGATCCGTTCCGGGTTGTCCCCCACCACCTGGTGGTACAGGACGTCGACCCCGATCTCCGCCAGGCGCTCGGAGATCCACTGGGCGTTCGTGTTGGGGATCTGTCCGAGCAGGAGTTCGGTGCCCACCCCCACGACCTCGGCCCTCACCGGCCTCTCGCGTGCCTCGGCTGGCCCGCGCTCACGCCGCCGGTGACGGCGTGGGGCCAACGTCCCCATAGCTGTAGGTCTCGCGCCAGGGACGGTTGCGCCTTCCGGGGAAACCCTTGTCGTCGCCGTTCACCGTCACATGGGCGCTGGCGCCGTGGTCCAGCCGGATCGTGAGCGATAGGTCGGCCTCGAAGGAGCGGCTCTCGCCGGGCTCCAACGAGAACGTCTGCGGCGGCGCGGCGTCGATCGTCACGGTGACGTCGACCGGTTGCTCCGCGGCCACCAACGCCACGATCCCGGGGCCCAGTCCTGCCAGGCCCGCCGTGTCGGAGGACAGGTCGGCCGGGGGCGGTGCGGAGGCCCTCGTGGAGATGATCCCGAACGACGCCGCCAGGATCAGCAACGTCGCCGCGATCATGACGAACAGCAGGTGGCTGTCGCGACGGCGGGGTGCGTCGATGGGGTTCTCCGCTGCAGGTGGCCCCGTCGGCGCCGGCGCCTCCGCCGGCGCCGCGGCGAACCGCGCGTACGCGTGCACCATCTGGTCCGAGGGGAGGCCGAGGTACGTGGCGTACGACCGGATCGAACCCCGAACGTACACGTCGCCCAGGAGGCGATCGAAGGCCTCTTCCTCCAGGGCCACCAGGAACTCGCGGCGGATCCTCGTGTCGCGGCTGGCCTCGTCGAGGGTGACGCCGCGGGCCGCGCGGGCCCTTCGGAGCGCCGGGCCCACGCCGATCGTCGATCGCTGCACGCTTCCTCCTGGATCCGGCTTGTGGCGTGGGAGTATAGGCAGTGGCCCCACGGAGCGCCGGGGCTGACAAGGCGACGAGATGGCGCCCGGTTCAGAAGTCCCGGCGGCCCTCGAAGTGGGCCGCGACCTCGGGTCGGGTGAGCTGGTACAGGGCTATCCGTTGCCCTCCGGCCGTCCGGAAGGAACAGCAGGGTCCATGGGAGATCTCGAACGTGCCCGCCCGCTGCCATCCCCTGGACTGGAGCTCGGCCAGCGAAGCCGCAAGGTCGTCCACCCGATAGACGAGGATCGGCCGATCGCCCTCGACGTGATCCGCTAGCAGGAGGAGCGGCGGGCCGCCGGTCAGCCGGACCGCCGCGACCCTGGTCCCCCCGGACTCGATGGCGAAGACCAGCTCGCCACCCAGGACGTCGGTGAAGTACGAGGCTTCGGCGGCGACGTCGTCGCTCGGGCAATACAGGAAGTCGAGCTGCGCGAATGGTGCGGCCATCGAACCTCGAGCTCAGGTCGTGCGGGCCGAGCGGGACTCCTCCCACTCCTCCAGCGTGACCAGGACGTCGCGAGCCCGCGAGCCCTGGGAGGGGCCAACGATCCCCCGCTCCTCCATCAGGTCCATCAGTCGGCCGGCTCGAGCGAACCCCACCTTGAGCTTTCGCTGAAGCATGGACGTCGAGCCAAGCTGCGACCGGATCACGAGCTCAGCGGCTTGTTCCAGGAGCTCGTCGCCGGCACCGAGGTCGTCCTCGCCTTCCATCGGTGGGCGCCCCAGGCCCTCGACGCTGGCTGCGTACTCGGGTTCGCGCTGGGCTCGGATCCATTCGCACACCGAATGGACCTCCTTCTCGGTGACCCACGCGGCCTGAAGGCGCGTCGGCTTCGACGCGTTGGACGGTGCGTACAACATGTCGCCGTGCCCGACGAGCTTCTCCGCACCGTTCATGTCGAGGATGACCCGCGAATCCGCCTGTGACGATGTCATCAGCGCGATCCGGGAAGGGATGTTCGCCTTGATCAAGCCGGTGACGACATCGACCGACGGCCGTTGCGTGGCCACGACCAGGTGGATGCCGACGGCCCTTGCCATCTGGGCGATGCGGACGATCGTGTCCTCCACGTCGCGCGGTGACACCAGCATCAAGTCGGCCAGCTCGTCGATCACGACCACGATGTACGGGAGGTCAGTGAACTTCTCCTCCTGGCCGGCCGGGATCCGGAGCGTGCCCGATGCGAGGCCCTCGCGGTATCCGTCGACGTCGCGGACGCCCACCATGGCCAGGGCCTCGTACCGCTGCTCCATCTCCCGGACGACCCACCCCAGGGCCTCGGCGGCTCGCTTCGGATGCACGATGACCGGCGACAGGAGATGCGGCAGGTCGGCGAAGTGCGCCAGCTCGACCCGCTTGGGATCGACGAGCACCAGCTTCACCTGTTCGGGTGTGGTTCGCATCAGGATCGACGTGATGAAGCAGTTGATGAGGGAGGACTTCCCCGCGCCGGTGGCCCCAGCGATCAGCAGGTGCGGCATCTTCGTCAGGTTCACCATCTGAGCCCGGCCGTGGACGTCCTTGCCCAGCGCCACCGCCAGCGGGTGCCGGTCGTCCTTGGCCGCCGGGGCCCGAAGGACGTCGCCGAGCATCACGAAGTCGCGGACCTTGTTCGGCACCTCCACGCCGATGGCGGACTTCCCGGGGATCGGCGCGATGATCCGGACGTCGGGCGTGGCGAGCGCATAGGCGATGTCGTCGGCCAGGGACAGCACCTTGTTCACCTTGGTGCCGGCCTCCACCTCGACCTCATAAAGGGTGACGGTCGGGCCGCGGTGGGCCTTCGGCACGCGAGCCGCCACGCCGAACGTGCGGAATGTTCGCTCCAGGGCCGCGGTGGTCTGCTCCTCGTCCCGGGTGGAGCCGGCCGACGGGGGGGCCGTGCGGAGCAGGCCGATCGGCGGCAGCTTGTAGGCCCCGCCCTTCGGGGCCGGGGTGGGGACGAAGGTAGTGTCGGATTCCGTTCCGGACGGCGGAGACGAGGGCTCCGGCTCGGCCTCGTGGTCGCGGAGGTCTACCACGACCGGGACATCCTCCTCAGTGCGGCCCCGGCGATCGCGCTTGGTTCGCGCGGCCCGCCCCGGCTCGGCCTCTTCGTCAACGCCGGCCGCAGCCGACAGCTCGCGGACCCTGGCCCACGCTGCCGACAGCGGCGTGCCGGTGAAGATCAGCACCCCGAGCACCGTCACGCCGGCCCAGATGATGCCGGCGCCGAGTCGCGACACTCCGCGGGAGATGGGCCACGCGGTGACCGCGCCGACGAACCCGGCCGCGTCCCGGGCGCTCCCCGTGCCGGCGAACGGCGCGGGGTTGCCGTGCGTGAGCGACCACAGCGCGAGCAGGCCCACCGACATGAAGGCGAACCCAATGAACATGCGGGCCCGCACGTCCTCGGCCGTGCCCCGAAGGAGCAGGACCCCCCAGTACAGCGCGAGGAGCGGGAACAGCACCGCGGCCTGCCCCACCAGGGCTTCCAGCATGAGCTCGATGCCTCGGCCGACGAACCCCGCCGCGTCGAACCACAGCCCCAGCATCGAGATCAGGGCGAACACCATCAGCCCGATGCCCAGCGCGTCGCGGGCCCAGGGAGCGAGGTGCTGGCGGACCTTCGGGCGCACACGCTTTTCGCGGGTGGAGGGGCGCCGGCGCGCCGGCGCCCTCCGGTTGGTCTTCGCGGGCATTAGACCTCCATGATCACCGGCAGGATCACCGGCTTTCGCTGGGTGACCTCGTAGAAGTACTTGCCCAGCGTCCGCCGGATGTTCTGTTCGATCGCGCTCCGGTCGACGACGTGCGCCTGGGCGCTCTCCTTCAGGGAAAGCATGACGCGATTCCTGGCCTCTTCAAGGATGTCGCCGGAGGTCTCGATGAACACGAACCCTCGGTTCACGATGTCCGGGCCGGCCACGATCTCGCCCTGGTGGGCATCGATCGTGACCACCACGACCACCACGCCGTCGGCCGAGAGCTTTCGCCGGTCCCGGAGCACGACCTCGCCCACATCGCCGATCCCCAGCCCGTCCACGAAGGTCATCCCCGCCGGGATCCGTCCGGCGATCCGGACCCGCTCCCCCACCTCCACCAGGTCCCCGTCCTCGCAGATCAGCACGTGGTCGGCGGGGATGCCCACCTCGGCGGCCAGCTTGGCGTGATGGGCCAGGTGCCGTCGCTCCCCGTGGACCGGGATGAACCACCGGGGCTGGACGAGCGACAGCATCAGCCGGAGTTCCTCCTGGGCGGCGTGTCCAGACGCGTGCACGGGGGCCGCCGGCTCGTGGTACACGTCGGCCCCCGTGCGGTACAGGCCGTCGATGACCCGGTGGATGGCCGGCTCGTTCCCCGGGATGAGCGAGGAGGACAGGACCACGGTGTCGCCCTGGCGAAGGTCCACGAACTTGTGCTCCCGGGCCGCCATCAGCGAGAGCGCCGAGTAGGGCTCGCCCTGGCTTCCCGTGCACACCACCACGACCCTCGATCGGTCCAGCTTGTCTAGGTCTTCGATCAGCACGATGTCGTCCTCCGGCACATGGAGCAGCCCCAGCCGGCGAGCGGCGTCGACGCTCTGGTGCATCGAGCGGCCCAGGACCGCCACCACCCGCTCGTTCGCCCGAGCGGCGTTTGCCACCTGCTGGATGCGGTGGATGTGACTCGAGAAGCAAGCCACCACGACGAGCTTGGGAGCCCGGGCGATGATGTCCTGCAGCACCGGTCCCACCGTGCGCTCGCTCGAGGTGTACCCGGCCTCCTCGGCGTTCGTCGAGTCGGACAACATGAGGTGCACGCCACCGTTCCGCCCGGCCTCCTCGGCCAGGCCGTGTAGGTCCGTGGGCCGCCCGTCGAGCGGGGTCTGGTCGATCTTGAAGTCCCCTGTATGCAGGATCGTCCCGAACGGGGTGTCGATGGCCACGGCCACGCCTTCCGGGATGGAATGCGTCACCCGCATGAACCGCATGGAGAACGGCCCCACGCTCGCCGCGCCGCCCGGCACCACGGTCTGGAATCCGGCCCTGTCCCGGACCTGGTGCTCCTCCAGCTTTCCCTCCAGCAAAGCGAGGGTGAACGCGGTCCCATAGATCGGCAGGACCCGCTCGAACTCGCGCAGCAGGTACGGGACGGAGCCGATGTGGTCCTCGTGTCCGTGGGTCAGCACCACGGCCTCGACCCGGTCGATGTTCTCCCGTACGTACTCGAAGTCCGGCAACACGAGATCGATCCCCGGCATCTCGGCGTGAGGGAACGACAGGCCGGCGTCAAGGATGAGGAGCCGGTCATCCAGCTCGATGCAGGCCATGTTGCGGCCGACCTCACCGACGCCGCCGAGGAATGCGATCCGAGCCGGCCCCCGCCCCGGCCCGCTAGAGGAGCCTGGCATCCACCAGCGCCTTCTCGATCCTGGCCCGCTCCTCCTTGGTCGCCGGGACGAGCGGCAGCCGAGGCGGGCCGGCCGGAAGGCCGAGGATCCCAAGCGCGGTCTTCACCGGGATGGGGTTGGTGGTGATGAACAGCGTGTTGAACAGCGGCGAGAGTTCCTCGTGGATCTTGCGGGCCGCTGGGATGTCGCCCCCCTCCACGAGGTCTGTCAGCTGCCGGATCCGGTCGCCTACCAAGTGGGAGGCGACCGACACCACGCCGACCGCCCCGAGGCACATGTAGCCGAACGTGGCCCAGTCATCGCCCGAATAGACCTCGAACGCGGGGGGCGCCTCGGTGATCAGCCGGGAGATGGACTGGAAGTCACCGGTCGAGTCCTTGACCCCGATGATGTTCGGGACCTTGGCCAGCTGGAGCAAGGTGTCGTGCTCGATCCGCACGCCCGTCCGGCCGGGGATGTTATAGGCCACGATGGGGATCGAAACCGCCGAGGCGATACGGGTGTAGTGGGCCACCAATCCGCGCTGCGGCGGCTTGTTGTAGTACGGCGTCACCAACAGCAGCCCGTCGGCCCCGAGCTTCTCCGCCTGCCGCGAGAGCTCCAGGGTCTCGGCGGTGCTGTACGTCCCGGTGCCGCACACGACCTTTCCCCTGCCCTTCGCGGCCTCGATGACCGCGCCGAACAGCTGGAGCTTCTCCTTGTGGCTGAGCGTGGGGGATTCCCCGGTCGACCCCGCAACCACCAGGGTGTCCGAGCCGTGGTCGAACAGGTGGCTCGCGAGCGTGCGCGCGCCGTCGAGATCGAGTGAGTGGTCGTCCCGGAACGGGGTGACCATGGCGGTGACGACCGCCCCGAACCTACCGGCCATGCCTCCTCCTTGCTGCCGGGTGCGGCGGTGGGCGGCGGCCCGCGAAAACCCACAGACGTCGGGCCGGGCGGTCGGGCCCCGCTCAGGCGTCCTGGCTTGCGCCGGCCGCCCCGGCCCCACGATTGGGGTCGCAGCGTATCACCGTGCCACTTGCCACACAAGAGCCACATGCGTCACATGTTGCACATCAGCCCCCTTTGTTGAGAGGGAACCAAGTACGCTCGCTGAGGCTCCGCTTGCTCCGAAAGGGTAGGTGCATCGGGGGGCCCTTGACCACAGCGTGGCTCGAGGTGCTGCCGAGCCTGCCGCTGAAAGCGTTCCACGGATTCACCTCTGCGCGCATGGCGTTCGAGGGTCACGTGGGCTGCGGGTTGCTCGGATGACGGTGGGTGTCGATCGGCTTGGCGTCGGGCACCGGATGCAACCGGTGGCGCCCGAAGCTCAAGCTATCCTAGCCGCGTGCCCAAGATCTACACGAAACGAGGCGACGACGGCACCACCGGCCTGCTCTACGGGGGCCGAGTGTCCAAGGCAGACCCGGCGACCGAGGCGTACGGCACGACCGACGAGGCGGTCGCGGTGCTCGGCCTGGTCCGCGCGCTCTCCGACGACGCTGCATTGAAGGAGGAGATCCTGGGTCTCCAGCGCGAGCTGTTCGTGGTCGGCGCAGACCTCGCGACCAATCCGAAGGAACGGGCCAAGCTCGAGCCAGGCGTGTCCCTCGTCACGGCCGAGATGGTGTCGCGCCTGGAATCCAGGATCGACGAGCTGGTGGCAGAGCATCCCCTGCCGAACGAGTTCATCGTGCCCGGCGCGAATCCGGTATCGGCGTCGTTCGACGTAGCCCGGAGTGTCATTCGGCGCGCCGAGCGGCATGTCGTCGACCTCCGCAACTCAGGTGCCGAGGTGAGCGATGAGCTGCTTCACTATCTGAATCGACTCTCGGACCTCCTGTTCGTCCTGGCCCGGATGGCGGGGGGCGAATCCGAGCCCGCGAGCCGTCGATAGCGACGTCCGTCAACAACTTTACTGTCGGGCGAAGGCGCCGTAGTTGTCGTGGCCAACCAGCAGGATCACCAGGCCGATGTCCTTGATGGCCAGCCCACCGAACGAGATCTTGAACGTCTTCGTCTCGCCGTTCGAAATTGAGGTCGGATCCTTCACCTCGCCACCCACCCGATCGCCGGTGCGGGCGTCGAGGATGTAGAACCCGGGTGGGGGGAGCTCGCGGCCGGTGTCGTTCTCGATCGCCAGCGTGCCCGAGTCGCCGTCCAGACTCATCGTAGCCAGCAGCCCGGGGTTCGCATACCGGTAGACCGCCGTCCCAGGAGGGCCGGTCGCCGTCGCTTCGGGGGTGACCGTATCGCTTCCGCTTCCGCTCCCTGTCGTTCCACTCGCGCGGGGCTCCTCGTCGGTGCTCGTGCACGACGCCACGACCGTCCCGGCCACGACGATCCACAGGAAGAGCACGCTACGGTAGGTAGTCTTCATGCGGTCGGGCATCATACGCGAAGCCCCCGAGGAAGGTTCACCGTTGAAGACGCTCGAGGTCCGCCGGCACGCTCGCCGCGATCCGGATGAGGACGCACTCTCGCCCGAGGGCCGGGTCCAGGCCGAGGACGTCGGCCGGACGCTGACGGCAGGCTACGACGTCGTGTTCGTCTCCCCGGCCAAGCGGGCCGCCGAGACCGCGGCCTGGTTCCTGCGGGCCGCCGGCCAGCAGTTGCCGGAGCACGCCGTCGTCGCCGGATTGGCGGGTGACGGAACCGACAACTCCCCGGAGCAGCTCGGCGAAGTGCTCCATGCGGCCATCTCGGCAATCCCGGAGGGAGGACGTGGCCTGGCCGTCGGACATACGCCCTTGATCGAGAAGGCGGTCCGGGGACTGACGAGCCGCGAGATCCGTCCGCTGGCCGAATGCGAGGGAGTCCTCCTGACCGATGACGGCGGCGAGATCCGGGTCAAGGAGCTTCGGCTCTCCTGACGTGGCGTCCGACCTCGCGCACCCCGTGGCCGCGTTCGGGCTGGGCGTCGCGCTGGGGGCATCGCCTGGCCCGGTGCAGCTGCTGGTGTTCTCGGAGGCCGCCCGGGGCGGCGCGACCCGAGGCCTGCGAGCGATGGCGGGAGCCAACGCCACGTTCTGTTTCATGCTCGTGCTGTTGGCCGCGGGGCTCTCCTCCATCGACCCCGGCCAGACGTTCCTGTCGGTCGTTCGCGTCATCGGCGGAGGGTTCCTCGTGTTCCTGGCGATCGACGCGCTCCGCGAGAACCGGCGGCGGCGGCAGATCCAGGCGGCGCCCGGTGGACTCCACCCCGCAGTTCGAGGGATCGTCGCGGTCCTCCTAAACCCCGGGGCCTACGTGTTCTTGGCCACGACGGGGACCGCGGTGGTGGCCGACGCGGCGCAGGACGGCGGACGTGGGTTGGCGTTCCTCACGGTGGCGGCGTTGCTGGCCGGGGTGTCCCTGATGGATTCCGGCATGGTGCTTCTCGGAACCGGGGCGCGCAAGGTGAGTGAACGCGCACTCAGGGTCCTGGGGGACGTGTTGGCCCTGGCGCTCGGCACCCTCGGTGTGTGGCTGATCGTCCAGGGGTTCGTGGGCTGACGGGCAGTCGAGCCGCAGCGCTTAGAACACGAAGGAGCACCACGGAGCAGGGTCCCAGGCGAACAACGCGTCGGCCCTGGCCAGCGCCCCCGACCGTTCCTCCCGTACCCGTCCGGCTCGATGCAGCTGCCGGAAGCTCACGCCGCCCAGGTACGCGGCGCCGAGCTCGTTCACGCTCATCACGAGATCGGGTTCGGCGTTCGTGGTGAAACACGACGCGCCATCCGGCCCGCCTTCGACCACGTGGCGGCCATCGTTCCACGGGCAGAACAGGTCCCGGACCTCGATCGTGATCCGGCCCTCGGCCGCATATCTCCGCGCTTCGAGCGACGCCGGAACGTCCACCGGCCGCACCCACAGCGCGTCCTTGATCCGGAGCCTGAGCCGGTCGGGTTCCTGGAGCACGTGGAGGAGCGGGTCGTCGATCGGCCGGTTCCACCCGGTGATCCGTTCGATGAGATCGACGTCGAACAGGTAGCGCCACATCTCCGCGTGGGCCTGAGGCGATGACGCCTGGACCTCCTCCACGGCAAGCCCGTTGCGGTGATCGCCATACTTGCCGTGTTCGACGCGGTAGACGGCGTACGCGTCCAGGCCGTCGGCGCCCTCGTGCACCGCGTAGAACCACTTCCGATCCTCCCCCCAGCGGGTCTCGGCGAACCGGTACGCGAACCACGTGGGATCGAGCTCGATCCCACCGGGCCGGTCCCGCCGAACCCGGTCATACAGCGGTCGCATGGCCGCCAGCGCGTCCTCCCGATCGAGCAGCCTGGTCCGACCCGAAGGGCGGTAGCCGCGGACGAAGGCCGTGCGCCCCCGCTCGACGTCCATCGAGCAACGGAAAGAGCCAAGCCCGTAGCCGAACCGGCCGTAGATGCCACCCTCGGAGGCATACAGGATGGCAAGCGGCTCGCCGTTTGCCCGGACGTCGTCGAGCTGCCGCCGCATGAGCGCCGAGTTGATGCCCTGCCGGCGGTGGGTCGGCTTCACCGCCACCCCAGTCACCCCCGCGGCACGGACCGAACCGCCCGGCACGGTCAGCGTGAACGACGCCGCGGACGCGCCGCCGACGATCTCCCTGCCGTCGAAGGCGCCGAGGCACCGGTCGATCTCGGCCACCATCCGTTCGCGCTCGATGTCCTCGGGCCGCGTATGGCCACCGAAACCTGCGGCGAGCGCGTCGACGTAGGCCTCGAATTCCTTGGGCGCGATGGTCCGGATCTCGACGTCCACGGTCCCCCGAGCTTACGCGCCCGGGAGTCCCTCGAACAGGTCGGACAGGACGGGGTGTCCCGGCGCCCGCTCGGGCCAGGCCATGACGAACGCCTCCCGGCCGAGCACCTCGGGCCACAGCTCGTATGGAACGTCCTCCAGCTCTCCCTGCGTCTTGTGTTGACGAAGGGCCTCCAGCTTGCGCTGGAAGATGGGCGAGCAGTCCACCATCACATCGATGGTCTGGTCGGGGACCCCGCGCGGCGCGAACGGCTCGGTCGGGTCGAGCGGCTCGATCCCTCGCTCATGCAGGAGCGCGTTCAACCGGTCCAGGCGCGACTGCGGGATCGCCACGTACAGCAGCCGAGCGAAGCCCTCGTCCGGGGACCGCTCCCTGGCCCGGTGGAACCCGGCCGTCGCGGCCTCGCCGATCGCGATGTGGTCCTCGTGGCCGGTGACCCCTTCGGGGCCGAACGTCACCACGACCTCGGGATGGGCCGCCGCGAGGAGCTCGGCGATGCGCCCGACCAGCTCGTCACGGGGGACCCCCCGGAGGCCACCATCGGGATGCCGGAGGAAGTGCAGCGAGGGCTTCACGCCGAGCTCGCCCCACGCGGCCCGCTCCTCGCCCTCCCGGACCTTGCCCAGGTTCTGCCGCGTTGCCAGGCTGGGGTCGAAGATCCGTCCGGCGTCCCCGCTGGTGGCTATGACCGCCGTGACCTCGATGCCCGCATCGGCATGCAGGCCGACGGTTCCCCCTACGCCATACATGTCGTCGTCGGGGTGGGCGAAGAGGGCGGCCAGGCGCCGGGTCACTTCGCCGGGAGGTCGAGGAGCGGTTCCAGGCCGACCGTCAGGCCCGGCCGGGTGGACACGGCCCGGATGGCCATCAGCACGCCGGGCATGAACGAGCTCCGGTCGGTGGAGTCGTGGCGGATCGTCAAGGTCTGGCCCTGTCCGCCCAGGATGACCTCCTGGTGGGCCACCAGGCCGGGGAGACGAACCGAGTGGACGCGCACACCGTCGACCTCGCCTCCCCGAACGCCCTCGATCGATTCCGTCGAGGGACCTCGATACTCGCCGCCGCGCTCTTCGACCAGCCGCCTCGCCGTGGACAGCGCGGTCCCGGACGGGGCGTCGGCCTTGCCGTCGTGATGAAGCTCGATGATCTCCGCGGCGGGGAAGAACCGGGCCGCCTCGGCAGCGAACCGCTGCATCAGCACTGCGCCGAGGGCGAAGTTCGGCGCGACGATCACGTTCGGCTCGCCGCCCTCGTCCTCGATCAGCTTGTGGATCTCATCAAGCTCGTCCTCCGACAAACCGGTGGTGCCGACCACCAGGTGGATGCCGTGCTCGATGCACCACCGGACATCGTCCATCACGACCTCGGGGTGCGTGAAATCCACGGCCACCTCCACCTCCGCCTCGAGCAGCCGATCCAGCTCGTCGGAGATGGGGACGTCCAGCTTGGGATGGCCGATCTGCGATCCGATCGACTGGCCCACCTTGGACCGGTCGATCGCGGCGACCAGCGCGAGGTCGGGCTCCCCGGCCACGGTTCGGCACACCATCTGCCCCATCCGTCCCGCAGCGCCGATGACGCCGACCCGGATCACGCCGGAGGCTCCCTTCCGCCCTTGAACGGACCGAGCATCGCCAGGGCCAGTGGCTGGGACAGGACCCGCTTGGCCACCCGGCGAACGTCGTCGAGCGTCACGGTCTCGATCCGTTGGAGGATCTGGTTCACGGTCAGGATCTCGCCGTGCGAAATCTCGGATTTGCCGAGGCGCGACATCCGGCTGCTCGGTTCCTCCAGCGACAGGACGAGCGATCCCTTCATGTGGCCCTTGGCCCGCTGGAACTCCTCCTCGGAGAGCGCGCCATCGGCCACGTCGGCCAGCTGTTCGCGAACGAGATCGAGCACCTCCTTGGCTCGGGCAGGGGTCGTTCCGGCGTAGGCGGCGAACAGGCCGGCCTCCGTGTACTGGGAGTGGTAGCTGTACACCGAGTAGGCGAGGCCCCGCTTCTCCCGGATCTCCTGGAACAGCCGCGAGGACATCCCTCCCCCGATCGCCGCGTTCACGATGCCGAAGGCGAAGCGTTCGGGGTCGTTGCGGGCCAGGCCGTTCGTCCCCAGGCAGATGTGCGCCTGCTCGGTCTTCCGCCGTTTCACCAGGGTCTGCCCCGAGGGAGCGGGAGGGTTCCCAGCAAGACGCCGGTTCCATGAGCTCGGGCCCTCCGAGCGGACGGGGCCGATCGACATGCCGGCGCCAAGCAGCTCGAGGAGCGAATCGTGCTCCACGTTCCCCGCGGCCACGACCACCAGGCTCCCCGGCACGTAGTGGCGCTTGTAGAACCGCCGCACCTGGTCGCGCTTGGCGGCGGTGATGCTCCCCACGGTCCCCAGGATGGGCCGGCCGAGCGGGTGGTCGGGCCACAGCGTCTCGTTCAGCAGGTCGTGGATGAGGTCGTCGGGGGTGTCTTCGTGCATGTGGATCTCTTCCAGGATCACCTGACGCTCGGCCTCGAAGTCCGACGTACGGATTACCGAGTTCTGGAGCATGTCGGAGAGGTGGTCGACGGCCATGGGCAGGTCGCGGTCCCGCACCCGGGAATAGAAGCACGTGTACTCCTTGGCGGTGAACGCGTTCACGTCGCCGCCCACCGCGTCGAAGGCCTCGGCGATGTCGCGCGCCGTTCGGGTCTTCGTCCCCTTGAACAGCAGATGCTCGAGGAAATGGGACGAGCCACTGATGGGCGGGGGCTCGTCTCGCGATCCCGCCAGCACCCAGAACCCCAGGGCCACCGACCGGACGCCGGGCATGCGTTCGGTCACGACTCGCAGGCCCGACTCGAATTCGGTCCGGCGGATGGGCATGGGCGAGAGCCTAGTGCGAGGGCCGGTCCCGGCGCTCGCGGTCCCTGGGCCGGCGGTCCCGGTCGCGACCGCGACCGCCCCGCGAGTCGCCGTCCCGCCGCTCACGGCGGGGCTGCTCCTCCACTTCCATACCCTCGGGGATCGCCCACTCCTCCCCCACCGGCTTCAGGCTGACCTTGCCCATCTGGTCGATCTCCTGGATCTCGACCTCCAGGGTGTCGCCCTCCTTGACCGCTTCCTCGACCGAGGACAGGCGCTTGCCCTTTCCCAGCTTGGAGATGTGTACCAGCCCGTCCCTGCCGGGCACGAGGTTGACGAACGCACCGAAGGTCGTGGTCTTTACCACCTTGCCGGTGAACCGCTCCCCGACCGAGAGCGGCCTGGGGTTGACGATCTCGTCGATCATCTTCGCCGCCTGGTCCGCGCCGGCGCCTTCCCGGGAGCCGATGAACACGGTGCCGTCGTCCTGGATGTCGATGTCGGCCCCGGTCACCGCGATGATCTCGTTGATCCGCTTGCCCTTGGGCCCGATGACCTCGCCGATCTTGTCGACCGGGATCTGGATGGTGAGGATCCGCGGTGCCTTGGCGTTCACCTCGCTCCGGGGCTCGGAGATCGTGCGGAGCATCGTGTCCAGGATGAACAAGCGGGCTTCCCGGGCCTGCTTGAGGGCTTGGGTCAAAGCCTCGGCGGGCAGGCCGGTGACCTTCATGTCGAGCTGGATCGCGGTGACCCAGTCCTTGGTCCCCGCCACCTTGAAGTCCATGTCGCCCAGCGCATCCTCCGCCCCCAGGATGTCGGTGAGCGTGACGTACCGGTCGAACTCGGCGATCAAGCCCATCGCGATGCCGGCCACCGGCGCCTTGATCGGCACGCCGGCGTCCATCAGCGAGAGCGTCGAGGCGCAGACGCTGGCCATCGACGTCGAGCCGTTCGACGAGAGAACGTCGGACACCAGGCGGATCGCGTAGGGGAACTCCTCCTCGGGAGGCACCACCGGCACGAGCGCACGCTCGGCGAGCGCGCCGTGGCCGATCTCCCGCCGCCGGGGCGAGCCGATCCGCCCGACCTCGCCGGTTGAGAACGGCGGGAAGTTGTAGTGGTGGATGTATCGCTTGGACTCCTCGGGGTCGAGCGTGTCGATCATCTGGGTCATCCGCAGCATCCCGAGCGTCGTCACGTTCAGGACCTGGGTCTCGCCCCGCTGGAACAGCGAGGACCCGTGGGCCCGGGGAACCAGGCCAACCTCGGAGGACAGGGGCCGGATCTCGTCGGCCTTGCGGCCGTCGAGGCGAACGCCATCCTCCAGGACCCGCTTGCGCATGATCCGCTTCTGGAGCTCCTTGAACGCCGGCGAGATCTCGGCGGCCTGGAGGGCGAATCCTTCCTCGCCCCATGTCAGCAGGAGGTGGGCCTTGAGCTCCTCCTTGATCCGGTCGATCGCCGCGTCGCGAGACTGCTTCTCCGGCAGGAGCGCGGCCTCGATCCGGCTCTCTGCGAAGTCCGCCACCGTCTGGTAGGTCTGCTCGGAGAACAGGACCTTGGGCTCGAACGGCTTCGGCGTGGCCTCGACCTCAGAGAGGAACTGGAGCTGGAAGTCGATCATCTCGCCGATGGCGCGCTTAGCCACCTCGAGCCCCTCCGCCACACTCTCCTCGGTCGGGGCCACCGCGGCGCCGCCCCCGGCGAGCAGGCTCCATGTGTTGTCGGGGGCTTCCCCCTCGATCATCAGCAGGTCGATGCTGCCGGACTCGTTCCGCCGACCGGCCACGACCACGTCGAACGTGGCCATGTCCAGGTCCTGGTACGTCGGGTTGATGCTCCACTCCCCACCGATCAGGCCGAGCCGGACGGCGCCCACCGGGCCGTCGAAGGGGAGCCCGGCGATCATCGTCGACAGGCTGGCCCCATTGATCCCGGGCACGTCGTACGGGTTGGCCAGGTCCGCGGAGAGCACCGTGACCACGACCTGGACCTCGTCGTTGTAGCCATCTTTGAACGTGGGGCGGAGTGGGCGGTCGATCAGCCTGGCGGTGAGGATGGCGGTCTCCGACGGCCGGCCCTCCCGGCGGAAGAACCCGCCGGGGATCTTCCCCGCCGCATACATCCGCTCCTCGACGTCCACGGTGAGGGGAAAGAAATCGATGCCCTCACGGGGTGCTGCAGTGGTGGTGCTGGCGAGGACCTGCGTCTCACCGTAGGTGACGACAACGGATCCCTCCGCCTGCATCGCGAGCTTGCCGGACTCGAGGGTCATGTCCTGCGAGCCGACGGTCTTCGTACGCTTGATGACGGCCACTGGCCTTCCTCCTTGGGTGCCTCCTGCGCGGTTTCTCCGCGAGGGCCGACGGGTGGTATCGGGAGGCGGGGAGGTTCGGCCAGTTGTCAGTGGTGAGCCTCCGGGGTCCGGGGACTCGCTACTGATAACCGACCCCCTCCTTCGCCGATCTCAGCTGCTCGTGCGCATCACCCCTTCCGAACGGGCGGCCTCAGGCCGCCGCCTCGTCGGTTACCGCCTCAGTCCCAGGCGGGCGATCAGCGTCCGGTACCGCTCGATGTCCTTGCGGCGGAGATATTCGAGCAGCCGGCGGCGGCGCCCGACCATCTGGAGCAGGCCCCGCCGGGAGTGATGGTCCTCCTTGTGGGTCTTCAAGTGCTCGGTCAGCTCGTTGATGCGTGTGGACAACACCGCGATCTGGACCTCGGCAGAGCCGGTGTCGTTCTCGGCACGCCGATACTCGGCGATGATCTTTGAGCGGGACTCCGTCGTCAATGCCATGACCAGGGAAAAGGCTACCAGACGCCGTCAGCGGGGCACCGGATGGCCGTCGGAACACGAACTGCTTCGCCTCGTTCGCGGGGCGCCGGAAGAGGACCCGTCGTGCCCCGGCCCCTCATGCCGGCCGTGCCTCCGGCGCCGGCACGAGCTCGCTGGTGCGGCGGACATCCTCGGCCATGGCCCGGGTGAGAGCCTCGGGCGAGTCGAATCGCTCCTCGTCGCGGAGCCTGGCCCAGAACTCGACGGTGAGTGTCTGGCCGCGGAGCTCGCCTGCGAAGTCCAGTAGGTAGGCCTCGACGTGGACCGGTTCCCGGCCGAACGTCGGATTGGTCCCCACGCTGATGGCCGCGACGTAGGGGCGCTTCTGTATCGACGCGCGTCCCGCGTAGATGCCGGTCCTGGGCAACAGCACCCGGGGATCGGTCTCAAGGTTCGCCGTGGGGAAACCGAGGTCCACCCCTCGACCTGCCCCGGTGACGACGGTCCCTTCGACGGCGTGCCGTCGGCCGAGCGCCTTCGTCGGCCACTTCAGGTCGCCTTCCGCGAGCGCCTCGCGGATCGATGACGAGGAGACGGGACGGCCATCGAGCTCGACGATGGGGACCTCCTCGGCGGTGAACCCATGGGCCGGGCCGAGGGTGCGGAGGGTCTCCACCGTCCCCCGGGCCTCGTGTCCGAACGTGAAGTTCGCCCCCACGACCACGTGCTCGGCGTGGAGGCCCTCCGCCAGCACGCGGCGGACGAACTCCTCTGCCGGGACGAGGGAGAAGGGTCGGTCGAACGAGAGGACGAGGAGGACGTCCACACCGGCTGCCTCGATGAGCCGAGCCTTGCGCTCCGAGGTCGTCAGGAGCTTCGGCTCCCTGCCCGGGGTCAGGGTCTCCCGGGGATGCCGGTCGAAGGTGACGACAACGGATCCGAGTCCGCGCTCCCGGGCGACCTCGACAATTCGGCGGAAGACGGCGTGATGACCTCGGTGCACGCCGTCGAAGAACCCGACCGTCACGACCGTCGCGCCGGAGCCGAGCGGAAGCGACTCCAGTCCATGCCGCAGCTCCACGCGCGGCAGCCTATCGAACAATCCTCCCGGCTCCGGAACCCGCGGCTTTCGAATAGCCTTGGCCGGTCCCACGCCCGGAAGGAGGACGGTCGTGCTTCGGTGGCGGACCGCGATGCTCCTCCCGTTCCTGCTGCTCCAGGCGTGCGGGTCACCCCCAACTCCCCGGACGACCGCCCTCGACGACGGCGCGATCACCGTCGCGTCGTTCAACTTCTCCGAGAGCGTGCTGCTCGCGGAGCTCTACGGGCAGGCCCTTCGGTCAGCCGGCTTCCGGGTCGAGCTCGCGCTCGACCTGGGCGCGCGGGAACTCGTCCAGCCGGCGCTCCAGAAGGGATTGGTCGAGCTCGTCCCCGAGTACGCGGGAAGTGCGCTCGAGTTCGTGGCGGGGGATGGATCGGCATCGGCGGACGAGCGCGCGACGCATCGCGCGCTGGCGGGCGCGATGGCGTCGCGCGGCCTCACCGTTCTCGCTGCGTCGCCGGCGCAAGACCGGAACGGGATCGTGGTCACGAAGGAGACCGCGACCAGGTTCGGCTTGCACACCATCAGCGACCTCGGACCGGTCGCGCCACAGATGGCCTTCGGCGGGCCGCCCGAGTGCCGCGAGCGGGCCCTGTGCCTGGAGGGACTCGAGTCCCTGTACGGCCTGCGGTTCGAGTCGTTCGTGCCGCTCGACGAGGGAGGCCCGCTCACCGTGGCGGCCCTCCAGGCCGGGCAGGTGCAGGCGGCCCTGCTCTTCACGAGCGACGGACAGATCGACGCCCACGGCTTCGTCCTGCTGAAGGACGACCGGCATCTCCAGCCGGCGGAGAACGTCACGCCAATCATCAGGACCGACGCCCTGGCCAGGTTCGGGCCCAGGCTGGCGGAGGTCACCGACGCCGTCTCCGCCGCCCTGACCACCGAGGACCTGCAACGCATGAACCGCGACGTCGCCGCGGGCGAGGCATCAGCTGCGGTGGCCTACGGATGGCTCGCCGAGCACGGGATCCCAGACGCCCTGGAGTAGAGTCGGGCTTTCGACGATCGGGCGATCATTTGGACGTCACCGACGAGACCTTGGGAGGGGCCAGGGAGCAGCGGAGCCCTGGGCCCGGCCAGACCGGCAGGCGGCACCGGCGACCCTCCGGGGAAGCGCCCCCGCTCCCCCATGAGCTCGGTCGGAGCGGCAAGTTCTGGATCGTCATGGTGATGTACTTCCTCAGCGTCCTAATCGGCGTGGCGTTCTTCCAGCCGCTCGGTGGGATCTTCGATCGGTTCGACACCCTGCGGCTGCGTTGGATCGCGAACCTGCGGAGCGACTCGTTCACCGACGTCCTGCTGTTCGTCAACCTGCTGGCGTCGAGGTGGACGATCCGCGCGCTGCGATGGGGCACCATCGCCGCGCTCGTCGGGTTCCGGCGTTGGCGGCACCTGTTCGTGTTCCTGGCGAGCATCCTGGCGGCAGAGATCGTCGCGTACCAGATCTCGACCCTCCTCGGGCGGAGCCGGCCGCTCGGCATCACCATCATCGCGCCGTGGGAGGGATACTCGATGCCCTCCCGACCGTTGGTGGGACTGGCCGCCTCGCTCGTCGGCATCATGTACGCGCTCGTCGTCCAGGGTCGTTCCCGCGAGATTGCAAAATGGATCGTCGGCGGCCTCATCCTCTCGCTCGTGTTCGCCCGCCTGTACCTCGCGGTGGACCACCCCACCGACGCCGCGTTCGGCGCCATCATGGGCATCGCCATCCCTCTCGTGGCCTTCCGGTGGTACACGCCGAACGATGTGTTCCCGGTGACCTACCGTAGAGGGAAGGCCGCGCACCTGGACGTCGGCGGGCGGCGTGGGGAGGCCATCCGCCGGGCCGTCCAGGACCAGCTGGGCTACGAGATCCTCCAGATCAAGCCGATCGGCCTGGAAGGGTCGGGCGGATCCACGCCGCTTCGCCTGCGGGTCGCGGCCACGGAGGACGAACCCGAGCAGTACTTGTTCGCCAAGCTCTACGCGAAGACCCATGTCCGGGCGGACCGCTGGTACAAGCTCGGCCGCTCCATCCTGTACGGGGCGCTGGAGGACGAGACCCCCTTCCAGTCCGTTCGACGGTTCGTGGAGTACGAGGACTACACGCTTCGCCTCCTGTACGAAGAGGGGCTCCCCACTCCCAGGCCCTATGGCATTGTGGAGATCACGCCGGAGCGCGAGTACATGATCGTGATGGAGTTCTTCGACGGGGCGGTCGAGATCGGTGATGCCGAGATCGACGACGCGGGCATCGACGAGGGGCTCCAGATCGTCCGCAAGATGTGGGACGAGGGGCTCGCCCACCGGGACATCAAGCCGGCGAATCTCATGGTCCGCGATGGCAAGGTCCTGGTGATCGACGTCTTCTTCGTTCAGGTCCGGCCGTCCCCATGGCGACAGGCCGTCGACCTGGCGAACATGATGCTGGTGCTCGCGGTGAAGAGCGACGCCAAACGGGTCTACGAGCACGCGCTCGAGAGCTTCACGGAGGACGACATCGCCGAGGCCTTCGCCGCCGCTCGTGGTGTGGCCAGCCCCACGCAGCTTCGGAGCATGCTCAAACAGGATGGCCGGGACCTCGTGGGCGAGTTCCGAGCACTGGCCCCGGAGCGCAAAGCGGTCTCCATCCAACGGTGGAGCGTGCGACGCATCGTGAGGACGGCCGGAGTGCTCCTCCTCGCGCTGGTGGCCCTCCTCGTGGTCGCCAACAACTGGGCGGTGTTCGCGTGAGGCGGCGGGGGCGGCTCGGAGCCGCCATCGTCTCCTTGGGCGCGGCTGCCGTGCTCGTGCCGGCGTGCGGGGGCCTGTACCCGCAAGAGCCCACGTGCGGTGCCACGAACGCGAATGCGCTGATCCTGACGGCCCAGGCCGTGCCGTCTGCCACGCTCGTTCCCTGCATCGCGGAGTTCCCCTCAGGCTGGTCCTACGACGGCTCGCGTATCGGAAGCGGCTCGGCGCAGTTCTTCCTGAACTCGGACCGGGCCGGCTTCCACGCACTCGAGATCACGTTGACCGGTTCCTGCGATGTGTCGAACGCGGTCGAGGTGACGGCGGGGCCAGGGGCCATCCCCGGCGTTCGCGTCTACGAGGAGCCCATCAGCCTGCCGCCGACCTTCCAGGTCAACCGGTACCTTCGGTTCCCCGGCGGGTGTGTCACCAACCGGTTCCGGTTCGCCACGGGCGCTGCGGCGACGCTCGCGCTCGAGGCTCAGCAGGCCCTGTCCTTCGTCGCCCGCTCCGTGCTGGTGAAGCGGGCGAAGGAGGAGTCCGGGCTCATCCTGTGCGGAGCGGAGGCCCCGGCCTGCCCGGGATAGGCGAGGCCACGTGCTGAGCAACCACCGACGGACCTTCCTGTATTCGTTGTGCTTGCTCCTCTTCCTGGTCCTTCTGTTCATCGGCGTCGGACGCCATCCTCCCGGGGCCGCGCCGGCGACGACGTTCGCCCCCATCGGGCACCTCGACCAGTCCACCTACCGGGCTATGGACCACATCCGAAACGTGGTCCTGTCGGCGGTGGCCCGAGCCCTGAACGTGATCGGCGGCGGGTACGTGACGATCCCCATCCGAGCGGTGGTCTCGTTGTGGCTGGCATTCCGCCGGAAGTGGCGGGCCCTGGGGGCGTGGGTCCTCACCTGGGTCTCGGCCGAGGTACTCCTGACCGGGGCCAAGGCCTTCTTCCACCGCGGCCGCCCACCGAACGAGCTCGTGGCCATCACGGGCTACTCGTTCCCGTCCGGCCATGCGGTGGCCGCCGCGGCAACCGCGGTCGCGCTGGTGCTCGTGCTCATGCCCTCCGGACCGCGACGGCGCAAGTGGGAGGCCATCGCCGTGCTGTTCGCGTTCGTAATGGCCTTCTCGCGCGTGTACTTGAACGCGCACTGGCTGTCTGACGTGGTAGCCGGCGTGGTGCTGGGGGCCGGTGTGGCCCTCGGCTCGGCGGCCATGGCCACCGAGGTCCGCGATGTGGCCATGCGGATGCGCGGCTCCCCGGTCCGCGCCGGCGCGCCGCCCGAGGGTTGGGCGGGCACGACGCCCTAGGCGGACCCGCCGCCCGACGACGAAGCGGCCGCCTGCGGCTCGAGCTCCGCCTCCACGGGTTTGCGCCAGCTCTTGTTGAACCGCCAGATCAGGTAGGTGAAGGCTCCTATCGGGATCTGGATCCCGTAGGTGAGCGTGCGGAACACCAGGACGGCCGCCGCCACCTGCGCGTGAAAGACCTCCGTCGGCACGTTGGTGTGCGCCCTGCCCGCCAGGATCAGGCCGCCGATGTAGCTCAGCTCGACCAGGCCGAGGCCACCGGGCGTGAGGGGGAGCGCCGTCACCAGTCGCCCGAAGGCGAACACGCCGAGGACCTGGGCCGTGCTGATCTCGCTCTCGGAGACGCCGACGTGGCGGACCGCCAGCAGCAGGACCAGGAACAGCGCCAGGTGGCTCACGATGGTGGTGACCGTGAGCGCGATCCCGCGCTTGGACACCAGGTCGATGGTCTGCCGGCGGAACCGAACCGCGGCTTCTCCCCAGTGCTCTACGGCCGGCCTGCGGATAAGCCGCAGGAGGAACGAGACGGCCCGTCCCAGCGCGTCGCCGATGCGGCGGGCGAGCTCCTTCTTCCACAGCACCAGCGCGAACAGCACGACCCCGGCGGCCAAAACGGCCACCCCGACCAGCGAGGCCAGGACGAGCGCCCCGCTCGCCTGGCCCTGGACGGCGAGGATGGCGAGCGCGATCACCGGCAGCCCGAGCTTCATGAACACGTTCCAGATCCCGGTGACCAGCGCCGAGAGTGCGATGACCGATGTCGGGAACCCCCACGACCGGTACATCGTGTACCCCACCCCAACCGCGATGTAGCCGCCCCCCGGGATCGTGTCGGCGATCGAGGTCGTCGTCTGGTTGTTCACGGCTGCCTGCGGCAGCCTGAGCCCAGGGATCGACGCCATGTTCTGCCACCAGTACGTGAACAGGTTGAACACCGTCGCCACGACCAACGACGTGAGCTCCAGCAAGGTCATGTTGGTAAAGGCCTGCCACACCGACCGGTAGTCGGCGATCTTGGGGATCGCGTAGGCGAAGATGGCCACGACGAGCACGACGGAGATGAGGATCTGCACGACCCGCCAGATGAGCTTCTTGCGCGCCGCTCGAGCGTCACGTTCGTCCATGAGACCGAAGCCTACGCCAGGATGACCTGCGGGCGCGCCTTGGCTCCGTCGTCGCGATACACGCCGATGAGCACACGCTCCGGACCGAACACGGCATACGGTCCCTCGATCCCCGCCGGACCGAGGAGCCGCCCGTGGGTCGCCGCGGTGGCCTCGTCGGGCTCGAGGTCGATCCGAGGAAGGTGCGCCACCGCGGCCTCGATGGGGAGCGGGTCGCCGGCTTCCCCCATGGCGACGGCATCCCGCACGTGGAACGGGCCCACGGCGGTCCTGACCAGTCGGGTCAGGTGAGCGCCGCTGCCGAGATCGGTCCCCACGTCGGCCACGAGGACCCGAACGTACGTCCCACCCGAGGTGGTGACGCGGAAGTCGAAGCGCGGAGGGTCGAACGCCAGCAGGTCGAACGCGTCGACCCGAACGGGACGAGGCGCCGCTTCCACCGCTTCGCCGGCCCTCGCCGCCTCGTACAGCTTGCGTCCGCCCACCTTGACTGCCGAATACGCTGGAGGCGCCTGCATCGATGCGCCGAGCCGCGCCGCCATGGCTCGTACCAGCGCCGTACGGTTGACATTCACGCAGGTGGACCGCACCATCTTGCCCTCGGCGTCGAGCGTGTCGGTTTCCACCCCCAGCACCCCGGTGCCCTCATAGGTCTTCGGGAGGTCCGCCAGAAACCGGAGCAGCCGGGTGGCCCGGCCAACGCCGAGGATCAGGAGCCCGGTGGCCATGGGGTCGAGTGTTCCGGCGTGCCCGATCCTTCGGATGCCGAGCGCCCGGCGAGCCGCGTCGACCACATCGTGTGACGTGACCCCCCTCGGTTTGTCGACCAGCAGGAGCCCCTCGACGAGGCTCACGGCTCCACGGGCTCGCCGCGCAGCGCGGCCTCCAGCCGCTCCACCGTCCCCGCCAGGCCGTGGTTCGAGGTGTATCCCGACGCCAGCCGATGGCCGCCCCCGCCGAAGATCGACGCCACCTTCGACACGTCGTTGCCCCCCCGGGAGCGAAGGCTGACCCGGAACCTGCCGTCGCGCTGTTGCTTCATCACCGCGGCCACGTCGGTCTCCCGCGCCGTCCGCACGACGTCGATGAGATCGTCGGTCTCACTGGGGTGCACGCCGGCTCCCGCCAGATCCGCCTGCGTCAGGTACGTCCATGCCAGGTCGGCCCCCTCGGCCAGCGTCATGCGATGGAGCGCGACCCCCAGAAGCTTCAGGTAGGCCGTCGCGTTGTCCTCGTAGAGCGCTTGGGCCACTCGCGTGTGGTCGAACGGATGCTCGCGGAGCTCCGCCGCAAGCCGCAGCGTCTCCGGCCGGACGGAGGCGTACTGAAACCTCCCGGTGTCGGTGACCAGCCCGGCGTACAGGCACATGGCGGCCTCGTCCGGCAGGTCCCCGCCCATGGCTCGGACCAGCCGGAAGACCATCTCGCACGTGGAGGAGGCCGACGGGTCGATCAAGGGGATCGTCCCAAGCCCCTCGTTGCTCACGTGGTGATCGATCCAGATCAGCTCGTGGGCCCGTGCCGCGTTGGCGCCCAGGGAGCCCAGCCGGTCCAGGGACGCGGCATCGCAGGTCACCATGACCTCGGGTTCCTTGGGGAAGGTGGCCGGCGGGATCAGCGCCTCGGTGCCCGCCAGGACGCCGGCCCACCGCGGAACCTCGAATGGCTCGTTGGCAAAGGAGGACATGGTGTGGGCTCCCCGCGATCGCAGGACGATCGACAGTCCGAGCATCGAGCCGAGCGCGTCGGTGTCGGGGTTCACGTGGCAGGCCAGCGCGACCTCCTTGGCGCCCGACAGGATCTCGGCCGCACGGGCCATCTGGTCGTTCACCCCTCCTCCTCGTGCAGACCGCGGATCAGTCGGTCGATCCGATCAGCGGCTTCGATCGACCGGTCCTCCTCGAACTGGAGGTCCGGAAGGGTCTTGATCCGGACCTGGCCCCCGACCACCTGACGCAGATGCGCCCGGGCCGAGCGGAGGCCCGCGGCCGTGGCCCTGCGCTCCTTCTCGTTCCCCATGGCCGTATAAAAGACCCGCGCCAGCCGGAGATCGGGGGTCACCCGTACGTGCGTCACGGTGACGAAACCGATCCTGGGGTCTTTGAGCTTCGGGATCTCCTCCGCCAGGATCTCGCGGAACTCCTCCGACACCCTTCCGGGCCGGGTCCCCTCAGTCATCGGGTGAATGCAAGGTGAGGTCCGCGTCGATGACCTCGACCTCGGCCCATCGCTCGACGAACTTCTCGACCTCGTGCATGACGCGCTTCGCGTGATAGCTGTCGCCGGAGACGGCCGAGACGGCGATGGTCGTCCGCTGCCATAGGTCGTGGTGGTCCACCTCTGCCACTGCGACATTGAACTTCGACCGGATGCCGCCGGTGAGCGTCTTCACCACGTGGCGTTTCTCCTTGAGCGACCCGCATCCGGGGATCCGCAGGTCGAACCGTTCCAGCGCAACGAGCATC
>DASPWN010000309.1:0-5755 GCA_035637835.1 Actinomycetota bacterium | reverse complement strand
CTTCACCCTGCGAGACGAGCCTGACGTCGGCGACCTTTACAACTTCTGCTTCGAGCAATCGGGCCAGCGGGCCCGGAGCCCCGGGTGGTCGGTCGCTGCGGATGGCAACGAGGTTTGGGCCGACTTCGACGAGGGGCTTTCCGTTCGGATGCTCGTCGCAAGGAGGGAGGGGGAGTCGTTCGTCCGGCTGTCGGGGGAGATCGACAACCAGAGCCCGAACCACCGCCTCCGGCTCCACGTCCGGCTGGCCGAGCCGGCGGCGGGCTCCCTGGCCGGGTCGCCCTTCGAGCTCGTCGAGCGGGGGATCGCATCGGAGGGCGGCGAGCTGGAGGCTCCCTCGCGCACCTGGCCTACCCGCCACGTCGTCCTGGCTGGCGGGATCGCTGTGTTCCACGAGGGGGTCTTCGAGTACGAGGTCACGGAGGGTGAGCTGGCGATCACGCTCCTGCGATGTGTGGGGACGATCAGCAGGCAGCATCTGGCCACGCGCCCGTTCGCCGCCGGGCCCGACGTGGCAACCCCCGACGCCCAGATGATCGGGACGACCACGTTCGAGCTCGCGCTTCAGGCCGGCGCGACGAGCTTCGGGCTCATGGCGGACTGGGAGCGGTTCGCCCTTCCCCTACGCGAGGTGCCCACGGCGGGGAGAGGCACGCTGCCGTCGAGCGGCTCGCTCCTCGCCGTCGAGGGGGACGCCGTGCTGTCGAACGTTCGACGGAAGGACGGGGTCCTCCATGTCCGGCTGTGGAACCCGTCCTCCGAGCTCCCGGCGTACGTGCGGGTGGCCGGGAAGCCAGCGACGATCGGGCCGGCGAGGATCGAGACCATCGAGGCTCGGTAAGCTCGCCGCGGTGGGACGGGACTTCGACGCGATCGTGGTGGGGGGCGGGGCCGTGGGGACGGCCACTGCTCGCACTCTCACCGAGCGTGGGCGGCAGGTCCTGCTTCTGGAGCGATTCGAGGTCGGTCATGCGAGGGGCAGCTCTGGCGGTCCAACCCGCATCTTCCGGATCTCCTACCACCACCCGGATTACGTGCGCATGGCCCGACTCGCCCTCGCGGAGTGGCGGGACCTGGAAGCCACGGCCGGTGAGACGCTTCTGATCACAACGGGCGGCATCGACGTGGGAGCCGGCGGCAGGGAGACGGCGAGCGCGCTCGAGGCCGCGGGTGAACACCTTGAGTACCTGAAGCCAGAAGCGGTGCGGGAGCGGTGGCCGGCCCTCCGGTTCGAGCCGGACGCGGAGATCTTCCTGCAGGAGGACGGTGGCGTGTGCATGGCCGAGCGCACGGTGAACGCCCAGGCCCGCCTGGCGGCTGAGGGCGGCGCCACGATCCTTCAGCACACCAAAGTCGAACGAGTTACGGCCGACGGCGACGGGGTCGAGGTCAACGCGGACGGCTCGACGCATCGGGCGCCGGTCGCGGTCATCGCGGCCGGGCCGTGGGCCGGCGGACTCCTGAGGGACGCCGGCCTCCCCATACCTCTGGTCCCAAGCTTCGAGCAAGTGACCTATTTCTCGTTGGACGAGCCCTCGCCCATGCCGACCGTCATCGACTGGACCGTGGACACGGTCCAGACCCCGTACGTCGTCCCCCAACCCGAGGAGCCCGGCCACTTCAAGGTGTCCGTGCACAAGTCGGGGCCGGCCGTGGATCCAGACCAGCGTTCCTTCGACCCGGATCCGGATCGGGTGGCGAGGGTCACCGACTACACGAGAACGCGCTTTGCGCCGCACCGGCCGACCGGGGCGACCGATACATGCCTGTACACCAACACCCCAGACGAGGATTTCGTGTTGGACCGGCAGGGACCGATCGTCATCGGCTCGCCGTGCAGCGGCCACGGGTTCAAGTTCACGCCGCTCATCGGGCGGATCCTTTCCGACCTCGCGACGGGCGACCGCCCGCCGATCCCGCTCGATCGGTTCGCCTCGACCCGGCCGACGCTCGCCCGGTAGCGCTACCCGGTAACGACCTTATGCACCCTGCGAATCTGGAACGCCAAGGCGATCTCACTGATGCCCCGGAACAGGGCGAGGAATCCCACCCAGATGAGGATCAGCGCGGCTCGCGCCGGGAAGAGCTGCTGCGATGCCCAGAACCCCAGCAGGAGCTCCAGGATCCCGGTCACCAGACCGAGCCACCAGAACTCGTTGAGATCCTTGGTCATCGCGGAGACGATGACGTCCAGGCTGCCCTTCAGGACGAGCAGGAAGCCGAGGATCGACGCGAGCGCCCAGAACGCGTCGTACGGACTGGCGAACGCAAGGAACCCCCCCACCACATACAGGATCCCGAGCGCGATGTGGGCCCATTTCCAGCTTGGACGCACCACGGCGATCATCCCCTCGTTCAGTCCTGCGATGAGGAACACGACGCCGAGGAGGGCCCCGACCGTCGCGATCGACGTGGTGTCGAACCGAAGCACGATCAACCCAATGATCAGCCAGGCGATCCCAGTGATGAGGAACAACCACCAGACCCCAGTGATGGCCCCGAACATCGAGGTCTCTTGCGTTCGTCGAGTGAGCATGCAGCTTCCCCTTCCCCCCCGGACCCCTCACGAGCAACCCTACCGGAAGCCCGGAAGGGAATCACGCGCACGGCCCCCCCCGTTCGGGGTGTCAAAGGGTGCCGTACCTGCGGCGCGCTGGGACGCTCAGCACCGGGAGGGCGAAGGTGGTCGCCGTGGTGAGCAAGGACACGGTGGTCAACCCGACGGCCGTCGACGCGCCGTCCAACCAGCCCACCGTCAGCATCCGGCACTGGAGCGCAGCGCCGGCCGAGGCCCCGCCCGGCACGGTCCGGCTGAACGCGTTCCCGGCCAGCTGCGAGGTGACCACCAGGAACCAGCCATCGCTGCGAAGCGCGATCCGCTGGAGCTCCCAGAGCGCCGCGAAGCTGGCCAGCTCGGCCAGAAACGAGAGACACATCCAGGCCGGATCGAGCGTGAGCAGCCCGGGCCAGGCAGAGAACACGTCCAGCAGCGCCGGCCACACGATGTACAGCCCGATCGCCGAGATCGCCAGCGGGATGGCCCGGAGCAGGAACACTCGTCGAAGGGACTGCCGTGGGGACGCGTCTTGGGCCTCGTCCGGGGGTGGTCGGTCCACGGTCTTGGCTGACCGGGACCTCAGGACGCCGACCCAGTTCGGGAGCCGCGCCGCCCCCCGCCCAGATTGCGCACGATCACGGCCAACGGAGCGGCTCGCGCAGGGTCATGTCATGACTCGGAGCCTCAGCCGCCGCGTCGTCCGACCCTCGTCTTCACGCGCTCCCACCAGGAGGCCCGGGGCTCAGCCAGAGGTGAAGAGGAAAGTATGACTCCATCTCCCGTGAGGGGATTCTCGACGACCGCATAGCGACGTCCGTACTCCTGGATCGAGGCCTGGATGATCGCCGCCACCGGCAGGGCGAGGAAGGCGGCCAGGATCCCGCCGAGCTGCCCGCCGATGAGCGCCGCGGCGAATGCCACGGCCGGATGCAGGTTCATGGTTCGCGCCGTCAGGCGCGGGCTCAGGATGTAGTTCTCGAGCTGCTGGTACGCGAGCACGTAGATCAGCGCGCCGATCCCGGCGGCCGGTGAGACAAGGAAGGCCACGCCGATGGGCGCAGCGCCCGCGATGTACGTCCCCACGATGGGGATGAACTCGGACACCACGCCTTCGAAGACCGCGAGTGGTGCGGCGAACGGGACCCCGAAGACGCGGAGCGTGATGTACATGCCGGTCCCGTTGATGGCAGCGAGCAGCAGGCGCGAGTAGAAGTAGCCGCCGGTCTTGTCGATGGCCTGGTCCCAGACGAAGAGCACGCGCTGCTGGTACTCGGGCGGAAGGGTTCCGCAAATGGCCCGCCGCAGCTGCGGTCCCTGGGCCACGAAATAGAACGTGAACAGCGCGATCGTCGCCCACCGGAACAGCCCGCCCAGGATGGATGTCGCGATGCCGAACACGTGTCCGGCGAAATTTGTCGCATAGCCAACGATGTCGTCGGCACGGCTCTTGATCTGCTCCGTCAGCTTCGCCTGATCGACGGTGATCCCCAGCCGGTCCAGCCATCGCGTGATCGTGGCCACCCAGGTGTCTGCGTTCGCGACCAGCTGCTGGAACCCCGAGACGATGGCCGGGACGATCAGCATGAGCAGGATGGCCACGGCGATCAGGATGAACACGAATATGAGTCCGGTGGCGGCCCCGCGCCGCATCCCCCTGCCGGCGAACCAATTCACCGCCGGCTCGATAGCGAAGGAGAGGAACGCGGCCGTCAAGATGATGGTGAAGAAATCCGACAGCCGGCGCGCCAGGTACAGGATCACGAGCGTCCCGATGGCCGCAGCGATCAGGACCCACACTGCTCGAATCGACAGGATCCGCAAGGCGCGCGGGAACCATCCCGGCAAGCCATCAGCGAGCTCTTCGGGCCCCCCCGATTCCATCGGCGTTCACCCTACCGTCTCGTCGAAGGGGCCGAGGGCCGGAACGTGCGAGGTCGTCGCACGTCGTAGCCTTCGACCATGGGACCCAGCCTGTCGCCGGAGGACCTAAAGACCAAGGGCCATGTCTCGATGCTGGCCTCGATCGTTCGCCGCATGCGGGGGCGGCAATGGAAGATCGTTCCCCACCCTGGGCCGATCGCCACAGAGCAGCGCGTGGGAGGCAAGTCCGGCGCGCTGCGGGCGGCCATCTTCGGGGCGAACGATGGGCTCGTGTCGAGCGTGTCACTGATCATGGGCGTGGCCGGCGCGGGCGTATCGAACAACGTGATCGTCCTGGCGGGCGTGGCGGGTCTTCTCGCGGGCGCGTTCTCCATGGCCGCCGGCGAGTACGTCTCGATGCGGGTGCAGCGCGAGGTGTTCGAGCGGTTGATCCACCTCGAGGCTCACGAGATCGGCTCCGACACCGAGGCGGAGCGCCAGGAGCTGGCGCTCCTGTACGAGCGCAAGGGCATCTCCAAAGATCTGGCCGCTCGGCTGGCCGAGGAGCTGATGCGGGATCCGCAGGTGGCCCTCGACACCCACGCCCGCGAGGAGCTCGGCCTCGATCCGGATGAGGGTCTGGGGTCACCGTGGGCCGCTGCGGGCTCGTCGTTCGCGACGTTCTCCAGCGGCGCCGCGATCCCCCTGGTGCCCTTCCTCTTCGGAAGCGGCAACGCCGCTGTTGCGACCTCCGCTGCGCTCGCCCTGGTCGCTCTGTTCGCGATCGGCGCCGGGATGTCGTTCCTCACGGGCCGACCGTTCTACCTGGCCGGTCTCCGCATGATGCTGATCGGAGGTGGGGCAGCGCTCGTCACCTTCGGCGTGGGGAAGCTGTTGAACGTGACGATCGGCGTCTAGTGGCCCGCGCGCGGCTCATTCCTCGGTCACCTCGCCGCCCATCCCGACGAGCTGCTCGAGGGAGCTCCGGAGGGCCTCGTACCGGCGATCGCCGAGCTCCCGACGGGCCCGAGCCTCCAGCGCGGCCACCGCGCGGCGGGCCTCCGCCACGTACCGCCGGCCCCGCGCCGTCAGGCGGACGACCTTGGCCCTCGCGTCCTCCACGTCCGGCACGCGCCGGACGTAGCCCCGGTTCTCCAGGTCGTCGACGATCAGCATCATGCCCTGTTTGGTGATCCGGGCCCGGCGGGCGAGCTCGGTGAGGCGAGTCCCCGACCGCCGGTCGATGTTCATGAACAACGCGGCGTGCGCGGGCCGGGCATCCGGATAGCCCCGCTCCTCCAGGCTGGACAGCAGCTCCGCCGCCAGGGCCCGGTGGCC
>DASPWN010000308.1:0-4503 GCA_035637835.1 Actinomycetota bacterium | reverse complement strand
GCGGGCATGACGCTGATCGCCGCGGCCGCCGACCTGATCCTGGTGTTCCTGGCCCTGGAGATCCTGTCGCTCTCGCTGTACGTGCTGACCGGCATCTCCGCTCGATTGTCCTCCGTCGAAGGCTCGATGAAGTACTTCCTCCTCGGAGCGTTCTCCTCCGCCTTCTTCCTGTATGGGGTGGCCATGGCCTACGGCGCCACCGGATCCACCCGTCTGTCCGCCATCGCTCACGCCCTCGCGGGGCAGACCGGGAGCCTGGGGCTGGCGCTCGCGGCCGTGGCGTTCCTGGGGATCGGCTTCGGGTTCAAGGTCTCGGCGGTGCCGTTTCACATGTGGACCCCCGACGTCTACCAGGGTGCGCCGACCCCGGTCACGGCCTACATGGCCGCCGGGACGAAGGTGGCGGCGTTCGCCGCGCTGATCCGCGTCCTGGAGACGTCGTTTCAGCCACTGACGCTGGATTGGACCCCCTTGGTGTGGACGATCGCCGCGGTGACCATCGTGGCCGGCAGCCTGATCGCCATCGCCCAGACCGACATCAAGCGGATGCTCGCGTATTCGAGCATCGCCCACGCCGGGTTCGTCCTGATCGCGCTCACGGCGGCGGGCCAGGACGGGATCTCCGCGGCGCTGTTCTACCTCCTCGCGTACGCCCTGATGGTTCTGGGGGCGTTCGGCGTCGTGATGCTGGTTTCGGCGCGGGGGGAGGGGCGGACCTCGCTCTCCTCCTACGCCGGCCTGTACCGGCGAAGCCGGCTGCTGGCGGCCCTGCTCACGCTGTTCCTTCTGTCCCTGGCCGGCATCCCGCCCACGGCGGGGTTCATCGCCAAGGTGAACGTGTTCCGGGCGGCGGTCGGCGCCGGCCACTGGCCCCTGGTCCTGGTCGGGGTCCTGGCCAGCGTGGTGGCGGCCTCCTTCTACATCCGGGTCATGGTGCTGATGTACATGCAGGAACCGCAGGACGACGCCGAGCCCGATCGCTCGACCTGGCCACGGGTGGCAGTCGCCGTGCCGGCGGTCCTTACCCTCCTGTTCGGGGTGTTCCCCGGCATCGTGCTCGGCGTGCTCGACAAGGCGGCGATCCTTCGATGGTGACGCCGGCCGGCTTTCGGATAGGGTCGGCCACATGAGCAGGCAGCTCGTCCCGGGCCTCGAGGCGCCGGATGCGGAGCTGGAGCGCGACGTCCGGGGCCGCCTCGATGAGGTGGAGGCCGCCCTGGAGAAGGCGGTGCGTGCGGACTCTGACCTGCTGGCCGAGACGTCCTCGTACCTGCTTGCGGCGGGAGGCAAGCGGTTCCGGCCCATGCTGGTGCTGCTCTCGGGGTACTTCGGCGACCCGGCGGATCCGCGGCTCATCCCCGGGTCGGTGGCCATCGAGCTCGTCCACCTTGCCACGCTGTATCACGACGACGTGATCGACGAGGCGGACGCGCGCCGGGGGATCCCGTCGGTGAACGCGAGGTGGGACAACACCGTGGCCATCCTGACCGGCGACTACCTGTTCGCCCGGGCCTCCGAGATCTCCACCGAGCTCGGCACCGACGTCTGCGCCCTGCTCGCCAGGACCATCGCCACGCTCTGCGACGGGCAGATCCGGGAGGTGGAGTCCGCCGGCAGGATTGAGCAGACCAGGGCGGCCTACCTGGAGATCATCCGGCGGAAGACCGGGGCGTTGATCGCCACGTCCTGCCGGCTGGGCGGGGTGCTGTCCGATGCCTCCTCGGACCACGTCGACGTCCTGGAGGCGTTCGGGGAGGCCCTGGGGATGGCCTTCCAGCTCTCCGACGACATCATGGACGTGAGCGCCTCGGAGCAGGAGCTCGGCAAGGAGCCCGGTGTGGACATGAAGGAGGGGGTCTACACCTTCCCCGTGCTCTCGGCCCTCTCCGACGAGGAGCGTGGCGGCGAGCTCGCCGACATCCTTGGCCAGGGGCCACCCGAGGGGGACCGGCTGGAGCGGGCCCTTCGGATCGTTCGCTCGCCGGGGAGCCTGGAGCCGGCCCGGGTGGCGGTGGCGGCGGAGGTGGACCGGGCCCGGCAGCTCGGGCTCCGGCTTCCCGACGGCCCGGCCCGTATGGCGCTCGTCGCGCTCGCCGAGTTCCTGGCCGCCCGATGCGGAGCTCGGCAATCGCCATGAGGGCCTTGTTAGAATCGCGCCGCTTGAGAAAGCGTTCACAAGCGTGGGGACCTACTACCAGTCTTACGGCGTCGTCCTCGCGGTCCTGATCGCCGGTGCCGGCCTGGTCGCCGTGGCGTTCGGGCTTGCGCGAGCCGTGGCTCCCCATCGCCCTCTCCCGGCCAAGCTCACGACCTACGAGTGCGGGATCGACCCCGTCGGCGAGGGCTGGTCTCAGAGCCAGGTCCGCTACTACATCTACGGGTTCCTGTTCGTCATCTTCGACGTGGAGAGCGTGTTCCTGTTCCCCTGGGCCAGGGTGTTCGTGGGCCTCGGCTACCAAGCGGTCGTGGAGATGGCCATCTTCATCGGCATCCTCGGCGCCGGCCTCCTCTATGCGTGGCGGAAGGGAGTGCTGAAGTGGGCCTGATCGAGAAGACGCCCCTCCCCGATCTCCAGCCGGTGAAGTTCATCCTGAACTGGGGGCGGCGGTACTCGCTGTGGGTCATGAACTTCGGACTGGCCTGCTGCGCCATCGAGTTCATCGCGGCGTCCACGTCGAAGCACGACTTCATCCGGTTCGGGGTCATCCCGTTCGCCCACGGGCCCCGGCAGGCCGACCTGTTGGTGGTGGCAGGGACCCTCACGGACAAGATGGCCCCCGCTCTCAAGCGCGTGTACGACCAGATGCCCGACCCGAAGTACGTGATCTCGTTCGGCTCCTGCTCCAACTGCGGCGGTCCGTATTGGGACTCCTATTCCGTGACCAAGGGCGTGGACCAGATCGTCCCGGTCGACGTGTATGTCCCCGGGTGCCCGCCCCGGCCCGAGGCCCTGCTGCACGGGATCATCAGGCTCCAGGAGAAGATCGCCAACGAGGACATCAAGGAGAAGTGGAGTGGCAACCTCACGGCGCCCGCTGCCACCTCCTGAGGTCGAGTCGCGGCTGCGGGCGCAGTTCGGGGACGACGTCCTGGCCTTCGAGGACCAACGCGGCCACTCGGTGATCACGGTCTCGCCCGATCGGTACCGGGAGATGGTGCGGTTCCTTCGCGACGAGCCCGACCTCGCCTGCGACTTCTGCGACTTCACCTCCGCCGTCGACTTCGGGGAACAGGGCATGGAGGTGCTCACGCACCTGCATTCCACGATCCACCATCACGACGTGAGGATGAAGGTGAAGCTGCAGAAGGAGAACCCGGCGTGCCCGAGTATCTCCGACCTGTTCCCATCGGCGAACTGGCACGAGCGGGAGACCATGGAGATGTTCGGCATCGACTTCGAAGGTCACCCACAGCCGGTGAAGCTGCTGCTCCCCGAGCCGTTCGAGGGTCACCCGCTCCGCAAGGACTTCCCCTTGATGTCCAGGGAGGCGAAGCCCTGGCCGGGGGCCGTCGAGGGCGAGGAGGAGGAAGAGGAGGAGTGATCGGGCAGGCCGGCGCGAGCATCTTCAACGAGTGGTTCTCCAACTACTGGCTCGTGCTCGTGGTGAAGGCCGGCGTGGTGCTGGGGTTCTTCCTGGTCGCCCCCATGGTCGTGGGGTACGCCGAGCACAAGGTGCTGGCCCACATGCAGAGCCGGCTGGGACCGATGTACCCGGGGGTGTTCCACGGATGGGCCCAGCTCGTGGCCGACGGGGTGAAGTTCATCCAGAAGGAGGACGTGATCCCCCGGGCCGCCGATCCGTGGGTGTTCTCACTGGCGCCCGCGGTCGCCCTCGTGCCCTACATCGTGATCTTCGTGGTCATCCCGTTCTCCCCCCAGATCTTCGCGCTGAACCTCGATGTGGGGATCTTCTTCGTGCTGGCCATGTCCTCGGTCAACGTGATCGGTGTGCTGATGGCCGGATGGTCCTCGGCCAACAAGTTCTCCCTGATCGGCGCGCTCCGGGCGGCCGCCCAGCTCATCTCGTACGAGCTGCCCCTGGTCCTGGCGGCCGCGTCGGTCGTCATGCAGGCCGGCACGCTGTCGCTCATCGGGATCACGGAGGCCCAGGCCCGGTACTGGTTCGTCCTGACCCAGCCGGTGGGCTTCGCCATCTTCGTCGTCGCGTCCCTGGCCGAGCTCACCCGGCCGCCGTTCGACATGCCGGTGGCCGACTCGGAGATCATCTTCGGGGCCTATACCGAGTACACGGGCCTGAAGTTCGCGTTCTTCCTGCTGGCCGAGTACGGCGGGATCGTCGCGCTGGCGGCAATCACGTCGGTGCTGTACCTGGGAGGGTACCGGGCGCTTCCGGGCCTGGTGTTCATCCCCGAGCCGCTGTGGATGGCGGCGAAGATCGGTGCGCTATCGTTCTTCGTGATCTGGCTGCGGGCGACCTACCCGCGGCTGCGGGAGGACCAGCTCCAGCAGTTCTCGTGGCTCGCGCTGATCCCGCTCGCGCT
>DASPWN010000307.1:0-5674 GCA_035637835.1 Actinomycetota bacterium | reverse complement strand
TCATTGATCCGAGATCCACCGTGGTCCAGTTGTGGAACACCTCGTGCAGGGGGTCCTCGGGCACGTCCCAGGAGGGGGGGCAGGGGTAATAGTCCGTGGTCGACACGATCCCCCGTCGCAGCGCGGACAACAGGACGAACGGCTTGTAGGTGGAGCCAGGCGGGTACAGGCCCTGGATGGCTCGATCCAGAAGGGGGTAGCTCTTCGCCGCTCCGAATCGTCGCTCGTACTCGTCGGAGCTCATGCTCCGGACGAACAGCGAGGGATCGAACGACGGCGCGGACGCCAGCGCCTTGATGGCGCCGGTCGCCGGATCCATGACCACCACGGCGCCACCGCTTGCCGCAAGGTCGCGCCCCGTGTCCGAGTCGTAGATGCCGTGGGCGTACTGAAGGCCGAGATTCAGGCTCTCCTCGGCGATCCTCTGGGCCTTGATGTCGATGGTGAGGACGACGTCCTGGCCCCGGACGGGCAGTCGTTCACCGAACTGGCCCAGGGTCTGGCCGGCTGAGTTGACCCGGTAGCTGACGACGCCTTCCGTCCCTCGCAGGAAGCGCTCGTACGCCGCCTCCACGCCGGTGACGCCGACCTCGTCGCCTGGGCGATAGTCGTGGAACGCCGGCTCCTTCAGCTGCTCCTTGTTGACCTGCCCGAGGTACCCGAGCACGTGGGCCGCGAGGCTCCCCTCCGGGTACACGCGGACGGGCTCCTTCACCACCTCCACCCCGGGGAACTCCCTGTCATGATGCTCGCTGATGTAGAAATCGATGCGCTTGCCGACGTTGGCCTCGACCGGGACGGGTTGGAACACGTAGTAGCGGGGATCCTCGACCCGGGCGGCAAGCTCTTCCGCCGGCACGCCGAGCAGTTTCGACAGCCGGAAGAGCACATCTTCCAAGTTCGACCCGGCCTCCTGCTTGTTCACGGTGACGACCAGGCTGACCCGGTTATCGACCAAGAGCCTGCCCTTCACATCGAGGATCCGTCCTCGCTGCGCGGGGATGTCCATGAGGCGCACCGCGTTCTGTTTCGCCTGATCGCGGAACTGGTCCGCCGCCAGCACCTGGAGGAACCACAGTCGAGTGGTGAGCGCCGCGAACATGAACGCCACGAGCGCGCCGAACACCTTCAGTCGTAGCCCGGTCCGCCCCTCGGTCACCGCTCCGTCACCATCGCACCACCCGCCGTGACCGGGAGGCCTCGGCCGCCCGTCGAAGGACGGGGTAGACGAGCGGGGTCAGGATGGCGTTGTACGCAGCCGAGAGCCCAGCCACTCTGAACAGGTACACGGCGGTGCTGTCGAACTGTCCGAGTAGGAAGGATACGAGCCCGTAGAACAGGACCCCGCAGAACGTCCCACATGCCACGACGACGACCGGAAGCACCGGTGAAGGGCTGACGACGTATTGGCGGAGGAGCCCAACCGCGTAGCCGAGCAGGGTGAGCGTGAGCGCGGTGATGCCCTTGGGTTGGTTCAGCAGGAAGTCCTGGGCCATCCCCCCGGCGAAGCCGGTGACCGCGCCCGATGACGGTCCCTCCAGCATCGCGAATACGATCGTCAGCAGGTACATGAGCTCCGGGCGGGCGCCGAGCAGGCGGATTTCGGCGAGCACCGTCGTCTGGAGCAGCAACGCCGTCACGATCACCGTGGCAAGCGTGAGGAACCGGCGCACGAGCCAGGCTACCTCGACCCACCCGAAAGGACCACCAAGACGATGTCGAGGCTCGAGAAGTCGACGGCCGGCGCGACGGTGATGAACTTCTCGAGTGCGGCGACGTCGGGAACCACGTGCGAGACCGTTCCGATCAGGATACCGGGCGGATACAGGCTCTGGGCCCCGCCCGGGATCCGGTACCCGGCCGTGACGACCTGCTCCCCCGCCTGGACCTCGGTCGTCGTGTCCACCAGCCCCATCTTCATGTCCTGGTCGCCCTGACCGGTCAGCAGGCCCGTGGTCCTAGAGAACTCCAACCGCCCCGCGACTGCGGAATCTTGATCCACCATGAGCTGCACGATCGAGGAGCCAGGCGCGACGCGGACGACATGGCCCACCAGGCGCTTGCCGCTCGCGACGACCGGCTGGTCGAGCTTGATCCCCTCGTTCGAACCCTTGTTGATTGTGATCGTCCACTCGAAGTTCGAGGGCCCGCTGGCGATCACCTGTGCCGCCGTGGTCCGCACGTTCGGACCGAGGCTCTGGGTCACCTTGAGCAGCCCTTCCAGCTCGTGAAGGCGTTGCTCGTCCGTGGCCTCGGTGGCCAGCTTCGACTCGGCCTGGGCGAGGCGGTCCTTCAGATCCTCGTTCTCCCTCCGGATGGCGGGCAGGCGGACCAGGGTGGAGAAGAAGTTGCCGATCGGATGCGTGACCTTGGACACGACCTCCTGCAGCGGGCTCATGACCGTGAGCGCGATCCGTCCCAGGCTGGCGAGCGGACCGTTGTCTCCCTCTCGGTAGTCGACCGTGATCGTGAGCAGCGACACGGAGACGAGCGCCACCACCACGAGCCTCGCGCTTCGCGCTCTGGTCGGGAGGGCCATCCCGCTACCCGCGGGACGGGCTCACCAGGACCCGCTGGAGCACCTCGAACTCCTCCAGGCACCGGCCGGATCCGATGGCCACGGAAGACAGTGGGTTCTCGTCGATGCGGACGGGCATCCCCGTCTCGTGTCGGAGTCGCTTGTCCAGACCCCTCAGCAGGGCGCCGCCGCCGGTGAGCATGATGCCCTTGTGCATGATGTCGCCCGCCAGTTCGGGCGGCGTCCGGTCCAGGGTAGCCTTGATGGCATCGATGATCGCGGTCACCGGCTCGTCGATGGCCTGGCGGATCTCGCTATCAGAGATCTGGATGGTTTTGGGCAGGCCGCTCACCAGGTCGCGGCCGGGGATCTCCGCGATCAGCTCCTCCTGCATGGGATACACCGACGCCACGGCGAGCTTGATCGCTTCGGATGTCCGCTCCCCCAGCAGCAGTGAGTACTCCTTCTTCGCGTAGCTGATGATCGCCTCGTCCAGCTCGTCTCCGCCGATCCGAAGGCTGGTACTGGTAACGATGCCTCCGAGCGAGATGACCGCCACCTCGGTGGTCCCGCCACCGATGTCCACGATCATGTTGCCGCTCGGCTCGTGGATGGGGAGGCCCGCGCCGATGGCCGCGGCCATCGGTTCCTCGATGATGTACGCGCGTCGTGCGCCCGCCGCAATCGTCGCCTCCTCCACGGCGCGCTGCTCGACACCGGTACATCCAGAGGGAACGCACACGACGACCCGGGGCTTGGCCAGGAGGCGGCGCTTGTGGACCCGCTGGATGAAGTACCGAAGCATCTTCTCCGTGACGTCGAAATCGGCGATCACGCCGTCCTTCAGTGGGCGCACCGCCTGAATGTGGCTCGGCGTTCGGCCGATCATCCGCTTGGCCTCGTTGCCGACCGCGACGATGGCCCCCGTGAGGGTGTTCACGGCGACCACGGAAGGCTCGTTCAGCACGATCCCGTTCCGCCGAACGTAGACGAGCGTGTTCGCGGTCCCCAGGTCGACAGCCATGTCCTGCCCCAGGAACCCGAAAACGCCTTCGGCGCCAAGTCCTCGCCGGCGCTCCGGCGTGGGAAGTCTTCGCTGAACCCTCTCGGCCATGGGATTCGCGCCCTGTTCTACAGGAGGAGCCCTGAGGTGGCAACCCAGGCACAGCCCGGAGCCCACGCCGGAGTGCCGTAACCCCCGACCTGGGAGTAGGGTCACAGGTGCCGATGATCATCGCTCGCGCGGGGGAAGTGGCGCGATGGCGATAGCCATCCTGTTTCCCGGACAGGGATCCCAGTTCCCGGGCATGGCCGACGCGTGGATCGAACATCCGGCAGGCGACTCGGTGCTTCGGGAGGCATCGGAAGCCATCGGGCGTGACGTGGTCGCCGGTTGCCGCGACGAGCGAGCCCTGTCCACGACGGAGTTCGTGCAGCCGGCCCTCCTCGCGTGCGATGTCGCGGCGAGCAAGGTCCTCGAGGCCGACGGAGTGACCTTCGGAGCCGCCGCCGGCCACTCACTCGGCGAATTCGCCGCGTTGGTCGCCGCCGGCGTCCTCGACCTCGCGTCGGCATTGGAGGCGGTGGTCACGCGGGGACGGGCCATGCAGATGGCGGCGGAGCAGCGGCCCGGAACGATGGCCGCGCTGATCGGGGTGGGGCCAACCGAGGCCACCGAGATCTGTGAGGCCGCCGGCCGGGGCGACATCCTCGCCGTCGCCAATGAGAACGCCGCGAACCAAGTCGTACTGTCGGGATCGGTGGCCGCTATCGAGCGGGCCGAGGAGGCCGCGAGGAGCCGGGGCGTGAAAGCGATCCGGCTGAAGGTCGCGGGCGCCTTTCACTCCCCCCTCATGCAACCGGCGGTGGAACCGATCCGTGCCGCCTTGGCGGGGTTGGAGTTCCGGGTGCCCCGGTTCCCCATCGTGGCCAATGTCTCCGGACGGTTCGTCGGCGATCCCGCCGCGCTCCGCGACGAGTTGTCTCGTCACGTGGTCTCCCCGGTGCGCTGGGAGCGCTCGATGCATGTGCTCGAGGGGGCCGGCTTCGACGTGTTCGTCGAAGCCGGCCCCGGCCAGGTGCTCTCCAAGCTGGTGAAGCGGGAGTTGCCGGGCGTGCGCGTGAGAGCGGTCGGATCCCCAGGGGAGGCGGAGGACTTCGCCCGTTCCATCTCCGAGGGCGTCGTGTCGTGAGCCCATCGGAGCGCGACCCGGAGGTGGGCTCGGGCGAATCCGCCGGTCTTCCGATCACGCTCATCGTGTCGCCGGCCAACGGGAGGCTGCGTGTCCTTCCCCCGGTCCGGTTCCGTCGCGGACGCGAGTGGGTGGAGGCAGGCCAGCCCGTGGCCCGGGTGGAGCATGGGGGGTCGACCGACGATATCCTCGCTCCCATGCACGGTCGGATGGGAGGGCTACTCGGTCGCGAGGGGCAGCCCGTGAAGGCGGGCCAGGCGGTCGCCTGGATCGAACGCGGAGGGGAATCCTCCTCGTGAGCGGGCCTCGCCACGCTTCGATCGCCGGCGTCGGTTCGGCGCTTCCCGACCGCGTTGTCCCGAACGCGTTTTTCGAGTCGATCGTCGATACGAGCGACGAATGGATCCGCCAGCGGACCGGCATCGGCGAACGGCGGTTCGCCGCCGATGGCCAGGTGACATCCGATCTGGCGACAGCAGCGATCCGGTCGGCCCTCGATACCGCGGGGATCGCCCCCGACCAGCTCGACCTGATCATCTGCGCCACCCTCACGCCCGATACGCCGATCCCCGCTGCGGCGGTGTGGACGCAACGCAAGTTGGGCATCGGATGCCCCGCCTTCGATGTCAACGCGGCGTGCGCCGGGTTCTCGTTCGGGCTCTCTACCGGAGCGGCCTTCATCGAGTCCGGCGCGGCCGAGACCGTCGCCGTGATCGGTGCGGAGGTGCTCTCGAGAGTCCTGGACTTCACCGACCGGAGCACGTGCGTGCTGTTCGGCGACGGCGCCGGCGCGGTCGTCCTTCGGCCCTCGGACACGCCCGGACTCATCGGCTCGGTCCTTGGAACCGACGGGAAGGCCGCGGAGATCCTGATCATCCCGGCGGGCGGCTCCGCTCGGCCGGCCACGGCGGAAAGCGTGGTTCGCCGGGACCACACGATCCGCATGCCCTCGGGCCGAGAAGTG
>DASPWN010000306.1:0-13487 GCA_035637835.1 Actinomycetota bacterium | reverse complement strand
GCGGACATTTTTTCGAGTTCTGTCCAGTTGGGTGCACCATCCCAAAGCCTCGACGGTTCCCGATGGCCGCTCGGACCGGATACCATCCCGCGATGGAGCTGACCATCCTGGGCGCATCGGGTGCCTGGCCCGCCCCCGGCGGCGCGGCCAATGGCTTCCTCGTCCGCACGGGTGGGTACCACCTCGTCCTCGACTTCGGCATGGCTGTGCTGCCGAACCTGCAGCGCTACCTACCGCACGAGCAGATCGACGCGATCTTCATCTCTCACGAGCATTGGGATCATTGCCTCGACCTGTATCCGCTGTTCCTCGCTCGGTTCTTCCGCCCCGATCCCCTCCCACCGTTGCCGGTCTTGGCGCCCGCCGGCGTCTTCGATCGAATCGCGGCCATGGAAGACGAGGAGGGCGCCGTTGAAATCCGGAAGAGCTTCGAGTTCCGAGAGGTCGAACCAGGTGTCGGCTTCGAGGTCGGACCCTTCGCAGTGCGCACAAGCCTGTTGCCGCACTGGGTTCCGAATCTGGGCGTGCGCTTGGAGGCCGAGGACACGGCGCTGGCCTATACCGGGGACACTGGGACCTCCAGGGATATCGAGACGCTCGCGCGGGAGGCGGATGTACTGATCGCCGAGGCGAGCTGGCTGGACGGACAGGATGAGGGACGGGACCCGTACCATCTGACCGCGCGTCAAGCCGGCATCCACGCGGTGGGGGCGAACGTGGGGCGCCTCGTCCTCTCGCACTTCTGGCCGACCAACGATCGAGAGGTCTCTCGCGAGCAGGCGGCGGAGGTATGGGAAGGCCCGCTCACACTGGCCGAGGAAGGATTGGTACTCGAGGTAGTGTGAAAAGGGTGGATTGCGCTACGCCGAGTCCGATTGGGACTGCGTGCCTGAGAGGGCGAGCCATGCGCAAAGGTGGCCTCCCGTACAATCCGTCGCAGTCCGGTGTCAACGGCGGTGTGAGGACGAGAGGGTGGCGGCAGCCAGAATCGTCATGCCGCGACACGGTGTCTTCCGATTCCATCATCTGACGCACGACTACGTCTAGATGTGCTCACGTGTGGCGACGAGGGTCTTGGGAACTGCGCCCAACTTTGGGCGATGGGTGTCCGGAGGATAGACCGCACGCGCGGCACGCTTCGTCGACACGACCCCCAGCGTCAACCCACACCGTTTGGCGCCAGACGGTCGGGTCCGGTCTTTCCGAAAGGCCCAAGAACTTCCCAGGCGAGGAGGGCGTCTTCACAGTATGCCGGCGATCGGCTTGTCAGCGGGTGTGTCGGATGGAGCAAGCGGTCGTGGGTATCGAACAGGGGAACGTAAGCTGGTCTGGATGGGCTCCCTGCGACGCGGAGGAGTGATGCTTGGGCTCCTCTTCAGTCTTCTGGCCGCCCCGTGCACCAGCGATGGTAGGCGGCCGACTGCGTCGGCGACTCCCCGCCTCGATGCCCAACGCTTGGAGGCGCTGCAGCTGACACGCTCGATTCCGGAGCAGGTCGGCGAAGCGTGCGCGGAGGCACGCCAATTCGCAACGGTTCCAGTCCTGTGCCCGGAGCTCATTCCGGACATCCCCGTCACCCACATGAATGGGTCTTACGGCGCGGCTACGTTTGCCGACGAGCCCCGCGTTTACATGCTCACGTTCGATAAGGACTTCTTCCACAAGCCGACGACCTGCGGCGAAGCATCGGCTCGTGGGACTGTCCGGGAGTCAAGCACTGGATCGTCGGAGCCGGTGACGCAGCTGTGGTCGAGAAGTGGATCCTGACCGACTTCGTGAACGAGGTGAAAGGTGATGCCAACCTGGTGCAGACCATGCAAACCGATGGGCGAACGGTACTTGTGTATCGGTTTCCTGAGTACCCAGGAGGCGGTATCAACGGAAGTCACGTGGCCGCCTTCGTGCGCGTCGACGACCAACTCGTCTTCGCATCCCTTCACGGGACGCGGTGGATCCACTCCGCAGTCGAGATGGCGCTGGATCTCGCCCGCCTGGCATCAGCCGAGGCGTAGCCACATCGTTGTGAGGAACAAGAAGTTCGGGAACGAGCACGACGTTTGCTCTTCAAAGAGAACCCGGGGCGCCAGAGGCCCTTTCGCGCATTACGCTCCGGGAGGACCCCACGGGTGATTTCAGAACAAGCCATACCGATGGGCAGGCGGCGCGGCTACTGGTCGAGAGCTTGGAGCCACTGCGTGATCTCGAAGACATTGTCCTCGGCATCGCGGAAGTAGCACCACAGGTTGCTGGACCCCGACTCCTTCCCCTCGATCTCAGAAATCGGCTCGACGCCTCGACGGATGAGTTCCTCCCGCGTCGCTTGGAGATCCTCGACGGTGAACCCGACCTGGTAGCGCTTGGCCTCGTACTGCGGCGACGGGTCGCGCTGGATCAGCTCGAACAGACCGCCGCCTGGGAACTCTAGGTGCACCCACCCCTCGGAGCTTCCGGTCTCCCGGAAGCCCAGCGCGTCTCGATAGAACCGTCGTTGCTTCTCCAGGTCATCCACGACGACACCGATCCACATTGGCCATCTGAGTTCCATCGGCTCCCTCCTTGAACTTTGATTCAACCGGACCCCGCGAGAACGAACAACGCTAAGCGCCCCCCCGGACCGCCGGAATAACCTCTCCTGCCAGGCGCTGCCACTGTTCATCCTCGCCGGGACCGACCGGGATGAAGTTGAAAGCAGTGAAACCTAACTCGACGAAGCTGCCGAGCCGCTCGGCCACCTCGTCCGAAGAGCCTGTCACGACGTGAGGCCCCAGGTCAGCCTCGCCCACACGGATCTCCAGGTTGTAGCAGCACATGATGTCCTCAGGTTCGCGCCCTGCCTCTCGCGCTGCCACGAGCATGTGCTCCCGCATGAGGCGCGCTCGGTCGGGGGGTGCGAGCTCAAGTGACGGGATCCAGCCGTCCGCGAGCCGCCCCGTCACGGCCAGGCCCCGGCGGCCGAACGTCCCCAGCCAGATGGGAATGTGGTGTCCAGGCTTCGGCTCGAGATTTGCCTCTTCGGTCCGATACCTCCGGCCCTCGAACGTGTAGTTCTGCTCGGCCCACAGTCCCCGGATGACGTGCACGGCCTCCTCAAGGCCATCGATCTTCTCTCTGGGCGTCGGAACGCCGAGACCGAACGCGCGGAACTCGTCATCAGACGCGCCGCCGCCGAGGCCAAGGATCAGCCGCCCCCCGGACAATCGGTCGAGGGTCTCGGCCATCTTGGCCACCACGGCCGGGGGACGGTACGGGATCCCCAGTACCCGTGGCGCGACCCGGACCCTCGAGGTACGGGCCGCCAACCAGGCGAGCATGGTCCACAGCTCATGGGTTGGCTTGGTGCCGCACGGATGATCGTTGGCCGAAACGAAATCGAAGCCCAGCTCCTCGGCCGTGCGGGTCTCGGCCACTGGGTCGGCGCCGGGAGCCGCCGATGTCGAGACGTTGATTCCGAACAGTAGTTTGCTCATCCCGCCTCCAACTCACAGCATCCCGCTCAGAAGAAGCCAAAGCCCAATTCCGGCGAGCACTGCCGCCAGGATCAGCCGGATGTAGCGGCGCAACCGTTCTCCGACGCGGCGCACGCCCACGCCACCCATCACCACGACCCCCAGGTCTCCGAGCGAGGCGCCGACGACCAGCGCCGTTGCCGCGACCACTGCGATCCCCGTTCCCCCACGTTGGGCGGCGGACGCGAGCAACGGCGACGCCACCGCGCCGAGGAACAGCCACCCCCCTGGGTTGAGGATGATGGCGAGCGCGCCCCGGAAGGTCGGCGGGAGCCTTCGCCTCCCGTTCACCCTCTGGCCAGACGGGCCCCTGGAGCGAATCCCGTCGATGGCGAGCCAGAGGAGCAGGAGACCACCGGCCACCTTGAGGATTCGAAGAGCCAAACCGTGGGGCGCCGCCACCGACAATCCCAGGGCCAGGGCCAGCATGAGGACACCGAAGGCGATGTGGACTCCCGCCAAGGCCCGAAGTCCCCTGGCGAGCCCTCCCCGCACTGACTCGGCGAACAGCACGGCTTGTACTGGTCCCGGAGCGGCCGCGAGTGCGATCCCGACCCCGAAAGCGACCAGGACCGGGGACGTGGCGCCGGCCATCACCCGTTGATCCCGTCTCCCGCTCAGCTTCTTCGCCTGACAACCTTTGCTGTGCGAAGTATATTGCAGGACGACAAGATGCTTCAATCCGCAAGTATCGGCGGCCTACACTCAGCCGCGATGCAAACAGATCTCAGCGAGACGGAACTGCGAGCCTGGCAGGCACTCCTGCACGCGCATCAGCATGTGACCCGAACGCTCGACGCCGAGCTCCGCTCCCAGCACGGGATCTCGCTGGCCGACTACGACGTCCTGCTGCGTCTGGCACGAGCCCCGGACCGAACGCTTCGCATGACCGATCTCGCCGAACGGGTGATGATGTCCCCGAGCGGGCTCACCCGGGTGGTCGACAGACTGGTCAAGTCTGGAATGGTTCGGCGAGATCGAGTCCAGGACGATGCTCGGGTGATGCTGGCGCGTCTGACCAATCAGGGACGCCATGTTCTGCGCCGGGCGGCCAAGTCGCATCTTCGGGGCATCCGCGAGCACTTCACCGGGAAGCTCAGCCAGGCCCAGCTGCGTAACGTGGCGTCGGGTCTGGAAGTGGTCACAGGCCCCCACAGGCCTCATTGAGCGGACGCCCAGAGGGTTCGAAGGACGAGCCTAATGCCAACGCCGGTCACGCACGGACTCCACCGCCGCTAGAGCGAGTGTTCGCCAGAGTGATCCATGCTCCGATACGCTGTTGGTCGAGTGAGGCCGTATATCTCGGGGAGGCTGGCACCTGAAAGAGTCACCGTTGGAGACGGAGGCCATCCTCGCGGAGCAGATCCGATACTACCGGGCTCGCACCCTCGAGTACGACGAGTGGTGGGAACGACGCGGCCGGTACGACCGCGGTTCGGAAGAGAATGCCAGATGGTTCTCCGAACGCACCGAGGTCCTGACCGCGTTCGACCGACTGGACCTCCGGGGCGACGTGCTGGAGCTCGCACCCGGGACCGGCATCTGGACTGAGCGCCTGACCCGCACCGCTCGTTCCGTGACCGCCGTGGATGCCTCGGAAGAGATGATCGCCATCAATCGGGAGCGGATGGGCGAAGCGGCCGCCACGGTGTCCTACGTCCAGGCCGACCTGTTCGCGTGGGAGCCGACTCGGCGGTTCGACGCCGCGGTGTTCTGCTTTTGGATCAGCCACGTCCCAAGGGAACGGCTGGACGCCTTCCTGCAGACCGTGTCCGACGCCCTCGAGACCGCTGGGCGGGTCTTCTTCGTCGATGGGAGGCGCCAACCGAGCTCGACCGCAATCGACCACGATCTGCCCGATCCCGGCAGTGAGGTGATGACCCGGCGCCTGAACGATGGGCGGGCGTACCGCATCGTCAAGAACTTCTGGCCTAGCGAGGAGCTCAAGTCGCGCTGCCGGAGGTCCCGACTGGACGTGACCGTAGCCGAGACGGCCACCTACTTCCAGTACGGCTACGGCCAGAAAGCCTGACTGGACAAGACGCTCGGAGAAACCGATGCAATCCACGGGCCCTCGGTACCGCCCGTTGGGCGACGACTTGTCACCGAAGGAAGCTGACGAGATCCTCGGTGAGGCCTGGAGGACCAGAGAAATGACGAACAACTCTCCTCCCCAACCTCCTCGCAGACTGTTACGCGTGGCCGATCTGACTCAGCTCGAGCTCGAGCGGCTGCTCGATCTTGCCGCCGAGATCAAGGTCGATCCGCTCCGCCTCGCCGACTCACAGCATCACCGCCTGCTTGCCTGCATCTTCGAACGACCATCGACGCGAACTCGACTCGCGTTCGCGGCTGCCGCATACCGTCTGGGGATGCATCCAATGGTGCTATCGTCGACAGATCTTCAGCTCGGACGCGGCGAGCCGATCGCTGATACCGCCAGGGCCATATCGGCCTATGTCGCGGCTGTCGTCATCCGAACAGCCTCGCACGAGCTGATTGACCAGTTTGCCCGTGCGGCGTCCGTGCCGGTCGTCAACGCCCTCTCGGACGAACATCATCCGTGCGAAGCGATCGCTGCGCTCATGACCATCCGGGAACGTTTCGGACGCCTGAAGGGCCTGAAGGTTGCATACGTCGGCGATGGCAATAACGTCGCCACCTCGCTGGTCGAGGCGGCGGTAATGGCAGGCATGCGAGTCGCCGTCGCCTCCCCACCGGGATACGGGCTCCCTGCCCGGATCGTGGCGGAAGCAGAGTTCCAAACGGCTCAGAGTGGCGGCGACATCGCCGTGACGACGAACAAGCAGGTGGCCGTGCAGGGGGCCCACGTCGTCTATACAGACGCATGGGTTTCCATGGCGACCGAGGACGAGGCAGAGGCTCGACGTCAGGCGTTCGAGGCCTATCGGGTGGATACGAACTTGATGCAAGGTGCCGATCGAGAGGCTGTCTTCCTCCACTGCCTTCCCGCGCGTCGGGGAGAGGAGGTTCAAGCTGAGGTGATCGACGGTCCCCGGTCGCTGGTTTGGACCTTGGTCGCAAACCACCTTCCGACAGAACAGGCGATCATCTCCTGGTTGTTGCAGGGCACGGATTGACTCTGTCGCCTAGATGGGGTCGCCGCCCGCGACTGATTCCACCATCAACCGAAGATCATGCGTGGACTGTGGACTCAACGTGACTTCACGTTCGACGGCTCGATCTATGCAATCGACGGCGCGAACGATCGCCAAGATCGTCGCAGCCACCGGACCGAACCCAACGGGGGAGCTGATGCGCGAGTGACTGGACGAGGACGGGACCCCGCATATACTTGACCGGAGCAAGAGAATCAGTGACGAGGGCAACGGAAGTGCTCGACGTAGCACCCGAGCGGGTGGCTGAGGTCCGCGCCTTCAGTCGGTTCTACACCGACCTGATCGGCGTCCTGAGAGAGGGCCTCCTTCGGACGCCCTACACGCTCACGCAGGCTCGGGTGATCTATGAGCTCGCCCAGCAGAAGTCCTGTGACCTGGCCTTCCTCCGACGATCGCTCGATATCGACGCCGGGTACCTGAGCAGGATCCTCGCGCGGTTCGAGGCGGACGGACTTCTCACTCGCGCAAGGTCGAGCACCGACGGCCGGCGCCAGGTCGTCGGGCTGACCCCTTCCGGTATGACCGCCTTCCACACGCTCGATTCCCGTTCGGCCAAGGAGATCGCGGACCTCCTGTCTCGACTGACGGAAGAGGAACAGGGTCGCCTGGTGACCGCGATGGGGACGATCCGATCGCTGTTGGGTGAAGACCGCACATCGGAGCCGTTCGTCCTTCGACCTCCGGAACCCGGGGACTTCGGCTGGGTCGTCCACCGCCACGGCGTCCTGTACGCGGAGGAATACGGGTGGGACGAAACCTTCGAGTCGCTGGTTGCCCGGATCGTCGCGGACTTCATCGATCATCGGGATCCCAAACGCGAGGCAGCTTGGATCGCGGAGGTGGACGGCGAACGCGTCGGATGCGTCTTCTGCGTCAAGAAGGAAGAGACCCTCGCCCAGCTTCGAATCCTCCTCGTCGAGCCCAGCGCCCGGGGGATGGGAATCGGGAGCCGCCTGATCGAGGAGTGCCTGCGGTTCGCTCGACGCGCCGGCTACGAGCAGATCATGCTCTGGACGAACGACGTCCTCGTGGACGCCAGACGGCTCTACGAACGGGCCGGGTTCGAGCTCGTCGAGGAGGAGGCCCACCACAGCTTCGGTCACGATCTGATCGGTCAGAACTGGCGACGGAAACTGTAAGCCCTGCGTGGGCAATGCCATTTCGACCGATGTTGTCGGACAGGACTCTTTCGCCCGCATCTGCCTTCGGCTCCCAATGCTTGCCAAGATGGCAGAGACGCTCGATCGGCTGTCCGGAGGTCGGCTGATCTTGGGGATGGGCGCGGGGCCCGGGGACGAGGAAATGCGAGCCTTCAGGCTCGGACTCCCGCCCGAGCCCGAACACCGGATTCTCCTATGGCTCGGGACATACAGACCTCGAGCACTGCAGGTCACCGGTCGCCTTGGGACGCATGGATTCCATCCATCGGCTTCGCGCCGCCCGAGGAGATCGTCCCGATGCAGGACCCAATTTTCGCCGCGGCAAGCCCTGCGGGCCGGGATCTCGGTTCTCTCACTACCGACCCGCTAACGAATGGTGCGGTGCCGAGCGCGATTGCCGTGCGTCCGCTCAACAAACGCGGCCCGGCTCCTCAGGCTCACGGTTCCGTAGCAGAGCGTCCTGGCCGAAGCACCTTGCGCACCACCGGCCGAGTCGGACGCCGCCGGGCCACTTCCCGGAAACCGGCGCGGTCGTACATTGACTTCGCGCCGAAGAACATGTCATCCGGGTGGCTTCGTTCGTCCTTGTCCACCGGATATGCCTCCAGGAGGCGGGCGCCGCACGACCGCGCGTAATCCACGGCTGCCCGGACCATCCGCTCAGACAGGCCCCGGCCGCGGGCCTTCCGGTCGACGAAGAAACACACGATGGACCACACCGGTCGGTCGTCCACAGGCTTCATGACCGGGGATCGGCGGAGCTTCGCGTAGTCCTCGCGGGGCACGAGCGAGACCCAAGCGACCGGGACGCCGTTCTCGTATCCGATGAGCCCCGGTACGGTGCCCCGGTCCACCAGGGCCTTCATCGCTTGCCGGTTCTCCAGGCCGACGCCGGTCCCCGTTCCGGTCTTCCTGTAGAACATGCAGAAGCAGGTTCGAACGATGGGCCGATCGAACAGCTCGACCAGGTCGGGCCACCGCTCTTTCGTGACGGGGTGGACTTCGAACGCCATTCGGGCCAATTTACCGTCCGGACTGGGAGAAGTGCTGTAATCCTGGTTGCCGAATGGGCCCCATTCACCGCGGGGGGCCGAAAAACGGCTGCTCGCCGAGGCGGCGCCCCGCTAGGGCGGTCTGGCATCCAAACACCACTGGCGCGTGTCGCAGGTTCGTACCCGGGGGCACTCAGGAACGGCATATCGTTGCGCAGAGCCGGCCGCCCTCGGAGACGCGCCAGGAGGTGGTGGTGTGATCGGGAGAACAACAGAACTTCGGCGGACGCTGCCGGCGCTAATCGCCTCCATTCCCATCACCATCGTCTACTTCGCAGTGCTGGGCATCGTCCTCACGGCGGCCGGTCCGGACGGACTCGACCTGACGGACGCGCAGACGAGCGGCTGGATCGCGGTGCTCTACGGACTCCCGACTCTCATCGCGCTCGTCATGACGGTCCGCTTCCATCAACCCCTTCTCATCACCGGGAACATCTTCGCGATCATCTTCTTCGTGTCGCTCGGAGATCGGATCAGCTTCCCCGAGCTGGCTGGCGCCTCGATGCTCGCCGGAGCGATCGTGCTGGCAGCGGCCGTGTTCGGGCTCACTGGCCGGATCGCCGAGTGGATTCCCACCCCGATCGTGCACGGGCTGATCGCGGGCGCGGTGATGCCGTTCGTTGTCGACATCTTCACGTCCTTAAGCACGTCCCGGGAAGGTGTCCGAGTCCAATACGAAGTTCCGCTAATGGTGGGCGCCGGCCTATTCGCTTACCTCGTCAGCCAGCGCCTGTTCGGCACTCGCCTCCCGCCGATCCTCCCGGCGTTCCTTGCCGGGCTCCTGGTGGCCGCGCTCACCGGACAGCTCGGAGACTTCCCGTCCTCGTTCGCGCTGCCGAGTCTCGACGTTCTCCATCCTGCCTTCTCGTTGACCGCGATCGCTACGGCGACACCGGTGCTGGTCGCGCTGCTGACGGTGCAGTCGAACATTCCTTCCGTGATCTACATGCGGAGCCAGGGGTTCCATCCCCCGGAGCGAGTCCTCAACGTCGTCGGCGGCATGGGAACGATCGTTGGTTCGCTCATCGGTCCCATCGCGGTCTCTCTGGCACTCCCGCCCGTGCTGCTCACCGCCGGACCCGGAGCGGGAGAGCAGTCCCTGCGATACCGGTCCGTGTACCTCCCGGTCGCCGCGGGTCTGCTGATCGCGCTGTTCGCGAGCACCGCGGCGGATCTCGCGGTCCTGGTTCCCCCCACGCTGCTGCTCGCAATGGCTGGGCTGGCCCTTGTCGGTGCCCTCGTCGGCGCACTGAAGGAGATCACGCACGGTCCCCTGGTGCTCGGACCGATGTTCGCGTTCGCGATCGCGCTCTCGGACATGACCCTGTTCGGACTGGGACCGTTCTTCTGGTCCCTCGTAATTGGCACGATCATCTCACTGCTACTCGAACGGGACGGCTGGAAGCGGCTGCGCGCCGAGGTCGCCGAAGCACAGGGAACGGTGTAACGGCCTTGGTGAACGAACGCCGCAGCTTCCCCACGATGAACCCGTACGTCAAGCTGTAAGCCTTCGTGAGCTTCAGCGGCTCCAGTTGCTCTTAGGTCCTCGCGGTGATGACGATCAGCACGATCGTGAAGAAGATGAGGCCGATCGCCGTGCCGGCGAGAACCCATGTGGCATTCACCAGTCGCTTGATCGAAGCTTCAAGAGGAAGGCTCGTCCGCGCCTGAGATTCCGCCCCAGCGTAGACCGCCCGCGCATGAAGGACGGCTGTGAGTTCGTCGAGGCTTGAGCGCACTCCGTCCGGCCCGGTTCCCTCAGCCCCTTGCGTGACCGCCAGGAGGTCGCCTAAGGAGGTTCCGGCGAACCTGTCGATGGCGTGCTCCACATCGCTCGCGGTTGCCACAACGGGCTTGACCTCGCGACTCGTGACCGCCCTGATGTCGTCCAAGGCGTACAGGTTAGTGGGGTCTGACATGGCCACGAGCAGCTTGCCGTCGCGTTCACCGATGGGCAGAGCGCGGTATCGGCGGGCCAGCTGACCGGGCAGCAGCGTCGCCGCAAGCGGATCGATCTGGTGCTCGCTGAGGTCGACGAACTCCAATCCCACCTGCTCGGCCAATGCGCGAACTAGGTCCCGCTCCCGGATGTAGCCGAGGTCGATGAGGGTGCGGCCGAGCGACTTGGGCGTGTTCCGGTGCTGCTGGAGGGCGCCCTCCAGCTGCTGCTTCGTGAGCAGCCCCTGCTCAAGGAGCATCTGCCCGAGTTGCTTCGGCGTGTGCTTGTCGGTCACCATGATCCGTTGGTCGTAGGTCGCCTCAGTGTTCTCGTCACTGTCGCGTGCCTCCTGAAGAGGCTGGAGAACTGGCCGGTCGTGCCCCAACAGGGCGGCCTGGAGTCGCAGGTGAGGGTGACAGAGCGCCTTGGCCCTGGGGGGTTGCTCACCTGCCCGGAAGGCCAGCACCGGCACCACGGTGAACAGGATGGTGGGGCCGATTCACCGCGTCGTCGACACGAGCTATCCTTAGAGGCGATGGCGACCTACGAGTACATCTGCCTGGGCTGTGAGCGCCCGTTCGAGGAGCGCCGCCCGATGGGCTCGACGGTGCGGGCCGAGCTCGCGTGCCCGAACTGCGGGAGCGAGCGGGTGCGGCGGCGGTTCTCGTTCGCCGCGGCGCCGGGCGCGACCACCGAGCCCACCCAGACCGCATCGAGCGGCGGGTGCGGCTGCGGCGCCTGCACCTGCGGGAATTGATCCTAGCGACGGCTCAAGGGCTGCTACACACCGTGTGGCGCCGTGAAGACCGTACCGATCCGGAATCAGTGCCTAGGCTCGCTCCGCCCTCTCTCGTCCACCCGATTCCTGCCTGGGGCTATAAGGCGAGTTCGGAGCCCAGCCGATGATGAACCTGAGCGCCACGACCTGGACCAAGCATGCTCGGAGACTCCAGAATGACCGTCGACGATCACGAGACCGAGATGAGGGAATCAAAGACCGAACCGTCGGTCGGCCCCCGGCTCGAGGAGCGTTTCCGTACGCTGGTCGAGCACATCCCCGGAGTCGCCACCTATCTCGACCGCGTCTTGGACGACCCGGCGCATTCCGAGCCGCTTTACATCAGCCCACAGATCGAGGACATGTTCGGCTACCCGGTCGCCGAATGGCTCGGGGAGGGCGAGCTGTGGCTACAGATCCTGCACCCCGACGACCGCGACCGAATGATCGCCGCAGACGCGGAAGCGCGGCGAACGCTTTCGCCGATGAGCGCCGAGTATCGGCTGATGACGCGGGGGGGCCGGCTTGCCTGGGTGAGCGAGAAGGCCGCCGTCGTCCGCGATGTCGCCACAGGGGAGCTGTATTGGCAGGGCGTAATGGTGGACATCACTGAGCGCAAACGCGCCGAAGAAGCCCTGCGGGCGAGCGAGATGCGGTTCCGCACGATCTTCGATGCGGCCGCGTTCGGTGTGGTGACTGTCGACATCCGAGGCCGGGTCATCGAAGCGAATCCGACGCTCGAGCTCATGGCCGGCTATGAACAGGGCCAGCTGGCCGGGGTTCCCTTGGCGGCGCTGGTCGACCCGGGCGAGCAAGACGAACTGCGCAAGCTCGGCGAGGTGATCGACGGCGCTATGGACCGGTGCGACGTGGAGCATCAATTGCGGCGCAAGGACGATTCCCTGCTTTGGTGCCGGACCGTCATGGCGCTCGTGCGCGACGGAAGAGGTGACCCGAACTATGGAATCGGGATGCTGGAGGACATCGCCGGCCGCAAGTACGTGGAAGAGGAGCTCATGCGGCGTGCGGTCCACGACCCGCTCACCAGCCTGCCGAACCGCCGGCTGCTTGAGGACCGACTCGCGAATGCCCTCGCCCGCTTGGCAAGGAGGCGGCACAGCGGTGTGGCCGTCATCTTCCTCGACCTCGACGGGTTCAAGGAGGTGAACGACACGTTCGGCCATCAGGGCGGCGACGAACTTCTCGTCGCCGTCGCACAGCGGCTCCTTCTCGCGCTGCGACCGTCGGACACGCTCGCCCGCATCGGTGGGGACGAATTCGTCGCGATGCTGGAGGACGTCTCTTCGCAGGACGGGGCGCGCCGCGTTGCCGAACGGCTCATGGGGACCCTCTCCCCGCCGTTCCTCCTGGGCGCGCGAGAGGTGCGGGTGACGGCGAGTGCCGGCATCTCACTCGGAACCGACCATCGCATCCGTCCGGAACTGTTGATCCGCGATGCGGACGCTGCGATGTACACCGCGAAACGTAACGGCCGGAATCGGATGGAGATGGCGAACTCGGTCACGGGTTGAGCGAACCGACCGTGACTCGGTTGAGCTCTGTCCTCGGTCAAATCGACCGGCCCAACGACGCCGGTCGTCGAAGAGGAGAGATCCGGGTGCGTCAGACGAGGACCCGGATGTCGCCTCCATCGATCGGGAACGGGAAGCGGTACGGAGGGTGGTCGGCGCAGAAGGCGGCCGTGGCGTCGAGCGAACCGACCCCGAGGAAGGTCGTGATGTCGGGCGAGGATCCAGCACCCTGACCGTTATCGGTGACGTGCCACCACGCGCCGAGCCCCACGAGCGTCGGGTCATTGGATTGTGTGATCGTGCCGCCGATCCATGCGTCGGTGCCGATCACGGAGAGACAGGTCACAGGACCGCTGGCGGCGAACGGCGTCCCGTCCTCG
>DASPWN010000305.1:0-2197 GCA_035637835.1 Actinomycetota bacterium | reverse complement strand
GCAGCGCGTCCGCGTCTGGCCGTGTACCGATCCAACCGGCACATCTACGTGCAGCTCATCGACGACGTCTCCTCTCGCACGGTTGCCTCGGCGTCCGACCGCGAGGTCCGTGACGGCGGAACCAAGGGCGACAAGAAGGTCGTGGCCAAGGCCGTGGGGGCCCTGATCGCCGACCGGGCGAAGCAGGCAGGCGTCCAGGGCGCGGTGTTCGACCGTGGCGGCCGGCTGTATCACGGCCGGATCGCCGCGCTGGCCGAGGGGGCCAGGGAAGGGGGATTGGCGATCTGATGCGACGGTACGACGCGTCGACGGGAGAGAAGGGCATGTACGAGGAGCGGGTCATCGCGATCAACCGCGTGGCCAAGGTGGTCAAGGGAGGCCGCCGCTTCTCCTTCGCCGCGCTCGTCGTGGTCGGCGACGGCGCGGGACGCGTCGGCGTGGGTTACGGCAAGGCCAAGGAAGTCCCCGCGGCCATCGCCAAGGGTGTCGAGGAGGCCAAGCGCAAGATGTTCGAGGTCCCGATGATGGGGACCACCATTCCCCACCAGGTGACCGGGGAGGACGGGGCCGGCATCGTGCTCCTCAAGCCCGCCGCACCGGGCACCGGGGTCATCGCCGGCGGGCCTGTTCGGGCCCTGGTCGAGTGCGCGGGGATCAAGGACATCCTGTCCAAGTCCCTGGGCTCGAGCAACGCGATCAACATCGTGAAGGCGGCGACCGCCGGGCTACGGAGCCTGAAGCGGCCCGAGCAGGTGGCGAGGCTTCGCGGACGGCAGCTGAGCGAGGTGGCCCCCAAGCCGATGCTCTCGGCCGTGGCCGCGGCGGACGAGCGGATGCAGGCGACCCGGGCGGCCAAGCTGGAGGAGGCCTACGGTGACCAAGCTTAAGGTCACCCAGATCCGGAGCGTGATTCACCGGCCGAAGGACCAGAAGGCCACGGTCCGTCGGTTGGGGCTGCATCGCCTGGGCGAGACGGTGGTGAAGGACGACCGCCCGGAGATCCGAGGCATGATCGCCAAGGTCAGCCACCTGGTGAGAGTGGAGGAGACCCAGGGTGGTCGCTCGGCGACGGGCGGGAGGGAGAAGAAGGGATGAAGCTCCATCACCTCCGTCCCGCTGCCGGTGCCACGCAGCGGAAGCGGCGCGTCGGCCGGGGCAGGGCCGCCGGCCAGGGTAAGACGGCGGGCCGGGGGACCAAGGGTTACGGCGCCCGCCACAACCCCAAGCTGGGGTTCGAGGGGGGCCAGATGCCGCTCCAGCGACGTGTCCCGAAGCTCAAGGGCTTCACCAACCGCAATCGGGTCGAGTACTCGGTGGTGAATGTGGAGACGCTGGCACAGGTGTTCGAGGGCGGCGAGGTCGATCCGGAGGCCATGCTGGCGCGCGGCCTGATCCACGGCGGACGACCGGTGAAGGTGCTGGCCCGAGGCGACATCGGCCTGGCCCTGACCGTCAAGGCCCACGCGTTCTCCGAGGCCGCCAAGGCCAAGATCGAAGCCGCCGGAGGCACGACCGAGCTCGTCACCTGACGGGGTAGAATCGAGTTCTCGTGCTGCGTGCCTTCGTCAACGCGTTCAAGGTCCCGGACCTTCGCAAGAAGATCCTGTTCACGCTGTTCATCATCGCCGTCTATCGGTTCGGCTCGCACGTGCCCGTTCCCATCGTTGACATCAACCGATTGACCAACGCCTTCAAGTCACAAGGCCAGGGCGGGTTCCTGTCGTTCATCGACCTGTTCTCCGGGGGCGCGCTCACCCGGATGGCCGTGTTCGGCTTGGGGATCATGCCGTACATCACGAGCTCCATCATCATGCAGCTCCTCACCGTGGTGATCCCCAAGCTCGAGCAGTGGCAGAAGCAGGGCGAGACGGGCATCAAGAAGATCAACCAGTGGACCCGCTACGTGACGGTGGTCCTGGCGCTCCTCCAGTCCACCGGGCTCGTGTTCCTGTTCCACTCCGGCTCCCAGGCGTTGAACGGCGTCGACGTGTTCCGGCCGGGCACGTTCACCCCGCCGAACATCGCCCTGATCGTGCTGATCATGACCGCCGGCACGGCGACGATCATGTGGATGGGTGAGCTCATCACCCAGCGCGGGATCGGCAACGGGATGTCGGTCATGATCTTCGCCAGCGTGATCTCCCGGCTCCCCACCGAGGGCCGCGCGATCCTGTTGCAGAGCAACGCGAAGTTCGTC
>DASPWN010000304.1:0-8619 GCA_035637835.1 Actinomycetota bacterium | reverse complement strand
GCTCCGTCCGAAAGGACCCGGTCCACGGCCTGCTCGATCGACCGAGCCGCAGCCGCTTCCCCCAGGTGCCGCAGGAGCATCGCACCCGAGAGGATCATGCCCACCGGGTTCGCCCGGCCGGCTCCGGCGATGTCCGGGGCGCTTCCGTGCACCGGCTCGAACACCGCGTACTCCCAGCCGAGGTTGGCCCCCGCCGCCAGGCCCAGCCCGCCCACCAGGCCGGCGCACAGGTCGGAGAGGATGTCGCCGTACAGGTTCGGCAACAGCAGCAGGTCGAAGTCCTCGGGGGACCGGGTCAGCCGCATCGAGAGGTGATCGATCTGCATCTCCTGCGATTGAACATCCACCTTCCCTTCCGCCTCCTCTAGGAAGATCCGCAGGAAGAGCCCATCGGAGAACAGCATGATGTTCGCCTTGTGGCCGAGTGTGATCGACGTCCTGCCCTGCGCGCGGGCGAACTCGAAGGCGAAGCGCACGATCCGCCGGGCCCCGGTCACGGAGATGGGCTTCACGGTGACCCCGGCGTCTTCGCGGATCTCGTGACCGAGCTCGTGGAGCTTCCGCCGGAGCTCCTCGGTCTCAGGGGCTCCGCGCTCGAACTCGATGCCGGCGTACAGGTCCTCGGTGTTCTCCCTGATGACGACGAGGTCGACACCGGGATAGCGCGTGGGGACGCCGGGGAGCGACCGGGACGGGCGGACCGCCGCGAACAGGTCCAGTTCGTGGCGCAGGGCCACGTTCACGCTTCGAAAGCCCGCGCCGACCGGCGTGGTGATCGGTCCCTTGAGCGCCACCCTCGTTCGGCGGATGGATTCCAGGACCCGTGATGGGAGCGGCGCGCCCTCGCGCGCGACTGCGCGCTCGCCAGCCTCCTGGACCACCCACTCCAGCTCGATCCCGGTGGCGTCGAGCACGCGCCGGGTGGCCTCGGAGACCTCCGGGCCGATGCCGTCGCCGGGAATGAGGGTCACGAGGTGCGCCACGGCCCGTCGCTAGAACCGCTCGAACAGGATCGACCGCTTGACCTCCTGGATGGCCTTCGTCACCTCGATGCCGCGGGGACAGGCCTCCGTGCAGTTGAAGGTGGTCCGGCACCGGAACACGCCCGTGCGCTCGGCCAGGATTCGGAGTCGGTCATCGGCGCCGTGGTCACGGGAGTCGTAGATGAACCGGTGGGCGTTCACGATGGCCGCCGGGCCGACGTACTCCTCGTCTCCCCAAAAGATGGGGCACGACGTGGTGCACGCGGCGCACAGGATGCACTTGGTCGTGTCATCGAACCGGTGGCGCTCCTCCGGCGTCTGGAGGCGCTCCCGGTCGGGCTCGCCCTCGTCGTTGATGAGAAAGGGAAGGATCGAACGGTAGCCGGCGAAGAACGGCTCCATGTCGACGATGAGGTCCTTCAGGACCGGCAGGCCCCGGATGGGCTCCACCGTCGCCTTCGGCAGGACATCCTTCACCAGGACCTTGCACGCCAGGCGGTTCTTGCCGTTGATCATCATGGCGTCGGAGCCGCAGATCCCGTGGGCGCACGAACGCCGCAGGGCGAGCGTCCCGTCCTGGTACCACTTCACCTGGTGTAGCGCATCGAGGAGCCGGTCGTTGGGCTCGGTGTCGATCGTGAACTCGTCCCACCAGGAGTCCGTGCGGACGTCGGGGTTGTACCGCCGGATCCTGAGGGCCAGGGTGACCTTGCTCCCGGCGCCCACTTGCCGACCGTCGGAGTCGTCGAGCACGTCGCCCAGCGGTTCCTCGGTCATCAGTACTTCCGCTCCATGGGAACGTAGGGGCCGAGCTTCACGTCCTTGAACTCCAGGCGAACGCTCCCGTCCGGCCCTCGATAGGCGAGGGAATGCTTCAGCCAGTGCTCGTCGTCGCGCAGGGGGTGGTCCTCGCGGTAGTGGGCGCCGCGGGTCTCGTCGCGCCCCAAGGCTGCAGCCACCGTGGCCTCCGCGCAATCCAGGAGGAACCCGAGCTCGACGGCTTCCATCAACTCGGTGTTGTAGGTCCTGCCGGTGTCCTGGACGAACACGCGCTCGTAGCGTTCGCGCAGGCTTCCGAGGATCTGCTGCATCTTCTTCAGACCGGTCTCGCTCCGCACCACGAACGCCAGGTCGAACATGGACTCCTGGAGCTCGCTCCGGATGTCGGCGGCGTTCGCCCCCTCCCGCCGGTTCATCAGCCCGTCGAGCATGTCCCGGGCGAAGCCCTCGGGCCGCTCGGGCAGCTCGGGGGCGTCGGAGCCCTCGGCGAACTCGGCCATGTCCTTGCCGCCACGCCGCCCGAACACCACGATGTCGAGGAGGGAGTTGGTCCCAAGCCGGTTGGCGCCGTGCACGGACACGCAGGCGCACTCGCCTGCGGCGTACAGGCCCTGGACCGGCCTCTCGTCGGGGCCCGTCACGACCTGGCCCTCCACGTCGGTGGGGATGCCGCCCATGGCGTAGTGCGCGGTGGGCTGGATCGGCACCAGCTCTTTGGTCGGCTCGACGGACAGGTACACGCGGGCAAACTCCGTGACGTCCGGCAGTTTCTCCTCGATGACCTCGCGGGGAAGGTGCCGGACGTCGAGCCACACCGCGTCCTTGTGCGGGCCGGCACCTCTGCCCTCCTTGATCTCCTGGTAGATGGCCCGGGATACGAGGTCACGAGGGGCGAGGTCCTTCACCGTGGGCGCGTACCGCTCCATGAACCGCTCGTTCTCGGCGTTCAGCAGGATCCCGCCCTCGCCCCGCACGGCCTCGGACAGAAGGATGCCCATCTTGTACACGCCCGTCGGGTGGAACTGGAAGAACTCCATGTCCTCGAGCGGCATGCCCCGGCGCCACGCCACCGCCGGCCCGTCGCCGGTCAGCGTGTGCGCGTTGGACGATACGCGGAACATCCGACCGAAACCGCCGGTGGCGAACATGACCGAGGAAGCGTGGAACACGTGCAGCTCGCCGGAGGCCAGCTCGTACGCGACGACGCCGCCGACCCGGCCATCGTCCATCAACAGGTCCAGGACGTAGAACTCGTTGAAGAACCGGACGTTCCGCTTCACGCACTGCTGATACAGGGTCTGCAGGATCATGTGGCCGGTGCGGTCGGCCGCATAGCAGGCCCGCTTCACCGGAGCCTCGCCGTGGTTGCGGGTATGGCCGCCGAACCGGCGCTGATCGATCCGTCCGTCGATGGTCCGGTTGAACGGCAGGCCCCAGTGCTCCAGCTCGTAGACGGCGTCGACGGCCTCCTCGCACATCACGAGGGCGGCGGGCTGATCTACAAGGTAGTCGCCGCCCTTCACCGTGTCGAAGGCGTGCCACTCCGGGTAGTCCTCCTCGACGTTGCCGAGCGCCGCGCACATGCCACCCTGGGCGGTGCCCGTGTGAGAGCGGGTGGGGTACAGCTTGGAGATGACGGCCGTGCGGACCCGGTCCGAGGCCTCGATGGCCGCCCGGAGCCCGGCGCCCCCTGCGCCGACGATCACGGCCTCGTACGTATGGACGGTGGTCACGGGGTCACGACGCTCCCGGCCACTTGCTGGGGTCGAAGGTGAAGACGACGACCGTCCCCAGGGCGAACAGGCCGAAGCCGATCACATAGAAGAGCATGTTCACGGCGAACCGTGCGCTCGGCCACTTCACGTAGTCCTGCACGATCACCCGCAGGCCGTTGATCCCGTGGATCAGCGCGAGGACGAGGAGCGCCCAGTCCCAGGTCCGCCAAACGGGGCTCTCCCACCGTACGGCGACGAACCCGAAGTTCACCCGCGACACGCCGCCGTCGAAGACGTGCATGATCAGGACGTGGCCGACGGCGAGGAACAGCAGGACGACGCCGGAGATCCTCATGAACAGCCAGGACCACAGCTCGAAGCCGCCGGCGGGCCGCTCCCGCCCGGTCCCATGGCCGCGGGTACGTCGGGAGGGCGGCATGGAGGGCGGGCGCTCCGCGGCTTCCACGGCCATCAGAGGTTCCACCCTAGGGACAGGTTCAGGATGTCCCGTCCCATGATCCAGGTGATGGGAACCATGGCCAACAGGAACAGGCCGGTCGATGCGATGGACAGCTGCTTCATGTACCTGGTCGAGCCGGGCCAGAAGTCGAACACCATGATCTTCACGCCGTTGATGGCGTGGTAGAGGACCGCGGCGACCAGCCCGAGCTCCAGGAGCCGGACGAACCAGTTGTGGTAAACGGCTACCACCCGGTTGTAGGCGTCGGGGCCCCACCCGACCACGGCGGTATCGACCACGTGGGCGAACAGGAACAGGATGATGGCGACCCCGGTGACCCGGTGTGCGATCCACGACCATTGGCCGGGACTGCCCCTGTAGAGCGTGCCGAGGTCGGTCTTCCTCTTGGCCACCGTTGTTCCCAACCTAGAGACTATCGCGGCCCAGCCCAACGACCGGGAAGCAGGGCTCCGAGCGCGGGGAGTCTACCTTCTGGATGAATCGAGGATGAGCCTCAGGACACTCGCAGGGCGGTCATGACCCCGTCGCGGGTGGGGATGATGGCCGACACGTACCGCTCGTCCTCGGCGATGAGCCGGTTGTGCTCCAAGACGGCCTCCGTGTAGTGGGGCCGGGGATCCTCGGGATCGGGAGCCGCGACGCGCCCCGACCAGAGAACGTTGTCGCAGAGGTAGAGCCCGCCGATCCTGATTCGCTCGCGAGCGGCCCGCCAGGCATCGGGGTAGCCATCCTTGTCGATGTCGTCGTAGATCACATCGAACTCGCCGTCCGTCGACTCGAGCGTGGCGACGGCCTCCCCCACGTGCCAGCGGATCGGTTCGGCCAGGCCGGCCCGGCCCAGGTAGTCGAGGGCCTTCTTCTCGTTCTCCGGGTCCCCGTCCGTGCAGTGGACCTCGCCGTCCCGACCCACAGCTCGGCAGAACCAGTACGCCGAGTAGCCGTAGCCCGAGCCGAGCTCGAAGACCCGCCGGGCCCCAACGGCCCGGGCCAGAAGCTCCACCGTGACCCCCACGAGCCGGCCGATGATGGGAAACCCGCTGTCCTTGCCCTCGGCCTCCATCTCGAGCACTACGGGCTCGTCGTAGCGCGACAGCAGCCCGCGCATGTATTCCTCGATCTTCGGGTTCACGATGTCCACGCGTCAGCCTCCGATTTGCACGATGTTGCCCGAACAGGTCATTCTTGCACGGCCTCACCCCGGACCCTCGACGGAAGGGAGGTTTCGATGACGCGTCGCGTCTTGATCCCGCTGGCAGCCCTCTTGCTGGTCATGGCCCTGTCGCCGACGTCGCTGGCGTCACCAGCCAACACTCGGGTCACACGAGATGCCACCTCGGGCAGCTATCTGCGCTACGACGGCACCTCGGATGCCACGATGGCGGCCTGCAGCACCGGCAGGCGCTCGCAGAACGAGCCGACCATCGCGGTCGATCCTCACAACACACAAGTGGTGGTGGGGGGCTCCAACGACTATTGCGCACAGATCGTCAACGGCGATGTCTGGCCGGGCTACTATCGCTCGACCGATGGCGGGGGCAGCTGGAGCGACAGTCTGGTGCCAGGCTATCCGGATGACTCCTCAGCGGCCGGCATGGCGTCACCGGCGCACGGCTCGTGCAGCGCGGCCGGCGATCCGAGCCAGGCCTTCGACGCGGACGGGCGCCTGTTCTACGCGTTCATCTGCTTCAATCGATCGAAGCCGATCAACGGCGCAGTCTACTCGGCCAGGTACCTTTCGGATGGGAGCTCGTACGACCGTACCGTCTTGATCAAGAAGGGATCGCCTTCAGCCCAGTTCTCGGGCAGCGGACTGTTCCAGGACAAGATCAACATCGTCGCGGACCAGACGTCCGGGCCGTTCTCTGGCAACGTGTACGTGGCTTGGTCGCAGTACACGGGAAAGGCTGCCAACAACTCCATCCTGGTCAGCCGGTCGACCGACCATGGCCTGACGTTCTCATCCGCGATCAGGGTCACGCCGGTGGAGCAGGGCACGGGGTCCTTCACGGACCTGGCGGTGGGGCCCGACGGGGCGGTCTATCTGACCTACCTCACGTATGCGTCCATATCGCGCCCCACGGCCGATGTCTGGTTGTCGAAGTCCGTGAACGGGGGTGCCTCGTTCGGACCGCCCAGCCACGTGGCGTCGATCAGGCTGTTCGATTCGAACCAGTTCAGCGGCAACGGCGCGTACGATTGCGGCGACGGGCCGTTCGCCTGTCCCACCGGGTTCACGTACTCGCGATTCTTTAGCTCCTCGGCGGTGGCAGCCGACGCGAATGGCGTCCATGTCGTGTACGCGGGCGAGCTGCCGAGCGGTCAGTCGAAGGTGTTCGTTCGCAACTCACCGGACGGGGTGAGTTTCCCGGCCCCGCCGGTCCAGCTGGATGGCGTGGCCACGGGACACCAGTGGTTCCCCGACATCGCTTCGGGTGGGGGAACGATCACCGTGGTCTTCTATGACTCTCGCGGGGACCCCGCGTACGCGCCATCGGTTCCGCCGGGGAATACGGCCGCCGGCGTCAATTCCGGGGACGTCGTGAACACGTTCATCGCCCGATCCACGGACGGGGTCGCCTGGACCGAAACCCAGGTCACGTCGCACGGGAGCAACTTCGGCTGGGAGACCCATGGATCCCGCCGCATCGGCTTCTGGGGAGATTACATCTACGTGTCAGCGGTCGGGACGGCAGTGAACGTGGCGTGGACGGACTCTCGGGACCTCGTCCCAGGAGTCGATCCCCGGGAGCCCTCCGCCGCGGATGGGTTCGACGTGTATCAGCCATGCACCTACGTGCCGAACGACATCAACGCGCCGTCGTACTCGCAGCCGCTGGTGAGCGACTCCTGTCTCTCACAGGGCGGGCTGGACCAGAACATCTATTCGGACAGGCTGTAGAAGCACGAGCTGACGGGGCCCGCCCGGCCGCGGCGCGGGCGGGCCCTCGACCATCCATCCATGGCCGCGCGGTACGCTTCGGCCATGGACGAGGACCGCCGCGTCACCGACTCCGGGATCGAGATCAAGCCCGTCTATGGCCCTTCAGATCTCCAGGGCTTCGAGCCGGTGCGCGACCTCGGCAGGCCGGGCGAGCCGCCGTTCACCCGAGGCATCTATCCCACGATGTACCGGGGTCGGCTGTGGACGATGCGGCAGTACGCCGGGATGGCCACGGCCGATGAGACCAACCGACGATTCCGGTACCTCCTCGACCACGGGCAGACCGGCCTGTCGGTGGCCTTCGACCTGCCCACGCAGATGGGCCTCGACTCCGATCACCCCCGCGCCGAGGGGGAGGTCGGCAAGACGGGCGTCGCCATCGACTCCGTGGAGGACATGAAGCGGCTGCTCGACGGGATCCCGCTCGACGAGGTGTCGACGTCGATGACGATCAATGCCACGGCCGGCATCCTCCTGCTGCTGTACGAGCTGGTCGCCGAGGAGCGAGGCATCGACTCCCGGCAGCTCTCGGGCACGGTCCAGAACGACGTGCTGAAGGAGTACGCCGCGCGGGGCACCTACATCTACCCACCGAAGCCGTCCATGCGACTCATCACGGACCTGTTCGCGTACTGCTACGACCGCATCCCCAGGTGGAACACGATCTCGATCTCCGGCTACCACATGCGAGAGGCAGGAGCCACGGCCGTACAGGAGCTGGCGTTCACCCTGGCGAACGCCATCGCCTACGTGGAGGCCGCCATCCAGGCCGGCCTGGCCGTGGACGACTTCGCCCCCCGAGTGTCCTTCTTCTTCGCCTGCCACATGAACTTCTTCGAGGAGGTGGCGAAGTTCCGGGCGGCCCGTCGGATGTGGGCCCGGATCATGTCCCACCGGTTCGGCTCCACCGACCCGCGGAGCGCGATACTCCGGTTCCACACACAGACCGGCGGGGCAACGCTCACCGCCCAGCAGCCGGAAAACAACATCGTCCGCACGACGTTGGAGGCCCTCGCGGCGGTGCTCGGGGGGACGCAGTCGCTGCACACGAACTCGTTCGACGAGGCCCTGGCCCTTCCCAGCGAACCGGCCGTGAAGATCGCCCTGCGGACCCAGCAGATCATCGGGCACGAGTCCGGCGTGCCGCACACGATCGATCCGCTCGCCGGCTCGTACTTCGTGGAGGCGCTGACGAACGAGATCGAGGAGCGGGCGGGGGAGTACGTGGACAAGGTCGAAGGGATGGGCGGCGCGGTGGCGGCTATCGAGGCCGGTTTCTACCAGGACGAGATCCACGAGGCGGCCTTCCGCATCCAGCAGGGGATCGAGTCGGGCGAGCGGGTCGTGGTCGGCGTCAACCGGTTCCAAGAGGCCGAGGAGCCCTCGGTCGAGCTTCAGCAGATCGCCCAGGAGGAATTGCAGAGGCAGGTCGAGCGGGTTCGGGAGTTGCGAGTGGATCGAGACGGCGCCGAGGTGGATCGGTGGCTCGGCGCGGTCGAGGACGCCGCGGGAGGGACCGACAATCTCCTGTACCCGATGAAGGAGGCCCTCCGAGCCCGAGCGACGCTCGGTGAGGTCTCCGACGCGCTCCGCCGAGCGTTCGGCGAGTACCACCCCCGGTAGGGATAAGCTCGGCCGGCCATGGACATCGCCGTGATCGGTGGTACCGGGAACGAGGGCTTCGGGCTGACGCTTCGGCTGGCTCGGGCGGGCCACCAC
>DASPWN010000303.1:0-33235 GCA_035637835.1 Actinomycetota bacterium | reverse complement strand
ATGACCCCTTCGGACTTGTAGCCGATGTCGAGGAGGACCTCGTCCCGGTCGATCTTGACGACCATTCCCTCGACGATGTCACCGTCTTTGAAGTCGCGGAGACTGGCCTCGACCGCGTCGACCAGTTCCTCGGGTGTCAGGTCGCGCTCGGGCGCGGCCTTGGCTTCGCTCGTCTCGATGTGAACCATCTCCTCCTTCGTGCGCGCGACGTGCCCACCTGCGGCGGGGTGGATTGCGGTGATGCGGACGCGCCTCGCGGCCCGGGAATGGTAGCTACCTGGGCAAACGCCCGTCAACGGGTCGCGGCATCTGTGGCCGGCGACGCGGCGTCAGTGACCGGCCGGCGCCGCTTCGGCCCAGTTCCGGCCCCAACCGATATCCGCCCGGAGGGGCACGGACAACTCGTGGGCCTGTTCCATCTCGTTCTTCACCAGCGCAGCGGCCTCCTCCACCTGAACCGCCACCACCTCGAAGACCAGCTCGTCGTGCACGGTGAGGAGCATATGGATCTGGAGGGACGAGGCCCGGATCGCCCGGTCCACCCTGATCATCCCGAGCTTGAACACGTCGGCCGCGCTCCCCTGGATCGGCGCGTTCAGGGCCATCCGCCGGCCCAGATCCCGCACGCGAGGGTTGGACGCCTGGAGCTCGGGGATGTACCGGCGCCGTCCCAACATGGTCTCGGTGAAGCCCTCTGCCGCTGCCCTGGCCACCTGCCGGTCGAGGTAATCCCGGATCTGGGGGAACGACTCGAAGTACGCGTCAAGGATCTCCTGAGCCTCGTCGGGGGCGATGTCCAGGCGCTGGGCCAGGCCGAACGCACTCATCCCGTAGGCCAGTCCGTAGTTCACCATCTTGGCCCGGTTGCGGAGCGACGCGTCCACCTTTTCCTCGGGGAACCCGAACACGCGGGCGGCCGTGGCGGCGTGGATGTCGCGCCCCTGGGCGAATGCCGATTTCAGGCCCTCGTCGGCGGACAGATGGGCCAGGATCCGGAGCTCGATCTGCGAGTAGTCGGCCACCAGCAGGAGCTGGTCCCCCGAGCCCGGGATGAACGCTCTGCGGATCTGCCGCCCCAGCTCCCCTCGGACCGGGATGTTCTGGAGGTTGGGGTTCGACGAGGAGAGCCGTCCGGTGGTCGCGCCGGTCTGATTGAACGTGGTATGCACGCGGCCGTCCGCCGGATCCACCTGCCGGGGCAGAGCCTCCAGGTACGTCGAGTTCAGCTTGTCGAGCTCTCTCCACGAGAGGAGCGCATCCACGATGGGGTGCTGATCGCGAAGCTTCTCCAGGACCGAGGCGTCGGTGGAGAGCTGCCCCTTCGGCGTGCGTTTGCCCGGCGACAAACCGAGCTTGTCGTACAGGATGGCCCGGAGTTGGGGTGGTGAGTTCAGATTGAACTCCTCTCCCGCGAGCCGGTAGATCTCGGCCTGCAACGTGGCCATGCGGTCTCGGACGTCCTTCGCCATGCCATTCAAGTACTCGACGTCGAGGGCCACTCCGCGGGCCTGCATCCGGGCGAGGATGGAAGACAGCGGCATCTCCACCTCGTCGAGCAGCCGGCGCAGCCCGGCCCGATCGATCCGCTCTGCCAGGGCCGGGGCCAGGAGGGCCACCGCGGCGGCCTCGGCCGCGACCACCCGCCAGGACTGGCCGAACAACTCACCCTCGGCCTCCCCCTGCATCCCGGCCAAGGGGTCCGACCCCAGGTACTGCTGGGAAAGGGCGCTCAGGTCGAAGGTCGTGCCGGCCGGATCGAGCAAGTGCGCCGCAAGGATGGTGTCGAACGCCACGCCGGCGACCGTGCGCCCGGAGGCGATGACGGCCGCCTCCGTGTCCTTGGCATCGTGCGTCCACTTCAGCGCCGACGCGTCCGACAGGCCGCGGGCAACCGGGTCGAGCGTTTCCAGGAACGCGTAGGCGGCCTGCCCGCCGCCGAGCGATACGGCCACGCCCCGGATCGATCGTCCCTCGAGATCAAGGCGAACGGCTTTCGGCCCCAGGTCCGCGATGAGGGAGCCGACCTCCTGGGCCGAGGTCTCCCGCAGATCGAGGTCCGCCAGGTCGGCCGCGGGCTTGGGGCCGCGGCCCACGTCCTCAAGCCGTTCGAGAAGCGTTCGGAACTCGAGCGAGGTGAACAGGCGGTGCACCGCGTCCATGTCCCACTCGCCCATCACGCTTTCGTCCGGGCTGAGGTCCAGCTTCAGGTCGGTATTGAGCCGGGCCAGATCCTTGTTCAACAGGAGCTGATCCCCAGCCTCCTCGATGGAGGTCCGGAGCTTCCCCTTGAGCTCCGAGGAACGAGCCAGGAGATCCTCCACCGAGCCGAAATCCTGGACCAGCTTCGATGCGGTCTTCTCCCCCACGCCCGGGACGCCGGGGATGTTGTCCGATGTGTCGCCCTTGAGTGCCACGTAATCCAGATACCGCTCAGGTGACAGGCCGAACCGGTCTTGGACCGCACGCTCGTCGTACAGGGCGATGTCGGAGATTCCCCGACGGTTGAACATGACCTTGATCCCCGGCCGGACCACCTGGAAGAAGTCGCGGTCGGCGGTGACGATGACGACCTCGATCCCGGCCTCCGCCGCCTGGACCGCAAGGGTGGCGATGACGTCGTCGGCCTCGTGCCCCCCCACCCCGATCACCGGCACCCGGAGGGTCTCCAGGACCTCGACGATCAGCCCGAGCTGCTGGCGGAACTCATCGGGGGCCTCGGGCCGGCCTGCCTTGTACTCGGCGTACTTCTCGAGCCGGACTGTTGGAGCCCCGATGTCGAAGGCCACCGCGATCAGGTCGGGACGCTCCTCGGCCAGGAGCTTGATGAGCATCGAGGTGAAGCCTTAGACGGCGTTCGTCACCTGCCCGGTGCTGGTGGTCAGGGATTGCGGCAGGGCGAAGAAGGCCCGGTACGAGAGGCTGTGCCCGTCCAGGAGGAAGAATCGCTTGGGGGGATCGCTCACGCTGCTGGCCACCGAGGGGATTGTAGACGCGGCCTCCGACGGCCCCCCCGCCGATCGAGGCACGCTCTTCGGCATCGATGAGACTGAGTAGAATCCGACTGGCCCAGTAGGATTCGGCCGGTTTTTCGGGCCCGAGGAGCAAGGAGATCTCGAGGACGTGAGCACGCTGCAGACGGTCATCCTGGGAGCGGTGGCCGGGTTCACCATCTTCGTCGGACTCCCGATGGGCCGAGTGCGGCACCAGAGCAGGGCGCTGAAGACCTTCCTCAACGGGGTCTCGGCGGGCATCTTGATCTTCCTGCTGTTCGACATCCTCGAGCACGCCACCGAACCCTTGGAGGATGCCGTCAACCGGGGGGCGTGGGCCCACCTGGCGGCCGTCGGGCTCCTGTACGGGGCCGGATTCGGGGTGGGACTCCTCGGCCTCCTCCATGTCGGGCGGGCTTGGCGCCGGCGGCCCGGCGCGAGCGTCGGGCCGGGCGCCATGGCCTTGGCCGAGGCCGACGTGCGGGGGGAGGCCCTTCGGGTCGGCATGTCGATCGCCATCGGGATCGGGCTCCACAACTTCTCGGAGGGACTGGCCATCGGCCAGGCCGCGACGGCCGGCGAGGTGTCGCTGGCCCTCCTGCTGGTGATCGGTTTCGCCCTGCACAACGGCACCGAGGGGTTCGGCATCGTGGGTCCGCTGGCCGCCGCCGGCGAGCGGGCTTCGTGGGGCTGGCTGCTCCTGGCCGGCGTCGTCGGTGGCGGGCCGACGTTCCTGGGGACGGTCGTGGGGACGATGTTCCACTCGGATCTGGTGTTCGTTGCGTTCCTCGCGCTGGCCGCCGGTGCCATCCTCTACGTCGTCGGGGAGTTGTTCAGCGCCGGTCGTCGGTTGTCCTGGGAGATCACGTTGTGGGGCGTGTTCGCCGGATTCGTGTTGGGACTCGGCACCGAACTCGTCCTGATCGCGGCGGGCGCCTGATCGGTCGTCACTCCGCGTCACGACGGATCGTCGATCGTTGTCACTCTTTCTTCCATGGAGCGAACCGGGTCGCTACCAGCGTGGTTGTTCCGAATCCCTTGCAGCGCAAGTAGGCGTTTCGCGTTGACAGGTCACAGGCGCCTCGCTAGATTTCGCTCCGGTCCCGAGCGGTCGCAGGGACCGGGAGGCCGGAAGGTGCCTCCGGGAGAGAGACTTTCCGAAGGGGCGCGAGTTCCTAAGGAAAACTTGCTTCCGGGCGGCGGCCGGTCGACCGGGGATCCGGGTCGCTTGGGGCCAGCATTTGACGGGTCGAGGAACCGAGTAGACAACGCTCGCGTATGGGGAAGGCGTGAGCGGCTCCAAAGGTTCCTCGGCCCGTCTTTGTCCTCCGGTCCCCTGATCCGGTCGCCGGCCGCTCTCTGGTCATCGAGCGATGACGATCACCCCGGTCATCCCCAGCGACTGATGGAACCGGCAGAAGAACGGATACTCCCCCGGCCCCCCCAGGAACGCGGCGATGTCGCGGATCACCAACCGTCGGCCGGGCGCCACATCCTGGGAGTAGGTCGTCCCGGGGATCGTGACATTGTGGACGTTCCGCCCGTCGTTCTGGACGACGAGGTCCCGGCCCGGGCCGATGGGGGTGGTGGGGTGCGCGTCGTGGAAGTGGTAGTCGATGGCCGTTACCACGTAGGCGGGACGGGCTGTCTTGCTCCACACCGTGGGTGCGAGGACCACCACGGCCACGGCGGCCACGGCCAGGATCCCCCGGGCCCGGACCGACTTCACCCGAGCCTCACAACACTTTGGCCAGGAATTGTTGCAGCCGTTCGGTCTGGGGGTTGGCGAAGACCTCCGTGGGATTGCCCCGCTCCACGACCATCCCGCCGTCGGTGAAGATCAACCAGGTCCCAACCTCGCGGGCGAACCCCATCTCGTGGGTCACCACCATCATGGTCATCCCCTCCTCGGCGAGTTGCCTCATGACGTCCAGCACCTCGCCAACGAGCTCCGGGTCCAGGGCCGAGGTCACCTCGTCGAAGAGCATCAGCGTCGGTCGCATGGCCAGCGCTCGCGCGATGGCCACCCGCTGCTGTTGCCCGCCGGACAACGCGCCGGGGTAGGCGTCGGCCTTCCCGGCCAGGCCCACCCGCGTGAGCTGCTCCATGGCCCGCTCCTTCGCCTCCGTGGCATCCACCCTGAGCACTTTCTGCAGCGCAACGGTGATGTTGCGAAGGGCGGTCATGTGCGGAAATAGGTTGAAGGCCTGAAACACGATCCCCATGCGGGTTCGCACCCGGTTCAGGTCAGTCCGACAGTCCGTGATGTCGTGCCCCTCGAACCACACGTGGCCCTTGCTCGGGATCTCCAGCATGTTCACGCATCGGAGCAGTGTGGATTTCCCCGAACCGGACGGTCCGACGACGACCTGGACCTCGCCCGCGTCGAGCTCGAGGTCGATGCCCTTGAGGACGTGATGTTCCCCGAACCACTTGTGGATACCCTCCAGGCGAACGACCACCTTGTCGTCGGCATCCAATTCAGGCCGCTCCCGCGATGCCCACGAGCCCGCTCCGGAGTTTGCGCTCGGCAGCGTTCACGATGCCGATCAGCGGCAGCGTGACCGCCAGGTATCCGAGTGCAGTGCCCACGAAGTACGTGGCGTTGAACGTGTCCGAATACCCTTCCTGCCCAATACCGAACAGCTCCTCCTGCCCCAAGATGACACCGAGGACGAAGATGAGCGACGTGTCCTTGATCAGGATGACGAACTCATTCAAGAGTGGCGGGATCACACGCCGGACCGCTTGGGGGACGATCGCGTACCGCATGGCTTGGGCATAGGACATGCCCAGGGATCTGGCGGCCTCGATCTGCCCGCGTTCGATCGACTGGAGCCCCGCCCGGAACACCTCCGCCGAGTAGGCGCCCATGTTCAGCGCGAAGACCAGGATCGCCGTGAAGACCGTACCGATGTTGAGATTGAAACCGAAGGTGAACACTGCGTAGAAGAACGAGAGCTGCCAGATCAACGGAGTTCCACGGAAGAAGTTGATGTAGGCGCGCGCGGGAGCCCGAACGACCCTCCGTCTCGACAGTGTGAACAGGGCGAGGATCAAGCCGATCGCGATTCCACCGGCCTCGCCGAGGAACGCCATGTACAGGGTCCGGCCGGCGGCCTCGAGGAACAGGTGGAACGTTCCCTTCAAGTATGTGAAGTTGAGGACGTTGCGAACGAAGGGGAACAACAGGTCCCCGGAACGGAACCAGAGGACGAAGAGGGCAACGAGTACCGCCTGAACCCCCAGGACCGCTCCGGCGATCGCATGTTCCCGTTTACGGCGCGTGTCCAATCGCTTGTAGGTGCCCCAGCCGGCCACCACGGCCGCGCCGCCCAGGGCGATCGCCAAGGCGAGAACGGTCGTTTCCGCCTGCGACCCAAGCGCGGTGACGATGTTGCAGACGCCTCGTGCACCAAGCGCCTCGTTCAACTTCAGTCCGGCCGCTTGGCACTCGGGCGTGATAGACCCGCCCCCGACCGCCCACGCGATCTGCAGGGCGAGGGTTCCGCCAATGGCGAGGGCGATGGCGGTGCAGCCGGCGACGAAGATCGATACCGGCCACGGTGCCGTGGGGCCCCGGACGTCGGGAGCGGTCTCTAGTGCCTCCTCGACGGTCCCTGTGACGGCTGCGCTCATCGGACCTCCCCTTCACGGGGCGGGATGGGCCCCCGTCGCCTGCGACGGGGGCCCATCCTCCGACCTCGATTCACGCGGGCTGGAACTCCGCCGGCACCGGGACGCCGGGGAAGTACTTCGTGAAGATCGTCGCGTACGTCCCGTCCGCGATCACCTCTTGGAGCCCATCGTTCCAAGCCTGCACCAACGCCGTGGATCCCTTGGCGAATGCGAAGGCGTATTTCTCGTTGGTGTCGATCTGCTGGACCATCTCGAGGCTGGGGCGCGTCTCGATCTCGGCCGCCGACGACGGTGCATCGTTTACGACGCCGACGACGTTCCCGGCTTCGAGGTCCGTGAACGCCTGAGGCGCTGCCGGGTAGCTCTTGATCTGGATGCCCTTGGGGGCCAGGTTGTCTTTGGCCCACTGCTCACCGGTGGTGCCAGCCTGAACCCCGACGACATCCCCCGACGTCAGGTCGTCGACGGATTTGACGTCCGGGGTCTGCTGCGTGTTCACGGTGAAGCCCTGCTCCGAGTTGTAGTAGAAGTCGGAGAAGTCCACGGTCTGGGCCCGCTTCTTGCCGACGGATCCGGTGGCGGTCACTGCGGCGGCGACCATGTCGAACTTGCCTTGGTTCACCTGGGTGAAGATGGTGTTGAAGTTGGCCTTCACCCATTCGACCTTGAGATCGAGCTTGGCGGCGATGGCGTTCGTCAGCTCGACGTCGAAGCCGGTCGGCTCCTCGCTCCCCGGCTTCACCGTCTCGAATGGCTTGTAGTCGAGGCATGAGCCGACCGTCAAGATCCCCGACCCCTTGATCGTCGTGATTCCCGGGGTCCCGCTCCCCCCTCCAGAGGGCGTCTCCTTGCTGGCGCACGCCGCTACGATCAGCCCGAAGACGGCCAGCGCGGCCACGATTCCGATCAGGCGACTCCTCAAGGTCCCCTCCTTACTCGCCCGAGCTGTGTGCCCGGGTCGCACCCGGGTCACACGGCCCATTATGGTCGAAAGGGCTATCGTTTCGCTTCTCCCGGGCACGCGCAAGCGGCGCGCCGGGCCTCACCGGGCGTGCGTGGCGGTGTCCGGAGGGGGATCCACCGTCCTCCCTCGTCCCGGTACAGACGGACTCGCGCGGACGACCGGGTCAACTCGCCGTCAGGCCGGAACATGTAGGTGCCGGCCAGGCCCCGGTACGTCTCCCTCTCCGACAGGAACGCCAGGACCTCCGCGCCGGACGCCGCTCCGGCCCGGATGGCCCGCACGAACATCCCGGCCGTGTCCCAGGCCTCGGCGGCGAAGGCCCCCGGAGGCACCCCGAAGTCGGCCTGGTAGTCCTGGATGAACCGCTGGGACGCGAGTTCGGTTGCGGTGGATAGGTCCGCGCAGGGACACGCCGCCACGGTCCCCAAGCCGGCCCGGCCGGAAACGGCCAGGTACGCCGGGTCTTTCATTGCGTCGCCCCCCACGAAGGAGATCCTTCGGCCGCCCGCTCGATGGAGGGCCCGACGAACGAGCGCCCCGGTGGTCGAGGACCCTCCCCACACGACGACGCCGCACCGCGCTCTCGAAACGGCAGGCGCGATACGGAGCGAGCCCGGCTCTGTCGCCGCGGTGTGCCAGCGAAGCACCACCTCGGAGGTGGTGGAGGCGGCGACCGCTCCCAGGAGGGCCCTTGACCCCGAACTCCCGTCTCCGAGCACGCAGGCGCCCCGTCGCAGCGACGGGACCGAGTCGACGAACGCCGCGATGGCGCGTCCTTCCATCGTCACGTCCGCCACGGTTCGTCGCCAGGTCGTCCATCCGCGCTTCGACAGGTTCGGGCCGAGGGGCGACAGCGTGAGCGTGGGCACGCCCGCGCCGTCGAGAACGTTCCCGGCCGCCGACTGCTCCCGCCCGGTCATGGAAGGGGCTGCGATGGCCCCCACGAAGGCCGGGTCCGCCACGATCTCCCGGGCCGCGGCCGCCGCCGTCGCGGCTTCACCGCCGGTGTCCACACCGGTCAGCTCGACGGAGACGGGGAGGCCATGTCCGAGCGCGGCCGTGTCGAACGCGAGCCTCGCTCCCTGGAACGCGGGTGCCGACCGCGCGGCCGCTTCATCCGACGAGAGGTCCTCGAGGAACGCCACCTTCAGCTGCACCGGGAAGGGTGGCACCGAAGTGGAAGCTCCGGGAAGGCCGGGCTCGCCGCTCGTGCAACTCGCGAGGGCGATCAGCATCAGGCCAATGAGGAAAGCGAGCCTTCGTGCCCTGGCGGAAGCCGGCAAGATTGTGAATCTGCGCATGGTGTCCTTCGAGTGTATGGCGTGCACGCCCTGGGCCGATGACACCCGACCTCAGTGTCAGCCCCTTTCGCTAGGCTCTCCCGAAGTCTCGAGATTGGAGTACGAAACGCGCCCTGGCCATCAGTTCGATCATGTCTCATTGCTGATCCGCGATGGATTCGGCGATGAGCGGATCGGCGCGTTGACCGGGATCCCGAGATCGACGGTCCGCGACTGGCGACGCAAAGGGCGTCCCGGCTTGCGTCAGAGAACCGCAGCGCTTGACTGCCCACGATGCGGCGGTTCCATCTCTGACGAGTCTGCCTATGCCTATCTCCTGGGTCTATACCTCGGTGACGGCTGTATCTCCGAACTGCCGCGCGCCCTGCGCCTGCGATTGGTTCTCGATGTTCGATACCCGTCCATCATCCAGGAAGCCAAAAGGACCATCGGTGCCATGCATCGGACTGGAAAAGTGGGAGTCCTGCAGAGGGCAGGGTGCGTCGAGATCTCGTCGTATTGGCAGCACTGGCCATGCGTCTTCCCGCAGCACGGACCGGGGCGAAAGCATCTACGGCGGATCGAGCTCGCTCCTTGGCAGAAGATGATCACTGACAGACAGGCCCCGTGTTTCTTGCGCGGCCTGATCCATTCTGATGGGTGCCGGTCATTGAACCGCGTCAATGGAGGCGAATATCCGAGGTACATCTTCACGAACACGTCATCGGACATCCTGAAGATCTTCTGCGATGCTTGCGAGACGTACGGCGTGGCGTTCCGAAGGATGCGGTGGAATGCTATCTCGGTCGCGCGTCGTCCCGACGTCACAAAGCTCGACCGAGTCATCGGTCCCAAGTCCTGAACCAGCCGCCCGCTCGGATAGACTTGGATCGGCCGGGGTGGAGAAACCAGGTAGACTCGGCGCCCTCAAAAGGCGCTGGGCTTCGGCCCGTGAGGGTTCGAATCCCTCCCCCGGCACAACTAGACGACGTGAGCCTCCCGGACGAGGTCGCCTCGCTGGAATCGCTCGAGCGAGAGGCCGGAGACGTCAACCGTCATCGCTTGGCCTTGCACGATCATCTCGGCCAGGAGCTTCCCCACGATCGGCGCGTGCTGGAACCCGTGCCCGCTGAACCCACAGGCCAGGTACAAGCCGGCGGGATCCGTCACCGGCCCGATGATCGGGTGTCGGTCGGGAGTCATCTCGTAGAGCCCTGCCCACATGCGGGCGATCCCTGCCCGCTCGAGCGGGGGGAAGACCCGGACGGCGGTCGGGACCAGCTCGTTCGCCACCAGCGCCTCGTCGACCGTCGTGTCGAACGACGCTCGCTCGGTGGGGCTGCCCATCCCCATCAGGACACCGGGACCCTCGCGATGGAAGTAGAAAGTGGTGTCGGCGTCGACCACCAGCGTCTTGCGGTCGGGGGCTCCCGGGAAGGGCCCCGTCACCACGACGTTGCGGGGTACCGGCTCCAGAGGCAGCACCACCCCACATGTCTTCGCCAGGAGGCCGGCCCACGGCCCCGCCGCGTCGACGACCACGTCGGTCCAGATCGGACCCTCGCTGGTCTCGACCCCGGTGACCCGCGCTCCGTCTGTGAGGACGGCGCGCACTTCGACGCCGGTCCGCAGCTCGGCGCCGGCACCTCGCGCGATCGTGGCGTACCCGGCCGTCAGCCCTGAGGGATCGGCGATCCCGTCGTCCGGGCAGAACGTCGCACCGATCATCCCGTCCAGGCCGAGGCCCGGAGCGAGTGCTCCCGCCTCCTCCGGCTGAAGCAGCCGGGCGTCGACTCCGAGCCCGCGTTGGAGCTCGGCTGCGGCCACGAACGACCGCCACGACGTCTCGCTCCGGACGAGGAACAGGTAGCCGTCCTGGTGGACGTCGAGCGGGACGCCGTGCGTCTCCCGGAACGACAGGATCATCGGGACGCTCGCCAAGGAGAGCCGAATGTTGACCTCGCTCGAGAACTGGTGCCGGAAGCCACCGGCGCAGGCCCCGGTGGAGCCCGTTCCCAGGGCGTCCTCCCGCTCCAGCAGTAGCACGCGACCGGCCCCGGCGGCGGCCAGGTGGTATGCGGTGCTGGCCCCGACCACGCCCCCGCCCACCACCACCACGTCCGCGGTCTCGGTCATGCGCCCAGCCGGTCCACGGCGGCTCGCGCCACCACGAGGTCCTCGAAGGCCACGCCGACGGACTTGAACACGGTGACGTCCTCGGGGCTTCGACGAACCGTCACGCCGCGCACGACCTCCGAGAGGTCGGCGACCACGTGGTCCGGACCGATGGATCCCGCCCCGAGCGGGATCAGGAGGTCACCGGCCTCGGCCAGGGCCACCTCCCTGGTCTCCACCACCACTCGTCCCCGGCGAATCGTTTCGTCATCGAGCTCGCGGGTCTGCGGCGTGTAGGCACCGATCGCGTTGACGTGGGACCCCGCGGACAGGAGCGATCCTTCGAACACCGGTGTGGGACTCGTGGTGCAGGTGCAGACGATATCGGCAGCCCTGACTGCGTCCGGCCCGGCAACCTCCGATGTCACGCCCATCTCCCTCGCCGAGCCGGCCAGCGCCTCCGCCCGGCCCGCCGTCCTCGACACGAAGGTCACACGGTCAATCGGGCGAACGGCGAGCATGGCGTCCAGATGCGCGCGGGCTTGCGTCCCCGCCCCGAAGATCACCAGGTGGGCCGCTTGGTCGCGCGCCAGATACCGCGTGGCCAGACCGGAGACCGCACCGGTGCGAAGGGCCGTGATGGCCTCGCCGTCGATGGCCGCTTCGGGTTCCTGGGTCCCAACCGAGAACAGGACGTACAGCCCCTGGATGAGCGGCCGCCCCACCTCGGCGTTCCCCGGGGTGACCGTGAGGAGCTTGACCCCAGTCCCCAGGGGCCCGGTGGCCGGCATCGCCACGAGCGAGCCCGCCCCCGTTTCGATGTGGGTCCGGAGTGGTGCGGCCGGGAGCGCATCCGAGCCGAACGCCGCCTCGAGGGCATCGATCGCGGCCTCCATGGAGAGCAATCTCCCCAGCCGGTCGGCGTCGATGAAGGGGAACTCGCTCACAGCTCCCCCAGGTACGCCTCCCGCATCAGGGGGTTGTTCAGCAGGCTCTCGGCGGTGTCGGCCAGCACGACCTGGCCCGTCTGCAACACGTATCCGCGGTCGGCGATCGACAGTGCCATGTTCGCGTTCTGCTCCACGACGAAGATCGTCGTTCCCAGCTCGTTGATGTCCTTGATGATCTTGAACACCTGGTCCACGAGGACGGGCGCCAGGCCCATTGATGGCTCGTCCATCAGCAACACCTTTGGCTTGGCCATGAGGGCCCGGCCCATGGCCACCATCTGTTGCTCTCCACCCGACAGGGTCCCGGCCTTCTGCGACAGGCGCTCGCGGAGCCGGGGGAAGGTCTGCAGGACCTCGTCCATGTCCTTGGCGATGGCCTTGCGATCGCGACGCTGGTACGCGCCGAGCTCCAGGTTCTCCTTGACGGTCATGTTGGCGAACAGCCGGCGGTTCTCCGGGACCATCGAGATCCCTCGACGGACCACCTCGGTCGTGTCCAAGCCGCTCACCACCTCGTCGTCCAGCAGTACCTCTCCCTCGCTTGGCTTCACGAAACCGAGGATGGTCTTCAACGTGGTGGTTTTGCCGCTGGCGTTTCCTCCGAGCAAGCAGGCGATCTCGCCCGGGAAGATCTCGACGTTTACATGGCGAAGCACGGAGATCAACCCGTAGTGGGTGCTCACGTCCCGCATCTCGAGGATGGCCCGGCGACCTCCCGCACCCTGCCCGTCGCCCCGGGTGTCCGCCTTCGGCGTGCCGGGCTCGCCCACGCCGGCGCTCACCCGGCCGCCGCCTTCCTGCCCAGGTAGGCCTCGATGACGCGTTCGTTGTGGGCGACCTCCTCGTATGTGCCCTCCGCGATCTTCTTCCCGTAGTCGAGCGCCACCACGCGGTCGGACACCCCCTTCACCACGCGCATGTCATGTTCGATCACCAGGATGGTGAGGCCGCGGTCCTTCCGCAGGCGCCAGATCTGGTCCGTCAGCTCGAGCGTCTCCTTCGGGTTCATCCCGGCCGTCGGCTCGTCGAGGAGCAGGAGCTTGGGTTCGGTGGCCAGGGCCCGGGAGATCTCCAGCCGTCGGCGGTTCGCGTAGGAGAGCACCAACGCCAGCTGGTCCTGTCGGTAGCCGGACAGCCGGGTCCCGAAGAACGAGAGGGCTTCGGCCGCCCGCTCCCGAACCCGCTGCTCCTCTTTCCGCTGCCCCGGGAGGCGGAGCACGCTGGCGAACAGCCCGGCCCGGCCCCGGCAGTGCTGGCCGACCATGGCGTTCTCCAGCACGGTCATGTTCGAGAACAGGTGGACGGTCTGGAACGTCCGGGAGATGCCGAGCCGGGTGATCTGCGAGGGCTTCAGCGCCACGATGCTCTGCCCCTCGAACCGCACGTCGCCGTTGTCGGGCCCGTACAGGCCGGTGATGGTGTTGAACAGCGTCGTCTTGCCCGCCCCGTTCGGACCGATCACGCTGACGATCTCGCCCAGCTCCACCTGGAGGTTCAACCCGTCCAACGCGGCCAATCCGCCGAACCGCTTCGTGACCCCGCCGACCTCGAGCAACGCGCTCACGTGGGGGTCTCCTCCCAAGAGATCGTGGACGGCCGGGCCTCCGGGACGCCCCCGCCCCACGCGTCCTGGAGGATCTCCTCCTCGTGGAGCTCGCGGGTCCGGCGGACGTTGGGGATCAGGCCCTCCGGGCGGTACAGCATGATCGCGATGAGCACGGCGCCATAGATCAGCAGCTGGAACTGCTCGAACTCCGTCAGGAACCCGGGGATACCCACGAGGAACAGGCCCCCCACGATAACCCCGGGGATGCTCCCCATCCCGCCGAGGATGATGATGGCCAGCGCCTGGATCGACACCAGGATGTTGAAGCTCGTTGGAGCGAGCGAGCCGATCTGCACGGCGAACAGGGCGCCGGACATGCTCCCCACGGCCGCCCCGGTGGCGAAGGCCAGGAGCTTGTATCGGACCGTGCTGATCCCCATGACCTCGGCGATCTGCTCGTCCTCGCGCATGGCTACCCAGGCCCGGCCCACCCGCGAGTTGGCCAGCCGATACGAGACGAACGCCGCGACCACACAGAACCCCAGCGCGAGGTAATAGAAGGGCTGGGGATCCCGGAGGTCGACGCCGAAGAACGACGGTGCCGGGATGGCGATCAGGCCCTGCGCGCCGCCCAGAGCCGGCTTCAGCCAGTCCGAGGTCACGAGCACCCTGGCGATCTCGCCGAAGCCGAGGGTCACGATGGCCAGATAATCGCCGCGGAGCCGCAGGACCGGCCCCCCGATGAGCAGGCCCGTGAACGCGGCGATCACGATGACGATCGGCAAGGCCTCGAAGAGGCCCATCCCCACGTGGATCGACGATCCCGAGTTCGCCGCCGCGGTGAGGACACCGGTCGTGTATGCGCCCACGGCGAAGAACGCAACGTACCCCAGGTCCAGCAGTCCGGCGTAGCCGACGACGATGTTCAGGCCCAGGCCCATGAGGATGAACAGACCTACCCGCCCGAGCACCGCAGAGAGGAACGAGCCCAGTAGGTAGGGCAGCGCGATCAACAGGATCGCGATCGCCACGATCATCATGATGCGGACCGGCTTCTGGCCCTCCTCGGGGATGGCCTGCAACCGTTCACGCACCGTGCGACCCTCCGACAGCCAGTACGCGGAAGCCGCGGCGGGGACGGCGAAGACGACCACGGCCCCGAGGTACGTGAGGCCACCGAACCTCGGGCTGTACAACCATCCAGTGGCCAGGCCGAGTTGGGTGAGGGATACCCGAAACAGGTCCTGGAGCATGGCCAGGAGCAGACCGACGGTGAGTCCCAGCACCACGGGCCGTCGCACACGCCATGCCACGACCCCCAGGCCACCGCCGAGTGCTCCAGCCGCCGTCGTCATCACCGCCAGGAGAATCACGCCGAAACCGATCGGGTGGCCGAAGGTCAGCACCGAGAGGAGCGACGGGGTCACCGCCACGAACACGTTTCGAGCGGAGAGCTGTTCCGGGAGCGCGTTGGCGATCAGGATGCCGGCACCGGTCAAGATCCCGGCCGCCAGTCCCGCCAGAGCTCCCCCCAAGACCGCGCCGACCGCCGAGGGGGTGATGGTGACCCCGGCGTTGACCCGGGGGCGGACCAGGATGTAGGCGACCAGGAAGGGCGGAAGCACCAGGAGGAGCCGGCCCAGGGTGACGGCCCCCCCGACCAGGTTGATCGTGTTGAACGTCTCCACCATGCCCACCAGCGAGAGGTAGACGACCATGACCCCTCCGAGCAGCCCGAACCGGAGCGCCCGCCGGGTGAAGGAACGGTCCATCACCTCACACTTTCTCCGCCTCGCCCGTCCCGAGCAGGCCCCCCGGGCGGAAGATCAGCACCAAGACCAGGATGGCGAAGGCGATGACGTCCTTCAGCTGGTTCGGCCCAGGGATGTGCAGGCCCGTGAGGAACAGCGACGGGCCCACGGACTCCAAGAGCCCCAGGATCAGGCCGCCGAGCGCAGCCCCAGCGATGCTCCCGATCCCCCCCAGCACCGCCGCCGTGAACGCCTTGATGCCGGGAACGAACCCCATGAACGGCCCGACCACCTGAAACACCATGGCGAACAGGACCGCGGCCACGCCGGCCAGCATGCCGCCGATCACGAAGGTCGTGACCACCACGCGGTCCACGTCGATCCCCATGAGGCTCGCGATGTCCTTGTCCTCCGCCACCGCCCGCATCGACTTTCCGGTCTTGGTCCGTGAGACGAACAGGCTGAGCGCGATCATGGCCACGATGGCCACCACGATGACGATCGCCTGCGTCCGCAGGATGGGGACGCCCAGGATCGTCCACGTCCCACCGAGAATGTCGGGAACCGGGTAGCCGCGCGTCTGCGGGCCGAAGAATCCCCTCGCCGTGTTCTGGAGGAACAGCGACGCGCCGATAGCGGTGATCAGCGGGACCAGGCGAGGGGCGTTGCGCAGCGGCCGGTAGGCCACCCGCTCGAGCAGGACGGCGACGCCGATGGATCCCGCCATTGCGGCCACGAGGAGGATGAGGATCGAGACGTACGGGCTGGACTGCATGAACCCGCTGTTCTGCAGGGTCCTGGCGACGAAGTAGGAAACGAAGGCCCCCGACATGAACACCTCGCCGTGGGCGAAGTTGATCATCCGAAGGATCCCGTAGACCATCGTGTACCCCAGGGCGATCAGGGCGTAGATCGCTCCTTGGGCCACGCCGAACACCACGAGGTCCCGCCAGGCGGAGGCGCTGAACAGTCCCAGCGAGAGGGTTCGGTACGCCGCATAGGCCGCGCCGACCAGGATGCCGATGCCCAGCACCCACTGGACGGCTTGGCGAACGGGGAACCTGGCCACACGCCCAACCGCGGCCCCCTCGGCCTCGGTCGCCACCTGGGTCGTCCCTCGCGCCATGCCCACTCCGCCTGGATGCGGGTTGTGGGTGAGCGCTCACGCGCTCACCCACAACCGCCCCGCTTCGACGGGGACTACGTCCCGAGCGCCTCGGTCAGCGTCAGCTGCTCGCTGAAGATCGGCTTGGCGTCCGGGTTCCCGCCCTCGATGGGAAGGTCGGGGAGCAGGAAGACGCCGATGTTGACCGCCGCCTGGGACTGGCAGTCCCCGGTGGAGATGCAGGTCAGCGTGCCGGTGAGGCCTTGGTAGACCTTGGTCTGGTAGACGGCGTCCTTGAGCGCCAAACGGGGGATGGTCAACGACCCGTCGTCTCCCACGATGGCCACCTTCTTGACGGCCTCGGCCACGATGTTGAAAGCGTCGAACGCGTTCGTGTTGAACGCCGCCGTCGCTTCGCCGAACTGGTCCTTGTAGGCCTTGTTGTAGTCCTTGAGCAACGCGTTCGTCGTCCCGCCCGGACTGGGGAGCGGGAAGGACATGTACGTCCCATTGGCCGCGCTCCCGGCCTGGTCGAAGAACGTCGAGGCAGCGCACCCGTCCGAGCCCATGAACTTCACGCTCTTCAACCCCGCGACCTCCAGCATTTGCTTGGCGATCAGAGCGCACGCCGGGTTGAAGTCCGGCGCGTAGATCAGCTCCGGCTTGGTCTGGGCAATACTGATGAGCAACGGCTTGAAATCAGGGTCGGTGCTCTGGATGGCCTCCTCGACGGTGACCGTGCCGCCCAGGCCCTCGAAGAAGGTCTTGAACCCGCTCGTCAGGCCGGCCGCGTACGGGCTCTCGTCGTGGATTGTCGCGGCGGTCTTGAATCCCAACTTCGTGTATACGAAGTCCGCCACGACCTTGGCCTGGATGGCGTCGTTCTGCGCGGTCCGCAGGTAGAACGGGTTGTGGGTGGCCGGGTCGGTGAGGCCGGCCGCGGTGTTCGACGGGGAGATCAGGATGATCCCCTTGTCGCCCAGGATCTTGTCCGCTACCCCGAACGCGGAGCTCGAGCAGCTTGTCCCGACGACCCAGGCGATCGTGGGATCGGAGGCGAGCTTCGTCCCGCCGGATTGGCCGCCCTCCTTCGCGCACAGGTCGTCCTGGCTGTCGATCTGGACGTCGTGGCCCACGAGCTGCCCGGGCGTGGCGTCGAACTTCCCGTCCAGGTAGTCGACGGCGAGCTCGACGCCGGCCAGGCTGTCGTTGCCCAGCGTGGCGACGTCACCGGAGATCGCGAGGAGCGTGCCGACCCGGATCGGCTCCCCGGGGCCATACGTCACGCAGCCGAACTCGACGGTATTGCAATCGACCCCCCCTCCGCCGCCTCCGCCGCCCCCTCCGCCGTTATCGCTCGCGCAAGCGCCGGCGACCAGCGTGAGCGCCCCCAGCAATGTCACGAACGCGAACCAACGTGGTTTCCTCATCGAGCCCCCTCTCCTCGCCGGCCCGGGATCCCTACCGGAGCCGGCACCGGAACCATTCTCGTACCTGTCTCCTGAGCGGAAACGAACGAGGTCCCCGAGCCCTCGGTCCTCCTTTCCCCCTCCACGAGCAGGTGCTACGTACCACATCCCGCCTCGGAGGGAAAGCGCGGCCTCCCACCTTCGTCTACGGATGCCGAGGCCCGCCCGGCCTGAGCGTCTGCCTAGGCCGGCCCGATGGCCGCCCGGAACTCCCCCGCGATCGCCAGGGCCCCGTCCGGGTCCCCGTCCACCAGCCGGCGTACCAGAGCGCTCCCCACGATGACCCCATCGGCGAAGGCACAGGCCTCCGAGGCCTGCGCGGGGGTGCCGATCCCCACGCCCACCAGCAACGGGAGGTTGGTGAGCGGGCGGAGCGCCCGTACGACCTCCTCTGCCGTCCCCGCCAGGCGCTCGCGCTCACCGGTCACGCCGTAGGTGGATACGCAGTACACGAACCCTCCGGCGGACGCCGCGATCGTCGCCAGGCGCTCCGGGGTGGAACCCGGGGCCGCAAGGAACACCGGGGCCACCGATGCCGTGGAGCATGCGCGAATCCAGTCCTCGGCCTCGTCGACCGGCAGGTCGGGAACGATCGCGCCGGATACTCCTGCCTGCGCCGCGTCCGCCAGGAAGTCCCCCAGGCCGTATCGAAGGACGGGATTGAAGTACGTCATCACGGCCACGGGGACTGACAGTCCGGCCTCCTTCACCGTGGCCAGGACGTCGGCCGGCCTCGTCCCTCCCTGCAGGGCCAGGCGCGATGCCTCCTGGATGACCCCGCCGTCCATGACCGGGTCGGAGAATGGGATGCCGACCTCGACCGCATCGGCCCCCGCCTCCTCCAGCCCTCGAAGGAGGTCGGCGTCAACGTTGCGCAGGCCGCCGGTAACGTAGGGGACGAAGGCCCGGCCCCCGCCGTCCCTCCTGGCTCGGAGCGCGGGCTCCAGGTCAGGCACGTCGGGGACGGTCTGCCGCGGGTCCCCCGAGAGCACTTCGCACCGTCTCCAGGTCCTTGTCGCCCCGGCCGGACAGGTTGACGAGGACGGTCGAGCCCTCGGGTAGCGGACGCTTCAACAGCCACCCAACGGCATGGGCCGGCTCCAATGCCGGAAGGATCCCCTCCAACAGGCCGAGCGCTTGGAACCCCTCGAGGGCCTCGACGTCGGAGGCTGAGACGTACGAGGCGAGCCCGGCCTCTTTCAAATAGGAGTGCTCTGGACCGACGCCCGGGTAGTCCAGGCCGGCGGAGATGGAGTGCGTGGCCAGCACCTGTCCGTCGCCGTCCTGCAGGAGGTAGGACAGCGAGCCATGGAGGACACCGGGCGCCCCGAGGGTGAGGGACCGGCAGTGCTCGCCGGCAGCGTCTCCCCTTCCGCCGGCCTCCACGCCGACCAGCCGGGTCCCAAGGGTACCAACGAACGGCGCGAAGATGCCCATGGCGTTGCTGCCGCCCCCCACGCACGCCACGACCGCGTCGGGATCACGGCCTTCGGCATCGTTGAACTGAGCCTTCGCTTCGTCACCGATCACGCGCTGGAGGTCGCGGACCAGGGAGGGGAACGGATGCGGCCCTGCCACCGAGCCGATCACGTAATGGGTCTCACGCACGCTCCCCGCCCAGTCCCGCATAGCCTCGTTCATCGCGTCCTTCAGCGTTCGGCTGCCGGAGGTGACGGTCACGACCTCGGACCCCAGGAGCTGCATCCGAGCGACGTTCGGTGCCTGACGGACGGTGTCTTCCTCGCCCATGTACACCACGCAGGGAAGGCCGAATAGGGCGGAGGCCGTTGCGGTGGCCACGCCGTGCATCCCGGCGCCGGTCTCCGCGATGATGCGGCCCTTCCCCAGCCGCCGGGCCAGCAGCACCTGGCCGAGGGTGTTGTTGATCTTGTGCGCGCCGGTGTGGTTGAGGTCCTCGCGCTTCAGGTAGACGCGGTAGCCCAGCCGGGCGGACAGTCTCGAGGCGAAGGTCAACGGCGACGGCCTGCCCACGAAATCGCGAAGCAGCGCGTCGAGCTCACCTCGGAACGCCGGTTCGTCCCGAAGCTCGCCCCAGGCGGCGGCGAGCTCGTCGAGGGCCGGGATCAGCACTTCGGGGACGTATCGCCCCCCGAACCGCCCGAATCGGCCCCGTGCGTTGGGCATCGCCGTCGCTTCGGCGGTCTTCATGCCACACCTCGCAGCTCGCGGAGCTTGGCGCCGGGGTCCTCCGCCCGCATGAGGGCCTCACCGACCAGGACGGCTTTGGCGCCGGCCTCCATCGCCCGTTCTACCTGCCCGCGGGTCGAGATGCCGCTCTCGAACACGGCGATCCGATCCTTGGGCACGGACTCTAGGAGAAGCAGGGCCGGGTCCTCGTCCACGTCGAGGCTCTCGAGGTCCCGCGCATTCACCCCCACCACCTTGGCGTCGATCCCCAGGGCCTTGGCGAGGTCCTCTGCGGAATGGGCCTCGACCAGCGCTCCGAGCTCGAGGTCCTGTGCCGCGTTCAGCATGGCCTTCAGCTCGGTCTCGCTGAGGGCGGCGGCGATGAGGAGCACGGCGTCGGCTCCGGCAACGCGAGCCTCGATCAGCTGGGCCGGGTGAACCAGGAAGTCCTTGCGAAGGACCGGGATCGTGGTCGCGTGGTGAACGGCGCGAAGGTCGGCCAGCGACCCGTCGAAGTGCACGGGCTCGGTGAGCACCGAGACGGCGGCCGCGCCCCCCTCCTCGTACGCGCGGGCGCGCGCTCCCGGATCCGCGTCTCCGATCCGCCCGGCCGACGGCGAGGATCGTTTCACCTCCGCGATGATTGCGGGCGCCTTCGCCGACCACAGGCGCGCCGCGAACGGGCGGGGGGGCGGCATCCTGATGGCCAGGGCCATCAGCCCGGCCTCGTCGATGGGCTGTCGCTCCAGCCTGCGGCGAACGCCGTCCATCGTCTCGGTGAGGAAGCCCATGGTCGGGAAAGTGTAGCGGCGCACCCTCAGGAGACCGCCTCGAGCGCGTCACGGAGGTCGAGCCCCTCGTACAGCGCCCGCCCCATGATGGCACCCTGGGCTCCGACGGAGGCGATCCGTCGGAGATCTTCGGGGCCCCGGATCCCTCCCGAAGCGACCACCGGTCGCCCCGTCACCCGGACGAGTGCCCGGATCGCGTCGAGGTCGGGCCCCTCGAGGCCGCCCACCCTGCCCACGCTGGTGTGGATGTACCGCGGGACGCCGAGACCGGCCAGCCAGGCCATCGTCTCGGGGAGTGACAGCACGACCTCTCGCCGGGCCCGTGTCCGTATCGTGTCGCGATCGGCCTCGATCCCAACGGCCAGCGCGTCATGGTGCCGGGCGAGCAGCGCCTCCGTCGCCGGCCGGTCGGAAAGCGCCGAGGAGCCGAGCACAACGCGACCGGAGCCCGCAGCCAGGGCCCGCTCGACCTCGGTGAGGCCGGCGATCCCTCCGCTCGCCTGGACCGACACGCCGAGGTCCGCGATCCCGGCGACGACCTCGAGGTTGCCGAACTCGCCATCCAGGGCCAGATCCATGTCTACCACGTGGATCCACCGAGCGCCCGCGTCCGCGAAGGACCGTGCCGCCGCGATGGGGTCGCCACCGAACGCCTCGACGAACAGCACCACTCCGTCGGACAGGCGAGCCAGGCGGCCACCGAAGACGTCCACGGCCGGGATGACCTCGAAGCCCACGGCCGGTCAGCCTACCGGGGCGACCTCCGCCCGCTCGGCTCGTGGAGATGGCTCGTCCTCGAGCCGGGCAGCCTGCGGACCGAGGAGCAGCCGCAACTCCGAGAGCAATCCGGCCGCGGGGTCCACCCGCACGCTTCCCACCTCGATCGGCGTGGTGCCCTGGGACGAGATGAACCTGACGAGAACCGGGGTCGATCCGGGATGGGCGCCGAACAGGTCCTTCAGCTTGGCGATGAGGGCATTGGTGCAGCTGGCCGCGGCGAGGTCGACGATCATCACCCCAAGTGTGCGACGGACCGGGCCGTCCGGGCCCATGTCGAGCTCCCGGATCTCCACCGCCCGCAGCTGCAGCTCCCTGCCCCGGAGATCCACGCGGCCCTTCACCAGCACGATGGCGTCGGTCTCCACCAGGTTCGGCACCTGCTCGAAGACCCCCGGGAAAGCCACCACCGACACGCCGCCCGCCAGGTCCTCCAGCCGGAACAGGGCGTACGGTTCGCCCTTCCTCGTGTACCGGCGGGCTACCGACGCCACGATCCCACCGACGGTGACCAGATCCCCGTCGCCCAGGTTCACCACCTCGGCGACCTCCATGTCGGTCTGGGCCGCCAGCCGATCCTTCACCGACAGGAGCGGGTGGTCGGTGACGAATTGGCCGAGCATCTCCTTCTCCAGGCGAAGGAGTGTTCGCCGGTCGAACTCCTCCCCGTCAAGGACCGACTCGTCGATCTCGTGCGCCGCCCGTTCTCCCCCCCCGAACAGCGAGAACTGGCCTGCGGCCTCGGCCTTGCGCTCTGCCGCGATGGGTCCAGACACCTTCTCGTGTCCCTCCAGGAGGGCCTTGCGGGCGTAGCCGAGCGAGTCGAACGCCCCCGCCAGGACCAGACTCTCCAGGACCTTCTTCGTCAGGACGCCCGGATCGACCTTGCGGCAGAACACGGCGAAGGAGCCGAACCCACCTCTGGACCGCCGGGCCTCGATGATCTGGCCCACGGCCCCCGAGCCCACGTTGCGCACTGCCGAGAGCCCGTATCGAACCTTGGGCTCACCGCCGGGGACCGGGGCGAAGTCCAGCTCGGACTCGTTCACGTCGGGGGGAAGGACCTCCAGGCCCATCAGGCGGCACGCGTTCAGGTAGAAGGGCTTCTTGTCCTTGTCGTCCTTCACGCTGGTCAGGATGGCAGACATGTACTCCACGGGATGGTGGGCCTTCAGGTAGGCGGTCTGGTACGCCACATACGCGTATGCACATGCGTGCGAGGCGTTGAACCCGTAATCGGCGAACGGCACGATCAGGTCGAAGATGTCCTCGGCGATCCGGCGCTGGTAGCCTCGCTCCACGCATTGGCGGACGAAGGTCTCGCGGTGCGGGACCAGCAGTTCGCGGATCTTCTTCCCCATGGCCTTGCGCAGGCCGTCGGCCTCACCCATCGAGTAGCCGGCCATGCGGTTGGCGATCTGCATGACCTGCTCCTGGTACACGATGATCCCGTAGGTGTTCTGCAGGACCTCCTCGAGGTCCGGATGGGGATACGTCACCGGCTTGCGGCCGTGCTTTCGCTCCGCGTACTCCGCGTGCTGACCCATCGACAACAGGCCCGGCCGGTACAGGGCGACGAGCGCCATGAGGTCCTCGAACCGATCCGGCAGCAGCAAGTGGATCAGCTGTCGCATGCCCGGGCTCTCCAGCTGGAAGACGCCCGTGGTGTCGCCTCGGCGGAGCATCGCGTACGCGGCCTGGTCGTCGAGTGGCACGTGGTCGATGTCGAGCTCGACGTCCGTCCGCCGAAGGAGGGCCAGCGTGTCCTCGATGACCGAGAGGGTCCGAAGCCCCAGGAAGTCCATCTTCAGCAGGCCGAGCTTCTCCACCCCGTGCATGTCGAACTGGGTGACGATGCGCCGGGTATCGTCGCGCGAGTCCTTCGAAAGCTTGAGCGGGAGGTATTTCACGAGGGGGGCGTCCCCGATCACCACCCCGGCCGCATGAACGGAGTCCTCCCGGCGAAGGCCCTCAAGCGCTTTGGCCGTGTCGACGATCTCCTTGGCCTCCGGCTCCTTGTCGTAGGCCTCCTTGAGCTCCGGCGAGTGCTCGAGGGCGACGTCGATCGGGTGCTCGCGGCCCAGGACGGCCGGGGGGTACATCTTGCACAGACGGTCGCCGACCGAAGCCGGGAATCCGAGCACACGTGCGGCATCGCGGATCCCTTGCTTCCCCTTGATGGTCTGGAACGTGATGATCTGGGCCACGTGATCGGAGCCGTACTTCTCTGCCACGTACCGGATGACCTCGTCGCGCCGGCGCTCGTCGAAGTCCATGTCGATGTCGGGAAGCTGTTTGCGCTCGGGGTTCAGGAACCGCTCGAAGATCAGCCCGTACCGGAGGGGGTCCAGGTCGGTGATGCGGAGCGAGTACGAGACGACGGAGCCCGCCGCCGAGCCCCGGCCCGGCCCCACCCGGATCCCGTTCTCGCGGGCGAACCGGATCAGATCCCACACGATCAGGAAGTACCCGGCGAACCCCATCCTGGTGATGACGTCGAGCTCGTGGTCGATCCGGGCCCGGACATCCGGCCCCAGATCTCCGTAGCGCTGCCTGGCGCCCTCGTCGACCAGCCGGCGGAGGTAGGCGTCGCGGTCCATGCCGACCGGGGGCTCGAACCTCGGGAGGTGGAGTTCGCCGTACGACAGCTCCAACTCGCACATCTCGGCGATGCGCAAGGTGTTGTCGCAGGCCTCGGGGAGGTCCTGGAACACCTCTCGCATCTCCTCGGCGGACTTCATGTAGAACTGATCGGAGTCGAAGCGCAGCCGGTTCGTGTCGGTCTGAACCTTCTGCTGCTGGATGCACAGCAGGACGTCGTGGGGCTTTGCGTCCTGCCGGACCGTGTAGTGCAGATCGTTCGTGGGGACGAGCGGGATCCCCGTTGTTCGGGACATCTCAACCAGCTTCGGCAGCACGGTCCGTTGCTCGGCCAGCCCGTGGTCCTGGACTTCGAGGAAGAAGTTCCCCTCCCCGAACAGGTCCCGGTAGGACGCCGCCACCCCCGCGGCCTTCGCGTCCTGGCCCCCGACGAGCAGCCGGGCGACCTCCGAGGCCAGGCATCCCGACAGTCCGATGAGGCCGCCGGAACGTTCCGCCAACAGCTCCTTGTCTATCCGGGGCCGGTGGTAGAACCCCTCGAGGTGGGCGTCGGTGACCAGTCGCAGAAGGTTGCGATAACCCGCGTCGTCGCGGGCCAGGATGGTGAGGTGCCGGTACTTCTCCTCGCTCTCACCGGGCGTGCGGTCGAACCGCGAGCCCGGCGCGACGTAGGCCTCGACGCCCAGGATGGGCTTGACCCCGGCCGCCCGACCGGCCTCGTAGAACTCGAGCGCCCCGAACATCGACCCGTGATCGGTCACCGCTAGAGCCGGCATCTGGAACTCCCGCGCCTGCTCGAACAGGGCGCCGATCCGCGATGCCCCGTCGAGGAGCGAGTACTCGGTATGGGTGTGCAGGTGCACGAAGCTACGAGCCGCCATGCTCCCCTCGCCACCTCGTTGACGGAACGGCCGGGCGCCGTGTGGACAACCTGTGCATTCGCTGTTCAGAACTTACAGACTTGTAATTCGCCGCGCACCAACTCTATACTCCCGAGACCCGCTGTCAAACGTCGAGGTGGTCGACCTGAGGCTCTCGTACAGCAGCATCTCGACCTACGAGACCTGCCCCGCCAAGTTCAAATTCCAGTACGAGGACAAGGTCCCGACGGCCTCGTCGCCCGCCCTGTCCTTCGGCGACTCGCTGCATCAGGCGCTCCACCGGTTCCACAGCCGGCCGGTCCCGGTGGCTCCCTCGCTCCCCGAGCTCCGCGAGATGCTCGACATGGTCTGGGTGCGCGATGGCTTCACCACCGAGTCCGAAGAGCACATGTACCTCGAGCACGGACGCCAGGTGCTCGAGCAGTACCACCGGGAGAACGCAGAGCGCTACCGGATCCCTGCGGCCCTCGAGTTCCGGTTCCGGATCGATGTGGAGGGGGTCCAGATCAGCGGGACGATCGACCGGATGGATCGCATCCCCGGGAGCGGGTACGAGATCATCGACTACAAGACCAGCCGCAGGCTTCCGCCGCAATCCGCCATCGACCGCGACCTGCAACTCTCGATGTATCACCTGGCGGCCAAGGAGGTATGGGGCATCGAGCCCGAACGCCTGACCCTCTACTACCTCTTGCCCGGCCAGCGCATGACGACCACGCGAACAGCCGCCGACGTGGACGACCTCAGGCGGCGCATCGCCACCGTGGCCGAACGGATCGCGGCCGCCAAGTTCGAGCCCCGCCAGAACCCCCTGTGCGACTGGTGCGACTACCAGCGCCTGTGTCCGCTGTTCCGCCACCAGTACGAGAAACAGGAGGGCGATCCCGCGCCACGGATGAGCGAGATCGTGGACGAGTGGATCTCGCTCAAGCGCCAGGGCCGGCAGGTGTACCGGCGCATCGACGAGCTGACCGCGCTGATCAACGCGTTCTGCGACGAGCACGCCTACGGACGGCTGTTCGGCTCGGACGGGGCAGCGGTGGATCGCCGGCCCCAGCACGTGACCGCTCCCGACGAGGACAGGCTCCGAGCCATCCTGGAGCCGTTGGGGCTTTGGGAGCGGGTCCGGTCGGTCGATCCGAAGAAGATCTCCGACCTCATCGAGTCCCGATCGCTCCCCCCCGACGTGGAGGACGCCATCCTGGCTTCCCGGGAGGAGGTGCGAACGCAGCACGCGCTGTTCCTGAAGGAGCCTGCCCGGGTGGGCAGATGATCCGGCGGGTCAGCCCTCTCCCCCGACCCGCCGGAGGGCCAGGATGAGGTCCGGCGGCAGCGGGTCCTCCACCTCGATCCGCTCGCCGGTGATCGGATGCTCGAACGAGAGCCTCCATGAATGGAGGAACGGCCGGGTCAGCCCGAGGCGCTTCGCATCGTCCCCTCCCCCGCCGTAGGTCCGATCGCCCAGGACCGAATGGCCCACCGCGGACAGGTGGACCCGGATCTGGTGGGTCCGCCCCGTCGTGGGAGCGGCCTCCAGGAGGGTGGCCCGATCGAACCGGTCGCGGACCTCGAAGAGCGTCTCGGCCTCCTTCCCGGTCACCGCCCGTACCCGGATCCGCGACCCCACCCGCCCCAGGGGGGCCTCCACCGCGAACCGGTCGTGCGTCACGACCCCCCGGACGAGTGCCAGGTAGCGGCGGTCCACCTCGTGCCGCCGGAGCATTGCCGTCAGCGCAAGGTAGGCCTCATCGGTGGAGGCCACGATCAGCAGGCCCGAGGTCCCGGCGTCGAGACGGTGCACGATGCCGGCACGAAGCGGCCCCCCGGCCGAGGACAGCGGGAGCCCCATCCCGACGAGGCGGTTGACCAACGTCCCGGTGAGCCGGCCCGCCGTTGGGTGGGTTGGCAGGCCGGCCGGCTTGCTCACGATCAGCAGGGAGGGATCGCGATACCGGACCTCGACGGGCGGGCCTTCGGGCGGCACGTCGCCCATCCCGGCCAGGTCCACGGACACCCGCTCGCCGCCCGCAAGGCGATGCGACTTCGGCCGAAGCGCGCCGTCCACCCGGACCCGACCGCCGGCGATGGCCCGCTGCGCGTCGGCCCGGGTCAGGGAGAGTCGGTTGGCGACCACGGCGTCCAGCCGGCCCGACGTCGCCTCGAACTCCTCGGCCACCTCACGCCTCCCGCTCCCGGCGGATGCCTGCCACGGCGAGCAAGAGGGCGCCGATCACGATGGCCGAGTCGGCCAGGTTGAATACTGGCCAGACGCGAAAGTCGATGAAGTCGACCACGCGTCCCGACAGCAGGCCATCGCCCCTCGCCGCGCGATCGGTCAGGTTGCCGAACGCCCCACCGAGGATGAGGCCCAGAGCCACTGCGGCGTGGCCGTTTCGGAGACGGAAGGAGGAGGCGACGATCGCAGCCGCGACCACGATGGTGGCGGCGGCGAACACCCACGGCGCGCTCTGTCCCAGGCCGAAGGCCCCTCCGGAGTTCGTCGTGTAGTTGAGCTGGAGCACACTGGGGATGACGGTCACCGGCGGCCGGCCGGCCAGGGAGCGCTCGGCCCACAGCTTGGTGATGCGATCGGCCAGATAAGTTAGGCCGGCCGTGGCGTAGAGCCAGGCGGCCAGCCGCCGCGCCCCGGTCACGGCCGTCCCGCTACCTGGAGCGTGCCTGGGCCTGGGCGTCCTTGATGCAGAGGTCCGCGTACGGCAGCGCCTTCAGCCGGGCCTTCTCGATGGGCTTGCCGCACCTGGAGCAGATCCCGTAGGTGCCGTCGTCCATCCTGGCCAGGGCCCGGTCGATCTTGCGGAGAAGGTCCCGCACGTTGTTCTCGATCGACAGATCCCGCTCCCGCTCGAAGGTGAACGTCCCGGCATCGGCGTTCTCGTCGTCGAAGGAAACTTCCCCCGACATGTCCGACTGCGAGGTGGCGAAGGTCGACTCCTCGATGGTTGATAGCTGGACCTGCAGTTGCTCCTTCTCTTCCAGAAGCCGTTCGCGCAGGTCGTCGAGCTCTTTCTTGGTGAAGGCGGTCTTCGCGGCCATGGGACAGGGACGGTAACACTGCCCGTTACGACCGACAAACACCGGCCCGCCATTGTGCGCGAGGGCATCGGGCAACCGGAGAGTCGGCCCGGATGCGCCCGGCGGCACCCGCCCCGTGACCTTGATCGCTCCGGCATGTAGCATGGCCCGCGACAGGCGTTGACGGGAACGAGTAGGAGGGGAAGCCCAGGCAGCCGAGCCGGGAAGGTGGAAGCCCGGTGCCCGATCCCTTCGAACATCCTCTCCGAGCCGCCGCCCGAGAGGTGCCGGCAACGCGGAGTGGTACAGCGGGGTAATCGCCTCGTCCCTGCAACGGGGACGGGGCGTTTCGTTTTGTCGGGAGTGTGAATGGTGCTGTTCGAGCCGGTCGATCCGAAGGTGAATTTCCCGGAACTCGAGCGACGCATCCTGCGGTTCTGGGACGAGGCGGACATCTTCGCCAAGAGCCTGAAAGCCAGAGAGGGCGCCCCCAAGTGGGTGTTCTACGAGGGCCCGCCCACGGCGAACGGCAAGCCGGGGATCCACCATACGGAGGCCCGGGCGTTCAAGGACCTCTACCCCCGGTTCAAGACGATGACCGGTCATTCCGTCGGGCGAAAGGCGGGGTGGGACTGCCACGGCCTGCCGGTCGAGCTCGAGGTGGAGAAGGAGATCGGAACCCGGACCAAGCGGGACATCGAGGCGTTCGGCATCGCGGAGTTCAACCGGCTGTGCCGCGAGTCGGTCACCCGATACGTCGACGACTGGGAGCGATTCACCGAGCGGCTGGGGTTCTGGATCGACACGTCGGACGCCTACTGGACCATGAACACGGAATACATCGAGAGCGTCTGGTGGTCACTCAAGCAGCTGCACGGGCGGGGGCTGCTATTCGAGGCCGACCGGGTCACTGCGTACTGCCCTCGATGCGGCACGCCGCTCTCCGATGCCGAGGTCGCGATGGGCTACGAGCAGGTCCAGGACCCGAGCGTGTACGTGAAATTCAGGATCGAGGAGGCCACCGACCCGGACCTGGTCGGGGCGTCGATGCTCGGGTGGACAACCACGCCGTGGACGCTGATCTCCAACACCGGGGTGGCGGTCAAGCCACATGCCGCGTACGTCGAACTCGATGCCGACGGGGACCGGCTGATCCTGGCCGAGGCGGCGTTTCGCGCACTCACCAGCGACCCCGGCTGGGCCACCGAGGCGCGCGGCTGGTATGTCACGCAGACGCTCCCCGGCGAGCGGCTGGTCGGTTCGCTGTACGAACCCTTGTACCCCAACGTCGAGGGCGCGCACCGGGTGGTGGCCGCAGACTTCGTCTCGCTCGAGGAGGGAACGGGCGTGGTCCATCTGGCCCCTGCATTCGGTCCGGAGGACCTGGAGATCGGGCGCCGTGAGGGCTGGCCGACATTCAAGCCCCTGGACGGCGAGGGGCGGTTCACTCACGACGCGCCCCCGTTCGTCCGAGGGGCATTCTTCAAGGACGCGGATCCCCTAATCATCGAGGACCTCCGGCGCCGCAGGCTCCTCGTCCGGGCCGAGACGATCGAGCACACGTACCCGCTGTGCTGGCGGTGCGCCACGCCGCTGATCTACATGGCCCGAAGCTCCTGGTACATCCGCACCACGGCCGTGAAGGACCGGCTCCTCGAAGTGAACGAGTCAGTGAACTGGTACCCGGAGCACATCAAGCACGGCCGGTATGGCGACTGGCTGGCGAACAACGTGGACTGGGCGCTGTCCCGGGAGCGGTACTGGGGCACGCCCCTCCCCATCTGGCGCTGCTCGAAGCACCACGACACGGCGATCGCGTCGCTGACCGAGCTGTCGAAGCTGGCCGGTCGAGACGTGACGGGCATCGACCCCCATCGCCCCTCGATCGACGAGGTCACCGTGCGCTGCGCCGAATGTGGTGAGGAGGCCAGCCGGGTCCCCGAGGTCATCGACACCTGGTACGACTCGGGGGCCATGCCCTTCGCCCAATGGGGGTACCATCCCGAGCTCCGCCGGGGCCGGGAGACGTTCGAGCGGAGATTCCCCGCCGATTTCATCTCCGAGGCGATCGACCAGACGCGGGGGTGGTTCTACACGCTGATGGCCGAGGGCGTGCTCCACTTCGACTCCATCTGCTACCGGAACGTCGTGTGTCTGGGGCTCATCGTCGACGCCGAGGGTAGGAAGATGTCGAAGAGCCTCGGCAACGTCATCGAGCCCATGGATGTCATGGACCGTGTGGGGGCCGACGCACTCCGGTGGTATCTGCTAACCGGTGGATCACCGTGGGCGGACCGACGAGTCAGCGTCGAGATCCTGAACGACGTAGTGCGGCAGTTCCTGCTGACGCTCTGGAACGTGTACGCGTTCCATGTGACCTACGCCAACGCGAGCGGCTTCGAGCCCGAAAACGTCGCCAGCGCGCCGGAGGATCGGCCGCCTCTCGACCGGTGGATCCTGTCACAGCTCTCCCAGGTCGCGGATGAAGTGCGCGATGGACTCGACGGCTACGATGCCACCGGCGCCGGGCGTCGCATCGCCCGGTTCGTCGACGACCTGTCGAACTGGTACGTCCGCCTGGCCCGCCGCCGCTTCTGGGACCCGGGAGGCGCGGGGGGCGCGGACACCGATGCCGCATTCGTCACGCTGCAGGAGAGTCTGGTCGCGGTGGCTCGGCTGCTCGCCCCGTTCACCCCGTTCGTCTCCGAGGAGATCTGGCGGAACCTGGCGGCCGGCCGAGGAGGCCTCCCGGAGTCGGTTCACCTGTCCGACTACCCCGAGGCGGAGGACTCAATGATCGACCGGGCCCTGGACGAGGTCATGCAGGCGGCACGGCAGATCGTGGAACTCGGTCGGCGGATCCGCAGCGAATCGAAGGTGAAGGTGCGCCAGCCACTCCTCGAGGCCGTCGTGCACTACCCGGGTGACCACGACGCGCTTCGGCCGCTGCTCCCGCTCGTGGCCCAGGAGCTGAACGTGAAGGGCGTGGTGTTCGCCGAGTCGGCCGATCAGCTCGGTCGGTGGCGGGCCAAGCCGAACTTCCGGACGCTGGGGCCGAGGCTCGGCCCTCGGGTGAAGGAGGTGGCGGCGGCCCTGGCCGCCGACGACGGTTCGCTCGCGGCCGCACTGGCCCGCGGTGAGCGCACGACGGTCAGCGCCTCCTCCGGCGGGGTCTCGTTGGGACCCGACGACGTGGACCTGACCCAGGAGACGGCCGGAGGATGGGGAATGGCGGCCGAGGGCGGGCTGACCGTGGCAATCGAGCTCGAGCCGACCGAGGAACTGCGGCTGGAAGGGCTCGCCCGCGAGGTGGTTCGGCTGGTGCAGGACGCCCGAAAGGCGGCCGGACTGGACATCACCGATCGCATCGAGCTCGGCATCCAGACGACGGGTGATCTCGCTCGCGCGCTGGCCGCGCATCGCGACGAGATCGCCGGCGAGACCTTAGCCACCAGCCTCAGCGATGAGGCGGTGGCCGGCGCCGACGTCCGTCAGGAAGCCTCGATCGAAAGCAGGGCCGTGACGATCAGCCTTCGGAAGGGATAAGGCGACCCCACACGATTCGCCCAGGAGCGTGTCCGGCCCGAGTCACTCCTCGCCCCAGAACAGTTCGCGGACGGAGCGATGTCGGCCCGGCGCCGGCTCGGTCTGGGCATCCTCGGCGCGCGGCTGGGGCGACGCGGGCGCAGGCTTGTTCCCGGCCGGTTGGATCCTGACCCGGGAACCCTCGTCCACGTCCTCCCTGGCCGATGATCGGGCCCCCGGCGATGGGGCCGCGGCCTGCTCCTTGGCCGACCGCACCATCCGCCGCACCGAGTCCGCATGCTGCTGCACCAACTGACCCAGGCTCTGGAGGAACTCGCGCTCCCGGTTGAGGTAGGGAGCGATCACCCCTCGAGGGTCGGCGGGACCCACCCCGGCCGCGGCCAGGATGGCCGCCGCGCGCTCCTCGGCCTCCGCGACGGTGGAGGCGGCGTCCGCACGAGCCCGCTCAAGGATCCCCTCGGCCTCCCGGGAGGCCCAGGTCACGTCGGCGCCCCCACCCGACGCGAGGTTCGGCTCCCCATGGTCCTGTAGGCGGCGGTTCTCGTCGGTGACGGCGGCCAGCTCTTCGGTGACGAGATCCAGGAACTCGTCGACGTCACGCTCGTTGTAGCCCCGGAAGGCCAGTCGGAACTCCTTCTGTTGGACGTCGATCGGCGTCAGCCGGGGCCGCGTCGCCGGGGTGGTGAACCCGGCCTCCTGCGTATCCTGCTTCTTCTTCCTCATGCCTTCCCCCAGGGCTAGCAGAACACGGACCGAAGGACGAAGAGGATAACGAACGCGATGATGATCGAGAGGTCCAGGCCCACCCCCCCCGCGCGGACCGGCGGGATGAAGGACCTGAGCGGCCGTAGCACCGGCTCGGTCACCGCGTAGAGGAGGCCGAGCGCGGTGTGAAGCGGACCTGAGTAGGGACGGCGGAAGCCAAAGAGCTCAGCCCACGACACGATGACCCGGACAAACAGGATGATGGTGTAGATGAAGAGAGCGGCGCAGACCACCTCGGCGAGCACGCTCTGCCCAATCATCGCCGTCGGCACGCCGCCTGCGTAGCGCTAGAACTGGTTGTAGAAGTCGCCTCCAGCGATCCGCTCCCGATCCTCCGCAGATACTTCGATGTTGGCCGGCGTCAGCAGGTACACCCGGTTTGCGACCATTTCGATCTTGCCATCGAGGCCGTAGACGAGGCCAGAGGCGAAGTCAACGAGGCGCCGGGCGATCGTGTCGTCGGTGCTCTGCAAGTTCATGATCACCGGGACCCCGTCCTTGTACCGGTTGGCGATCTCGCGGGCCTCGTTGAACCGGCGTGGCTCGGACTTGTGGATCGATGACGCGGTCGAGCGACGGGAGGGAATCGTCCGCACTAGACCGATCTCGTCCGGCTCGGCGTGCACGTCACGAACGGCGTGAGGCCGCTGGAGGCGGCGAACCGGCGCCGCTTCGGGCTGGGCGGCAACGTCGTCGAGTTGCTCGAACTCATCCTCCTCGACGAGGCCGAGGTACGTGAGCGTCTTCTTCCACACGCCTGGCATGTCTCCTCCTACGTACCTGCGGGAGGCCGTTCGCCGAACAGGGCCGTCCCGACCCGGACCATGGTAGCGCCTTCCTCCACCGCAACCTCGTAGTCCATCGACATTCCCATCGAGAGCTCC
>DASPWN010000302.1:0-5739 GCA_035637835.1 Actinomycetota bacterium | reverse complement strand
GGCGTTCACCAGGTCGTCCTTGATGCCGAGGCTCCCGGTCGCCTGGTGCCCGCCGACGATGCCGGCGGAGATGCCGACCAGCCCGGCATGGCAGATCAGCCCGACGATCTTGCCCTGGCCGTAGGCCTTGGCCACCAGGCTGGTGACCTCCTCGTACCGACGGAGCTTGTCCGGAGCCCACCCGCCGGGCACCACGACCGCGTCGAAGTCGTCGGCGGACACGTCCTTCGCCGCGACGTCGCTGGTCGCCTCGAGTGCGTGCTTTCCCCGGACCGTCTGGCCGCCTGCGGTCCCGACCACCGTGACGTCCGCAGCTTCCTCGCGGAGGCGCATGAGCGTCACCCAGAACTCGAGGTCCTCGAACCCCTCCGCCAGGAGCACCGCGACCTTGCGGCCCGACAAGCGCGTTCCGTCCGCCATGATGGCCTCACCTCCGCCATTCGAGACTACCGCTCGGGCGCGTCAGGGTGGCCGCCTCCGCTTCGAACTGAGCCGCTTCGGTCGAGCCGGGAAGGGCCAGGGTGGGCGAGTCCCCACCGATGGCTCTCGACACGCGGTCGAAGTATCCCGTCCCCACCTCGGCCTGGTGGCGTGTGGCCGTGTAGCCCTCCGCTCCGAGCTCGAACTCCCGGTCCTGGAGCTCGACGTACGCGGACATCCCGGCCTCCTGGTAGCCCCGGGCCAGCTCGAACATGGAAGCGTTCAGCGCGTGGAATCCGGCCAGCGTCACGAACTGGAACGCGTAGCCCATCGTCCCCAGGTCGTCCTGGAACCGCCGGATCGCCGGCGCGTCCAGATGCCGCTTCCAGTTGAAGGACGGCGAGCAGTTGTAGGCGAGCAGCTTGCCCGGGAATCGCGCATGGATGGCCTCCGCGAACCGCTCTGCTTCATCCAGGTCCGGGGTGGAGGTCTCGCACCACAGGACATCGGCGTATGGCGCATAGGCCAGGCCTCGGGCGATGGCAGCATCCAGCCCGTCCGAGGCGAGGAAGTACCCCTCGGCCGTGCGCTGGCCGGTGAGGAACGGACGGTCCCGCTCGTCCACGTCGCTCGTGACGAGCGTCGCGGCACCGGCGTCGGTCCGGGCCACCAGGATGGTGGGGACGTCGAGCACGTCCGCAGCGAGCCGCGCGGCCGTGAGCGTCCGGATGAACTGGGCCGTCGGAACGAGCACCTTGCCGCCGAGGTGACCGCACTTCTTCTCACCGGCGAGCTGATCCTCGAAGTGCACGGCGGAGGCACCCGCCTCGATCATGGCCTTCATGGTCTCGAAGGCGTTCAGGGGGCCGCCGAATCCGGCCTCGGCGTCGGCCATGATCGGCACGATCCACCTGGTGTCGGTCTCTTCGTTGGCCCAAGCGATCTGGTCGGCGCGTTGCAGCGCGTTGTTGATCCGCCGGACGAGCGCAGGCACGCTGTTGGACGGGTACAAGCTCTGGTCGGGGTAGGTGTGGAGGGCCAGATTGGCGTCCGCGGCGACCTGCCAGCCGGAGACGTAGATGGCGTCCAGGCCGGCCCTCACCATCTGGAGCGCTTGGCCGCCGGTCATCGCGCCGAGCGCCGCGACGAAGGGCGTCCGCCACATGAGCGTCCACAACCGGTCCGCCCCGAGGCGAGCCAGCGTGTGCTCGACCGTGATCGTGCCGCGCAACCCGATCACGTCTTCGGCGGTGTAGGTTCGTTCGATGCCTCGCCATCTGGGACTCGTGTCCCAGTGGCTCTTCAGGCACGCGGCCTCCCTTCCGAGGCGTTCGCTGTATGAGAGATCGCGCATGACGTCCTCCGGTCAAGGTGGAAAGGGGATGGGCGAGCCATGTTCGCCCGCTGCGAATTGTGTCGATGGGCGGCAGCCGAAGAAGGCCGGCCCGGTCGCTCCTACGTCCCGGATACGCCGAGCGGCGGGTTCGTCAGGTAGTTGAACCGCCATTCAAACATCGCTGGGGCAGTTTGCCGGAGCCCCGACCGCCATGTCAAGTCGACCTACGGCACGATCTTGGAGATCGGGAGCTCCAGGATGTCGGTGGCGCCCTTCGACTTCAGCAGCGGGATCAGCGTGTTGACCGTGGCCTTGTCGACGACGGTCTCGATGGCGTAGCCCCCGTCGGACAGTTGAGACATGGTCGGCGACCTCATCGACGGGACGACGTCGAGCACCGCCCGAAGCTGCTCCTCGCTCACGTTCAGCTTGATCAGGACGCGACCCTCTGCCCGCAGCGCGCCGAGGAGGAGCGTGGTGATGTCGTCCATGGCCGCACGCTTCGTGGGGTCGCCCGCCGAGGCTCGGTTGGCGATCAGGAGCACCTCCGATTCGAGGAGCGTCTCGATGACCCTCATGCCGTGGGCCCGGAGCGTGCTGCCCGTCTCGGTCACGTCCACGATGGCGTCGACGATCTCGGGGACCTTCGCCTCGGTCGCGCCGTGCGACCAAACGACGCGCACCGGGATGCCGAGGTCATGAAAGTACCGACGCGTGAGGTTCACGTACTCGGTGGAGATGCGTGAATCGGCCGGGAGCTCCTTCGCGCTATTCGCCGGATGGTCGCCGGGAACGGCGAGCACGATCCGCACGCCTCGGCCGGCGCCGCTCTTCGCGTACTCGAGCGAGGCGAGGACATCGACGTCGGCCCCCGTCTCATCGATCCAATCCCGGCCAGTGATGCCGAGGTCGAACAATCCGTCCTGGATGTACGTCGGGATCTCCTGCGGCCGAAGGAGCGAGACCCGCTCGATGCGTTCGTCGTCGACCGTTCCGTGGTAGTCCCGCGGCGAACCCCGGCGGACGTGCAGGTCCGCGGCCTCGAGCAGCCGGAGGGTCTGCTCCTCGAGTGAACCCTTGGGGATGACCAGGCGCAGCATCACAGCCCCCGGTGGAAGCAGCTTCGCTGGCCCAGGTGGCAGGCCGGGCCAATCTGGTGGACCCGGACGAGCAGGACGTCACCGTCGCAGTCCACCCGGACCTCCTCCACGTGCTGGACGTGGCCGCTGGTCTCGCCCTTGCGCCACAGCTCGTTTCGCGAACGGCTCCAGAACACGGTCCTGCCCTCGTTCAGGGTCCGCTCCACCGATTCCCGGCTCATCCAGGCCATCATCAGCACCTCTCCGTTCTCGGCGTCCTGGACGATGGCCGGGAGCAGGCCTCGATCGTCGAATGTCAGCCCGTCGAGTTCCACCCGTTCCATCACAGCCTCACCGGGATCCGCTTTCGGGCCAAACCCTCCTTGACCTCACGGATGGAGAGCTCGCCGGAGTGGAACCGGGACGCGGCGAGCACCGCATCGGCCCGTCCCTCGGTGAGGGCCTGGGCGAAATGCTCGATCGATCCCGCTCCCCCGCTGGCCACGACCGGCACGGCCACTGCTGTGGACACCGCTTGAAGGAGTTCCAGGTCGTAGCCCTCTCCGGTCCCGTCGCGGTCCATCGACGTCAGCAGGACCTCGCCGGCCCCGCCGGTCTCCGTGGCCTCGACCGCCCACTCAACGGCGTCGCGCTCGGTCGGCGTGCGGCCCGCCTCGACAACGACCCCCCACCCATGGCCGTCCCGCCGCTTCGCGTCGATCGCCACGACCATGCACTGGGTACCGAACCGGTCCGCGCATCGGGACAGGAGGGCGGGCTCGCGAACGGCGGCGGTGTTCAGCGAGACCTTGTCCGCGCCGGCCCGGAGCAATGCCCGAACGTCCTCCTCGCCGCGCACACCTCCACCGACGGTGAGCGGGATGAACACCTGCTCGGCGGTTCTCGAGATCACGTCGAACGTCGCCCGCCGACCCTCGACCGTCGCCGTGATGTCGAGGAACACCAGCTCGTCGCCACCCTCCGCGTCGTACCGCGCCGCGAGTTCCACGGGGTCGCCCGCGTCACGGAGGTCCTCGAACCGAACGCCCTTCACCACCCGGCCGGCATCGACGTCGAGACAGGGGATGATCCGCTTGGCCAGGGTCATCCTCGTACCACCTCGCCCAGCTGCAACGTCTCGGAGTAGAGCGCCTTGCCTACGACCGCCGCCTCCACGCCGAGGTCCCGCAGGGCCCACACGTCGTCGGCCTTCCGCACGCCGCCGCTCGCGATCACCGGCAGCTCGGTCAGCGACAGCACGTGCTCGTACAGCGCCAGATCCGGGCCATCCATCGTCCCGTCCTTCTGGATGGAGGTGACCAGGAACCGCGGCGCGCCGGCGTCTCGGAGCGAGGAGATGGCCTCCTCCAATCGAGGTCCCTGTTTCCGCCACGCCTCGACCATCACGTGGCCGTCCTGCACGTCGATGGCCACCACCACCTGGTCGTGGAACTGCTCGACCGCCTCGGCGAGGAATCCAGGATTGAGGGCGGCGGACGTCCCCAGGATGGCCCGGGCCGCGCCGGCCTCCAGGGCCCGTTCGACCGCGTCGATCGTTCGCAGGCCCCCGCCGAGCTGCACCGGCACGGCGACGTTCCGGCAGATGGTCAGGATCACCTCGGCGTTGGACCCCGTCCCCAGCGCCGCGTCCAGGTCGACGACGTGCAGCCGTCGAGCACCGTCGGCCTCGAACCGCTTGGCCACCTCGACGGGGTCGGCGTCGTACACGGTCTCCGCCGTCGGGTCACCCCGGAACAGCCGCACGCATCGTCCCCCACGGAGGTCGATCGCCGGAATGACGATCACGTCGCCGCCTCCTTCACGAAGGCCTCGTAGATGGCCAGGCCCGCGTCGCTCGACTTCTCCGGGTGGAACTGGGTAGCGAACACGTTCTCGCGCGCGATCGCGGCGGAGAACGGCCGGCCGTGCTCCGCCGTCCCCACGGTCACGCCGGCCACGATGTCGGCCGCATAGGAGTGGACGAAGTAGAAGCTGCTGCGGCTGGGGAGGTTCCGCACGTACGGGTGCTCCGAGACCCAGTCCACCGTGTTCCATCCCATGTGCGGAACCTTCACCACCGGCGGCAACTTCCTGGCCCGGCCGGGAACGATCCCCAGGCCCTCCTGCGGGTCCTCCTCGCTTCGTTTGAACAGGATCTGCATCCCCACGCACACGCCGAACAGCGGCCGTCCGGTCGCCACGAAGTCCCGGACGGCGCCGTCGAGCCGGCGATCCAGCAGATTGCGCATGCACGCGCCGAAATGCCCGACGCCGGGCACGACGAGCGCGTCGGCGGCCAGCGCGGCGCCGGCCCCGTCGACGACCTCCGGCACGCCCCCCACCCGTTCGATGGCCCGAGCCACCGAGCGAAGGTTCCCCATCCCGTAGTCCAGGATCGCGATGGTCACAGGGCCCCCTTGGTCGAGGGCGTTCCGCCGCGCCCGGTCGAGGAGCACGCGTCCCCCAGCGCTCGAGCGAGGGCCTTGAACTCGGCCTCGACCACGTGGTGGGGGGATCGCCCTCGCACCAGCCGAACGTGCACCGTCATCTGCGTCGCGGCGGCGAAGGCCCGGACGAAGTCCTCCGTGAGCCCGGAGTCGTAGGTCCCGATGGCCTCCGCGGGGACGTCGACGTCGTGCACGACGAACGGCCGGCCCGACAGGTCGAGCGCGACCTCGACGGCGGCCTCGTCCAGCGGCACGGTGATCGAGGCGAACCGACGGATGCCGCCTTTGTCACCCAGAGCCTGGGCGATCGCCTGCCCCAGCGCCAGACCCACGTCCTCCACCGTGTGGTGGCCGTCCACCTCGAGGTCGCCCTTGGCGGTGACCGAGAGGTCGAACCCGGCGTGGGTCCCGAGCTGCTCCAGCATGTGGTCGAAGAATGGGAGGCCGGTGTCAGCGG
>DASPWN010000301.1:0-9322 GCA_035637835.1 Actinomycetota bacterium | reverse complement strand
GCTCGGAGACGCCCAGCTCCTGCTCCCGATAGGAGAACTGCTTCAGCAGCCGGGCCGCGTTGCGAACGCTGTCGAGCTTGCCCCGGTCCGACGCCGTCCTGATCCGTCCCGCGCCTCGCGCGGTCAGCTCGGTGGCTCCTGCCCGAGGGCCGGCCGGCTCGCCGGTCATCGTGGTCCGCCTCTGACCGCCGCGAGCAGTGTCTTGCGGACCTCCTCCGCCGTCCGCCCCTCGTCGAGCGCTCGAACCGCCTCGTCCCACGGCGCGATCTCCCGGGCCAGCAGGACCTGGGCCCGCCGGAGGCCCGCCAGGGCGGCGCCCTCCAGCTCGTCGACGAACGGCTCGCGGCCGGGCGCACGGGCACGGATCTCCTCGAAGTCCCTGGCTTCGGCGGCGTGGGCATTGGCCAGCCCCGAGCCGGCGTGGCCGGCGTGGTGAGCCGTGAGCTCGGAGCCGGGCTGCACGACCAGGTGGTATAGGTAGGTGGTCAGGCCGAGCGCCCGCCGGACCCGCTCACCGGCCGGGCCGGAGGACTCGTCGATCAGCCCCAGCGATGGCAGGACCACCGGATCGAAGAACCGCAGGGTCCAGGTCATGCCGTCGAGCTCTTCGTGGAGCTCGACCTCGGGACCGGTCGGCACCGCGAGCTGCTCCCGCGTCCCAATGACGTGCAGGTTGCGGACGCCGGCCGCCACGACGGTCAGGGGCGCTCCCAGCAGCGGCATCCGCCCGCGGACCGCCGGCGGCTGCAGCCGTGCCTGGGACTGGTAGCTCTGGTGCAGGCCCCGGACGTACGTGGCCATCGCCTGGCGCATGGCCTCCGGCCGGTTCGGGGGCGCTTCCATGTCAGGAATCGTAGGGGATCGTTCCGCGTTGAGGGAAAGCGTTCCGACATGCGGGACACAGATCCAGGAACCCGGCGGCCACGCATCGCCTCCCGCAGAGCGGAACATCTTTCCCCATCGCGGAACAGACACGGTAGCGTCGCTTCATGGGGATCCTGCGCTTGTCTCACGTGGACATCACTGTCCCGGACCTCGACCTGGCCAGCGCCTACTACACCGAGGTCATCGGGATGCGCCAGACCGAGCGCACCCCGGACCGGGTCTTCTTCAACTGCTGGGACGAGGAGGATCACCACTCGCTCGCCGTGCGCTACGACCCCCGCGTCGGGATCGACCTGTTCTCCTTCAAGGTCGAGGCCGAGGACGACCTGGAGGACCTCGAGCGGCGGGTCGAACGGTACGGCGTGCGTGTCCACCGGATGAGTCGTGGCGAGGAGGTCGGCCAGGGCGCCTCCATCCGCTTCGAGACCCCCTCCGGGCACACGATGGAACTCGTCCACGAGGTCACGAAGGTCGGCAGCCTGCTCGGCAAGCTCAACCCGAGTCCCATCCCGCAGGGCCTCCGGGGCATCGCCCCGCCCCGGATGGACCACGTCCTGGTGACCGCCGAAGAGGTCCCGGAGGCCAACCGGTTCTACATGGACGTTCTCGGCTTTCGGCTCAGCGAGCAGTTGCTCGACGGGGACGGCCATCAGATCGGGATCTGGCTCGAGCGCTCCCACTCGCCCCACGACCTCGCCGTGGTGAGCGGGTCCAACGGCGGCCTCCACCACTTCGCGTACTGGCTCGACGATTGGGACCACGTCCGGCAGGCCGCGGACATCCTGGCCTACAACGCCGTCCAGATCGACGTCGGGCCGACTCGCCACGGCATCACGCGCGGCAACACCATCTACTTCTTCGACCCGATGGGCACGCGCAACGAGGTGTTCACGGGCGGCTACCGGCCCGATCCCGACTTCCCCACGATCACCTGGACCGAGGACAACATCGGCAGAGCGATCTTCTACTACGAAGGCGACCTGAACGAACGCTTCATGAAGGTGCACACCTGATGGGCATCCTCCGGCTGTCCCACGTCGAGATCCGGGTACCGGACCTCGAGCTCGCCACCGCCTACTACACCGAGGTGCTCGGGCTCCTGGAGACCGACCGAGAGCCCGAACGGGTCTTCCTCAAGTGCTGGGACGAGCACCAGCACCACTCGGTGATCCTGAAGTACGCGCCCACGTACGGGCTGGAGACGATGGGCTTCAAGGTCTCCGACCGTGAGGACCTCGACCATTTCGACCGGCGCCTCGCCGCCGCCGGCATCCACACCAAGCGGTTCCCGGCCGGGGAGCTCGGCCCGGGCTCCGGCGAGACCCTGCGCTTCGACGCCCCGTCGGCGCACACCACCGACCTCGTCTGGGGGATGCAGCAGGTCGGGAACCTGCTGCCGCTGACCAACCCGCCACCCGAACCGCAGGGCCTGGTGGGGATCCATCCCCCTCGCCTGGACCACGTCTTCTTGATGTGCGAGGACGTGGACGGGGTGACGGAGTTCTTCCTCGACGTGCTCGGGTTCCGGCTGACCGAGCAGATCATGGCCGACGACGGCCACCGCCTGGCGAGCTTCCTCGAGCGCACCCACACCTCCCACGACCTGGCCTTCATCACCGGCCCGAACGGGGCCTTCCATCACGTGGCCTTCTGGCTCGACGACTGGACCGCGCTGCGCAACGCGGCGGACATCTGCTCCTACCACGGTGTCCGCATCGACGCCGGCCCGACCAGGCACGGGGCGACACGGGGATGGGGCCTGTACTTCTTCGATCCCGCCGGGAACCGCAACGAGGTCTACACCGGCGGCTACTGGGCCGACCCCGACCGTGAGCCGGTCACGTGGACGGAGGCTGAGATGGGCCGGGCCGTCTTCTACTACGAGGGGGCCGTGGACCAGCGGTTCCTCACCGTGCACTCGTAGGCGAACGATGGACGAGCAGCCCTTTCCAGAGCTCCCGCCGAGCGGCCGCCCGGTGGAGCTTCCGAGGACCGAGCGACCCGACGCGCCGCTCTACCTGGCCCGCTACAACGAACGACGGGCGCGCGGGGGCGGCAACGGGAGCTGGCCGGTGGAGGCCTCCGGCCCGGACGCCTCCAAGGACGCGCCGCTGTACCTCCGGCGGTTCCGGAAGCGGCGCGCGGGCGGGGCGATGGATGCGCCGCCGCCCCTCTCGCAGGAACGCGACCTCGGCTTCCTCCAATCGCTGTCCGAGGACAACCGGAACAAGGAGGTCGTGGCCCCCCCGGCGGCCAGGCCCCGGATTGCCAACGAGATCTACCTGGTCCGGCACGGCGAGACGCAGGGGTACTCGACCGAGTCGGGGCTCACGCCGCTCGGCACCTGGCAGGCCCACGCCTACGGGCACGCGCTGGCCAAGCGGGTCCGCTCCGGTGAGGAGATCGTGATTGTCTGCGCCCCCACGAACCGGGCCGGCCAGACCGCTGAGAACCTCAACCGGGGGCTGCTCGACGGCCTCGTCATGTTCGACAAGGCGGTGGAGACGCTCGGGCCCGAGCGGATGGACGAGTTCAAGAACTTCCGTGTAGCCACGCCGGACGGCTTCCGTGACGTCACCGCGGCCTTCCGGACGTACTACGCGGTCCTGGAGCAGTTCGAACGCACGGCGGTCGGTGACCGGCCGATGTGGCTGGTCGAGGTGGACCGGTTCTGGCGCACCCAGCTCGGCGGAGGCGACCCCATCCAGCACTGGCTCACGGTCCCGATGCTCCATTTCGAGCCGCCGGCCCTGGTGGTGCGGCGGTTCTGGGCCGGGCTGCGCCGCTTGGCCAAGCGGCACCCAGGAGCCCGCCTCGTGATCGCCACGCACTCGGGGCCGATCCGGGCCTTCGCCATCTGGGCGCTGGGCTACGATCCCGGCGAGCCGTACAACACCGAGCACGTCCGCGTGAAGCTCATGGAGGATGGCCTCCAGGCCCTGGTCACTTACCGGAACCGGGCCCAGGAGGTCCACGTTCCGGCCCCCGAGGACATGCCCGACTGGACCATCGAAGAGACGGTCCAGCCAGTCACGCAGAACTCCGTCGCGGTGGAGGAGTAGAGCCGTGGGCGACTACATCGTATGGCTCGACGGATACCATGACGCCGAACGCATACGGGTCGGCGGGAAGAACGCCAGCCTCGGCGAGATGATGGCGGCCGGCCTGCCCGTGCCGCCGGGCTTCGCCATCACCATCGAGGCCTATCAAACCTTGCGCAATCACCCGGAGGTCCGGGAGCCTGTCAACGCGCTGCTCGGCTCGGTGGACCTCACCGACCCGGATGGCCTGGCGGAGGTCTCGGCCAAGGTCCGAGCCGCGATCGACCCGATCCCCCTGCCCCCCGATCTCGTGGAGGAGGTGCGGGCGGCGTACGGCGAGCTGTGCCGGCGCTGCGGCGTCACCGATCTGCCCGTTGCCGTGCGCTCGTCGGCCACCTCCGAGGATCTACCGGACGCGAGCTTCGCCGGCGAGCACGACACGTTCCTGTGGGTGCGCGGGGCGGACGCCGTCCTCGACCGTATGACCAGGTGCTGGTCCAGCATCTTCACGGCCCGGGCGATCAGCTACCGCCACGAGATGGGCCACGACCACGACGTGGTCTCCATGAGCGTGGGGATCCAGAAGATGGTGCGTCCCCGGGCGTCGGGGGTGGCCTTCACCTTGAACCCGACGGACGGGGACCGTTCCGTCATCGCCATCGACGCCTCGTGGGGCCTCGGAGAGGCGGTCGTGGGCGGGGAGGTGAACCCGGACAACTTCCTGGTGGACAAGGTCCTGTTCGAGATCACCCGCCGTTCGATCTCGAGCAAGGCCATCGAGTATCGGGTGACGGACTCGGATTCCGTCGAGCGGGCGGACGTGGAGCCGGACCGGCGGGACATGCCCTGCCTGACCGACGAGGAGGTCCTGGCCGTGGCCCGGATGGCCCGTCGCTCGGAAAAGCACTACGGCCACCCCCAGGACGTCGAATGGGCCGTCGACGAGCACCTGCCCCCCGGCGAGAACGTGATCCTGCTCCAGAGCCGGTCGGAGACGTCGTGGAGCCGGCGAGCCCGGGAGCCCGTCGCGCGCCCCGCCGGGATCGACAGCATCGTCGCCACGCTCGTGGCGCCGCTGAACGCGCGCCGGCCCCAACCGGGAGGAGGATCCGCGGAGCAGGCCTGATCGAGAGCGATGGCAGCGCACAGAGCTCTAGGGGGAAGGCCCTACGAGAGGGGAAGGCATGGCAGAGCGTCGGTTCCCGAGCCCGTTCGAGATCGAAACGCCGCCCGGCGCGGAGGGGTGGCAGGAGCTGTACACATACTCGCTCCCGTTCAGCGAGGACCGCCGGGAGTACGAGGAGTCGATGTTCTGGTTCCAGGACGGGATCCACTGGGGGCAGGCCGTCACGCCCTGGGACGCGACCTTCCTCGAGTTCGCCCTGGCCTCGCTGTCCCAGTACAACACCCGCCACTACATGATCCCGCCCGCCCTCGGGGTGGACTTCCGGCTGCTGAACGGCTACACGTACCTGGCCCCGGTGGGGGTCGCCGACCCGTCAGAGGTGGAGCGGCGGGTGCCGCTGTTCATGGAGCGGGCCGGGTTCTACTTCGGCAACTGGGATGACCTGTACGGCAAGTGGCTCACGAAGGTGCGCCCGCTCATCGAGGAGATCGAGGCGCTCACCTTCGAACCGCTCCCGGACATGGAGCGCCTCGAGACCGTCACCAGCGGCCGCGGCGTCGGGTCCGGCTGGGACATCCCAGGCCTCGTATCACAAGCTCCTGGACCTGGCCCTGAAGCTCTGGCAGTACCACTTCGAGTTCCTGAACCTCGGCTACGCCGCCTACCTCGACTACTTCGGGTTCTGCAAGCAGGTCTTCCCGAACATCCCCGACCTCGCCATCGCCAGGATGGTGGCCGGGATCGAGGTCGACCTGTTCCGCCCGAACGAGGAGCTCAAGAACCTGGCCAGGGCCGCCGTGGACCTCGGCATCGCCGACGAGCTGAAGAGCGGAGGCGTCTCGAAGGTCATGGAGTCGCTGTCCGGCACCGAGGCCGGGCGGGCGTGGCTGGCGAAGTGGGACGAGGTCAAGCAGCCCTGGTTCAACTTCTCCGCCGGCGGCGGCTTCTACCACAGTGACGACATCTGGATCGAGAACCTCGAGGTGCCCCTCGGCTACCTCCGCGGGTACATCGCCAAGCTCCAGGCCTCCGAGGACATCTCCCGCCCGATCGATCATGTCATCGCCGAGCGCGACCGGATCGTCCGGGAGTACACGGAGCTGCTGGACTCCGACGAGGACCGGGCCGCGTTCGAGGCCAAGCTCGGCCTGGCCCGCGTGGTGTTCCCGTTCGTGGAGAACCACAACTTCTACGTCGAGCACTGGGGCCACTCGGTGCTGTGGCGCAAGATGCGGGATCTCGGACGGGTCTTCGTCAAGGAAGGGTTCTTCTCGGAACCGAACGACGTCTTCCTGCTCAAGCGCGACGAGGTGCCCGAGGCGATCTGGGACATGTACGCGGCGTGGGCGGTCGGGACGGAGCCCAGGGGGCCGAGGTACTGGCCGCGCGAGCTCCAGCGGCGCCGCGGGATCATCGACGCCCTCTCGGCATGGTCACCCCCGAAGGCGCTGGGGGAACCGCCCGAGGTGGTCACCGAGCCCTTCACGATCATGTTGTGGGGCATCACCTCGGACTCGGTGAACATGTGGCTGGCGGCCGACGACCGTGAGGGGGGCGCCGGCGAGCTTCGAGGGTTCGCGGCCTCCCCGGGCGTGGCTGAGGGGCCGGCCCGGGTGATCCACACGGCTGACGAGATCGGGACGATCCAGCCGGGGGAGATCCTGGTGGCGCCCATCACGGCCCCGGCCTGGGCCCCCGTGTTCGGCACGATCAAGGCAACCGTTACCGACATCGGCGGCATGATGTCGCACGCCGCCATCGTGTGCCGGGAGTATGGGCTCCCAGCCGTCACCGGCACGGCGTTCGCCACCCGGGACATCAAGACCGGCACGCGCCTCCGAGTGGACGGCAGCAACGGAACGGTGACGATCCTGGAGTAGGGGAGACGACGGGGTGGGAGCCGGGACGCGCTCGTCCTGGCTCCGAGCCGCAGGGACGGGACGAAGGAGTCGTGGCCGATGTTGACCGAGGAGATGAACCGGACGCTCACCCGGGTCGGCCCTGGTACGCCGATGGGCGACCTCCTACGCCGCTACTGGTACCCCGTGGCGTTCGTCCGCGAGCTGGACGAGTGGCCGGTCAAGAAGGTCCGGCTGCTGGGAGAGGACTTCGCCCTGTGGAAGACGCCGGACGGCGGCTACGGCATCATCCAGGAGCACTGTCCCCACCGGGCCGCGTCGCTCGTCTACGGGGTCGTGGAGCCGGACGGCCTTCGCTGCGGCTATCACGGGTGGCTGTTTGACAGGAACGGCTCGTGCCTCGATCAGCCGGCGGAACCCCCCACCTCCATGTTCAAGAACAAGATCAGGGCCCAGACTGGCGAGGCCCGGTCGCTGGGGGGCTTCGTGTGGGCCTACATCGGCCCGGCCCCGGCGCCGGAGCTCCCGCGCTTCGACGTCTACGTCATGGACGGTGTCCGGGACATCGGGCACTCGGTGCTGCCGATCAATTGGCTCCAGATCATGGAGAACTCGGTCGACCCCCATCACGTCGAATGGCTACACGGGCACTACTTCAACTTCCTTGCCCAGACCACCGGGTTCGCCATGCCGTCCTCGTTCACCAAGAAGCACGAGAAGGTGGGCTTCGACGCGTTCGACTGGGGGATCATCAAGCGGCGGCTCCTGGTCGGACAGACCGAGGACGACGACGACTGGAAGGTCGGCCACCCCATGGTGTTCCCGTACTGCATGCGCGTCGGCGGCAACGGGATCGACCAGATGCAGATCCGGGTTCCCATCGACGACACCACGACGTGGACCCTGTTCTACTCGGTCCACAACCCCCCCGGCCTGGACGCCTACCCGGAGCAGGTCTACCCCTTCGACTACGAGTACCAGTGGCGCGACGAGCAGGGCAACCACATCGTCGACTACATCGAGGGGCAGGACGTCATGACCTGGGTGACCCAGGGGCCGATCGCCGACCGGACGGCCGAGCACATCGGCAAGTCGGACATCGGGGTCACCATGCTCCGGCGGATGTTCCGGGAGAACATCGCAGCGGTCCAGCAGGGCAGCGACCCGCTCGGCGTTATCCGGGACCAGCGGGACCGGATCGACCTGCCCTGCGAACGGTCGAAGTTCGGGTCCGGAGCCGAGTTCGCCCTCCAATGGATCGACCGGGGCTCTTCCCGGTACTCTCCGCACGCTGACCTGCTCAAGAAGCTGCACGTGAACGCGGCGGCCGCCCGCGGCGAGCTCGCCGCGGTGGCGGGGGAGATCCCGGCGAGCTGAGCGGAGGTGCCGTCCTGACCGAGGAACAGCGGCTCACCGGGGAGAGGTGGTGGGACCCCGATCGCCGGCAGCACATGGAGGACCTGCCGAAGCACTGCCCACGCTGCGCCGCGGAGCTGGACGCCGAGACGGGGATCTCCGTGGAGTACTGGGAGGGGGACCGCCGCATCTACCACACGTGGTGCGCAACCTGCCGCTGGACCGGCGACATCATCCCGGTCGCGCGGATGATCGGCCACGAAGCTGCTGACTGATCTCCTTGCACGTAGGTGCGGAAGTCTGTTAGACGGCGCCCAGGATTTCCCTCCACCTTCCCTTGAACCAGCCCGACGGCGGGTTCGAATCCCACTCGCCGGGATGGCGCCCTGGATGCACGAATCGACAACGCGTGTCCAACAGCCTGCGCCCAGGCAGAGCCTGGGGCGCCAGGACAAGCCAGCGAGGCTCAGAAGGGTTCCTCTGTATGTCATCTATGAAGACTGGGTGATCGTCAAGGCATGTGTGCTCCTGGTTGCTGGCAGGTGTGGTGGCCGCGGACCAGGGGGTGGTCGCGTGGACCAGTCATCTATTCGGGCGTGATCGCCCATGGTGTCGTGCGGCCGGGGCGGCTCAATCAAGCTGGCGGCCGTTACACAGCAAGGCCATGACACACACCGAGCGCGTCCGGACCAGACGGCCGGCTACGACGTCGAGGGGACGGGGTAGGCACGGCAGCCACCGTCGTCGCGGAGCGCGTGGTACACAAGGTGAGCAGCCGACGGGCCAAGGTCACCCGGGCGATCTTGGGGCCGCGGCGTTGGGCGATCTGGCCGGCGAAGCGGCCCAGCTCGGATCGCGGACGGCGCTGGTGGCAGCCTCGACCAGCATGCAGCGAAGCCAACGGGAGCCCTGCTTAGTCAGCATGGAACGGCCGGCTCCGGTCCGCATCTGCGTGGGTCACCCACACTTGAGCGGGCGGAGCCAACATACGGAAGGAGCCGGCCGTGGCCAGTGTCTCGCATCCTGCCCCGATCCATCTTGGACTGGACGTGCAC
>DASPWN010000300.1:0-14999 GCA_035637835.1 Actinomycetota bacterium | reverse complement strand
AGCGCTCGTACTCAACGCGTCCCACCAGCCTCTGGCAGTGGTGACCGCCAGGAGGGCGGTGGTGCTCGTCCTGAAGGACAAGGCGGAGGTCGTCGTCTCCAACGGGATGATCTTCCGCTCCGAGCGCTACGAGATCGAAGCCCCAGCGGTGCTCAGGCTGCGGTACTTCGTCAGGGTCCCTTACCGGGCCCAGGCCCCCCTCACCCGGCGTGCCGTCTTCGCAAGAGACGCGTGGTCTTGCCAGTACTGCGGTGCGGCGGCCGAGAACCTGGACCACATCGTGCCTCGATCGCGCGGCGGTGAGCACAGCTGGGAGAACGTCGTTGCGGCGTGCCGACGGTGCAACTCCAAGAAGGAGAACCGGCGGCCCGAGGACGCCGGGCTGCGCCTCCTGCGCCGGCCGTTCGCGCCGGCCGATGGGTTCCGACTATCGCTCGGCCGCCTGGATCCCGAATGGGAGCCCTTCCTGACCTAGCCGGCCGGGGTCTACCGGGTTCGGCCACCTGAAAGCTCTCCGGGACTTCCTCCTCTCTTTGCACCCTTACCTAACCTCCGAATCCACTTCGCCCCCGTCAACCCTTGACTTGGTGGAGCACCAGTGGCATAAGTGTGGAGCTCTGTGGAGGAGAAGGGGAGGACGCGCGTGGCCGAACTGCTCGGCACGCACAGCTATCAGCTCGACCCCAAAGGCAGGATCAGCCTGCCTGCCAGGTTCCGGGCTGTCTTCGCCGACGGCGCAGTCCTGACGCTGGGCCAGGACGGGTGCCTGTTCTGCTTCCCCAAGGGCGAATGGGAGGCCCGAGCGGGGGAGGTCAGGGACCGTCCGCTGTCCGATGCCCGGGCCCGCGCGTATGCCCGGATGTTCTTCGGCAAGGCCGAGCCGGTGGACCTGGACGCGCAGGGGCGGCTGACGATCCCCCAGCGGCTGCGGGGCGAGGCAGGCATCCGCAGGGAGGCGGTGATCGTGGGGGTCTACGACCGGATGGAGGTCTGGGACCGCGCCGCCCACGATCGCTACGAACAGACCCATGGAGGCGCGTATCAGGCGGGAACGCTCGACATCGGAGGAGAGAGATGAAGGTAACGCTGTCACGTGAGGTCGGCCAGAGCGTTCGGTTGCTCCTGTTGTCGGCCGCGACGATGGCCGTCTACGTGGCCCTCGGGCTGCTCGCCGTCCGGGTCCTGGGATGAGAGATGAGGGACGCGGGTGGCCGATGAGGGCGCGAGGGCGAGGACCCACGAGCCGGTCATGGTCGAGGAAGTCGTCGAGTTCCTCGGGGGACGGGACACCGTGATCGACATGACCCTCGGGGCCGGCGGACATGCGGAAGCGCTCCTGCGTTCGGGATGCAAGCGAGTCGTGGGCATCGATCGCGACCCCGATGCCATCGCTCTGGCCAGGGCGCGACTCGCGCCGTTCGGCGATCGGTTCGTCGCCATCCACGCCCGGTTCTCGGAAGTGCCCGCGGGGAACCGGGCGGACGGCGTCCTGTTCGACCTCGGCGTCTCCACGATGCAGTTGGAGCGAGGCGAACGAGGCTTCAGCTACCGGGTCCCTGGTCCACTGGACATGCGGATGGGGGGTGGCGGCGAAGAGGGCACCGAGAGCGCCCTTGACCTCGTCAACTCGGCTTCGGAGGAGGAGCTTGCAGGGATCGTGTTCGAGTACGGCGAAGAGCGCCGGGCCAGGAAGGTCGCGGCGGCCGTCGCGCGCGCACGCGCGCGACGGCCCATCGAGACGACCGATGAACTGGCCCGGGTGGTTGCGGGCGCTGTTGGAAGGCGACGGGGCGGCCCCCACCCCGCCCGCCGGACGTTCCAGGCGCTTCGCATCGCGGTCAACCGGGAGCTCGAGGAGCTCGCCGTTTCCCTGCCTCGAGCGGTGAGTCTCCTCACTCCCGGTGGCCGCGTCGTCACCATCGCTTACCACTCGCTCGAGGATCGAATGGTGAAACGGTTCCTGGCCGGCGAACCCAGGCTCAGGTCGCTCACCAGGAAGCCCCTTCGCCCATCATCGAATGAGGCGGCCCGAAACCCCCGCGCCAGGAGCGCGAAGCTTCGGGCCGCCGAGCTGGTGGACGATGGTGAATCGCGAGCGGCGGACCCGGGGCCTCGAGGAGCTGCCGCATGAGCCAGCCAGCTCGGGCCCTGCCCGCGCGCCCGATACCCGCGCATCTCCCGGCCCCCGTTTCCTCGCGCCGGGCCCGGCGGAGCCGGTCCGGGTTCGTGATCTTCTCATCGGTGCTGGTTGGGTCGATGGTCCTCGGCCTCGTCGCGCTGAACGCCCTGCTCGCCCAGAGCTCCTTCCGTGTGGACGACCTCGAGCAACGGGTCGGCGTCCTCACGCAGGAGAACCTGGAGCTCACCCGGCAGCAGGCCGCACTGTCCGCTCCCGGCCGGATCGCCGCCTGGGCTCGCAGCCACGGCATGCGTCTCCCCGACGAGATCCGCTTCCTCCACGTGCCCGCCGCGAGAACGGCGGCGCCGGCCGGGGCCGCGGACCACGACCACCCGACGGGGTGGCTGAGCGAGGCCCTCCCATGAGGCGCCCGCCGATGCGGCGCCTGATCGCGCTGTTCGCGGTGATGGCGCTGGCCATGGGAGCGATCGTCCTTCGGTTGACGGTGCTCCAGGTGAGCCAGGCCCGCGCGTACAGCTCCTATGCGCTGGACCAACGACTGCACACGTTGACACTGCCGGCCTCACGCGGACGGATTCTCGACCGATCCGGCGAGGCCATGGCCATCTCGCTCCCTGCGCGCGACGTCTACGTCGACCCCCGGTATGTAACGGACCCAGGGGACGAGGCCCTGAAGATCTCGCAGGTCCTGAACCTGAGGGTCCGCGACCTCCTTCCCGAGCTCACCGCCGACACGACCTTCGTCTACCTCGCCCGCCAGGTCGAGCTGAACGCGGCGAAGCGGCTGGAGAGGTTGCATCTTCCCGGCATCGGGTTCCTCGCCACGAGCAGGCGCGCCTACCCCGCCGGCCCCCTCGCCCCTCAGGTTCTGGGGTTCGTGGGGGTGGACGGGGTCGGGCTGGCCGGGCTCGAGCTCGAGTACCAGGGGGTCCTGGCCGGTACGCCCGGGGAGCGGACCCAAGAACTCGATCCTTCGGGGCAGCCCATCGTGGGCGGGATCGACGCCGAGCGCGTTCCTGCTCCTGGCTCCGATCTGGTGGTGACGATGGATCGCGACTTCCAGTTCCAGGTGCAAGCCGCCCTGGAGGAGGCGGTGAAGGCGAACCACGCCATGGGCGGAACGGTCATCGTCATGGATCCGAGAACGGGCGACGTCTATGCGATGGCCACCTTCCCGTGGTTCGACCCGAACGAGTTCGCCACCGCCAAGCCGGCCACCTGGCGCAACAAGGCGGTGACCGATGTCTTCGAGCCCGGGTCGGTGAACAAGGTGATCACCGCGGCCGCGACCGTGCAGGAGCGCTCGCTCCCGCTCGACGAGCAGTTGTCGGTGCCATGGAAGATGCAGGTCGGCGATTTCGTGATCCACGATGCGCACCCGCATGGCGTCGAGGAGATGACGGTCGGCGACATCGTGGCGCAGTCCAGCAACATCGGCGCGGTCGAGGTCGCGGAGCGCCTTGGGGCGGCGCGCCTGGCAACCTACCTGTCGAAGTTCGGGCTGGGTCAGGCCACCGGGATCGGGTTTCCCGGCGAGTCCGCCGGCTTGATGTTGCCCCTGTACCTGTGGTCGGACACCAGCTTGGCCACCATGGCCTACGGTCAGGGCATTGCCGTCACGCCCCTCCAGATGATCTCGGTGTACGCGACGATCGCGAACGGTGGGGTGTGGGTCCAGCCCCGTCTGGTACGCGGCACCGTCGACCCCGCGGGAGCGTTCCACCCGGCCGCTTCATCGTCGACCCGTCGCGTTGTCTCCGATGCAACATCGCAGATGGTCACCCGGATGCTGGCGTACGCGGTGAAGGCGGGCACGGGGGCCGCCGCGCGGATCCCGGGCTTCCGGGTGGCCGGCAAGACCGGTACGGCCCGGATCCCCAAGCCGACCGGCGGCTACTACGTCGACCGCTACTTCGCCTCGTTCATCGGCTTCCTGCCGGCCTCCGACCCCAAGGTCGTGATCGCTGCCATCCTGGATCGGCCAACGACCGAGTACGGCGGGATCGCCGCTGCCCCGCTGTTCCAGCAGGTGGCCCGGTATGCGATCGAGCGTCTGGGGATCGCGCCGGGGGAGGCGCTGCCACCTCCGCCCCACGCGATCTCCGCCCGATGACGGTCGCAGGGCGCGGGGGGGTACGGACGATAAGCTCGGATGACTTGGTTGCGCTCGGCCTTCCCCCGGCTCGCCCGCTCGCCGACCTCGTCGTGTCGCTGCCGCGGCACGAGGTCCACGGCGATCGATCGGTGGACGTGGCGGACGTGGTGTATCGCTCGCAGGACGCCGTCCCCGGCAGCCTGTTCTTCTGCGTCCCCGGGTCGGGCCACGACGGACACGACTTCGCCGAGGAGGCGGTGGGGAGAGGGACGGTCGCCCTGGTCGTCGATCGGTGGTTGCCCCTCGAGGTGATCCAGGTCCGCGTTCCGTCGGTGCGAGAGGCCATGGGCCCCGTGTCGGCGGCGTTCTTCGGCCGCCCCGGCGACCGGATGGCCATCGTCGGGGTCACCGGGACCAACGGGAAGACCACGATCACGTACCTGCTGGAGTCGGTGCTCCGACGGAGCGGCCAGGTCCCCGGCGTGATCGGGACGACGGGCGTTCGGATCGACGGGGAACCGCTCACGCTGCCAATGACCACGCCCGAGGCCCCCGACCTGCACCGCTTGCTGGCTCGGATGGCCGATCGAAGGGTCGAGGCGGTGGCCATGGAAGTGTCGTCGCATGGGCTGCACCAGCACCGGGTCGACGGCATCCGCTACCGGTGTTCGGTGTTCACCAATCTCAGCCAGGATCACCTGGACTACCACGCGTCGATGGAGGAGTACTTCGAAGCGAAGGCCCGACTGTTCTCACCGGAGCTGTCGGAGCGGGCCGTGGTGAACCTCGACAGCCCGCACGGCCGTCGTCTCCTTCGCTCGGATCTGCCCACCGTCACGTTCGGCCAGGGACCGGGTGCCGACGTACGTGCCACCAACGTGCAGGCCACGCGGTCCGGCATCTCCTTCTACGTCGGCGAGCTCGAGGTCCGATCTTCCCTCCGGGGCGGCTTCAACGTCGAGAACTGCCTGGCCGCACTGGCGACGGCCCGGGCCCTGGGGATCGACGACGACGTCTCGGCCCAGGGCATCGCGGACGTGCGAGGGGTGCCGGGCCGCGTGGAGGCTGTGGAGGAGGGTCAGGACTTCCTGGTCGTGGTGGATTACGCGCACACGCCGGCCGGCGTGGACAACGTGCTGCGGACGGCGCGGCTCCTCGCGCCGGGCCGGCTGATCGTCGTGTTGGGCTGCGGCGGGGACCGAGACCGGACCAAGCGCCCACTGATGGGAAGGGTGGCCACCAGCCTGGCGGATCTGTCGGTCATCACGAGCGACAATCCGCGGAGCGAGGATCCCCTGGCCATCATCGGGGAGATCGAGCCTGGGGCCAAGGAGGGAGGGGGCCGCTACGTGATCGAGCCCGAGCGGCGAGCCGCGATCAAGCTCGCCTTGTCGGAGGCCGGCGATGGCGATGTCGTCGTCATCGCCGGGAAGGGACACGAGACCGGCCAGGAGTTCGCCGACCGCATGGTGCCGTTCGACGACCGGGTCGTGGCGGCCGAGGAGATCCGGTCGCTCCGGGGGATGGTATGAGGCCGCGCACCCTCGCCGAGGTGGCGCGGGCAGTGGACGGTCGGCTCCGAGGCTCGGACGCAACCGTCACGGCCGTCGTCATCGATAGCCGGGAGACCAGGCCGGGCTCGCTGTTCTTCGCCATGCCGGGCGAACGGCGCGACGGCCACGACTTCGTGACCGACGCGTTCTCTCGCGGCGCGGCCGGGGTGGTGGTGCACCGACCGGTCCCCGCGGAGCCGGCCGTGGAGGTGGCGGACTCCGGCGAGGCGCTGCTGGCGCTGGCCGCCGACGAGCGCGCCCGTATGCCCGACGCAACGGTGATCGGGATCACCGGCGCGAACGGGAAGACCTCCACCAAGGATCTCGCGGCATCCATCCTGTCCACTGGGTTCCTGACCTACGCCAGCCCAGGATCGTTCAACAACGAGATCGGGCTCCCCTTGACGTTGCTGGGGGCTCCGGAAGGTGTCGAGGTGGTGCTGGCGGAGATGGGTGCCCGCCGTCGCGGCGACCATGCGGACCTGTGCCGGGTGGCCAAACCCGACGCCGTAGTGGTGACCAACATCGGGGTCGCGCACATGGAGGTCTTCGGATCGTGGCAGGCCATCGTAGAGGCCTCGGCAGAGCCCGTGGAGACCCTGCCTGATGTCGGCACGGCCATCCTGAACGCGGACGACGCCGTCGTGCGCGACCTGGCCGGGCGGACCCGGGCCCGCGTCATCACGTTCGGGCTGACGGCCGACGCGGACGTGCGGGCCGAGGACGTGGCGCTCGACGACGATGGGAGAGCGGGCTTCGACCTGGTGGTGGGGGATCAGCGCGAGCATGCCGAGCTCGTCGTTCCCGGTGAGCACATGGTGTCGAACGCGCTCGCCGCCGCGGCGTGCGGGATCGCGCTGGGGCTATCGGCCGCCGAGTGCGCCGCGGGGCTGAAAGGGGCAGGCGTCTCCCGATGGCGGATGGAGAGCTTCACCACCGAGGACGGCGTGCGGGTGGTGAACGACGCGTACAACGCGAACCCCGAGTCCATGGCCGCAGGGCTTAGGGCGGCCCGGTGGATGGCGCGAGGGGGCCGACTGGCGGTGGTCCTCGGGCACATGGCAGAGCTCGGGCCCATCTCGAGCGACGAGCACGACCGTTTGGGAGAGCTGGTGGTTCGGCTGGGGGTGGACCGGCTGGTCACGGTGGGCCCGGTGGCGCGCACGGTGGCCGGGGCCGCCCTCCGGGAGGGCGCGGTGCCGGACAGCGTGGTCTCGGTGGACACGCCCGTCGAAGCCGTGGTCGACGTTCGGGCGTGGGCCAGGGCCGGGGACGTCGTCCTGGTCAAAGGGTCGCGCGTGGCCGGGTTGGAACGCGTAGCTGAGGCCCTTCGGTGAGGGCCATCCTGCTCGCCGCCGCGGTGGGCCTGGCGGTGACGCTCCTCGGTACGCCCGTGGCCATCCGGGCCTTCCGCCTATGGGGGTGGGGGCAGCACATCCGGGAGGACGGCCCACACACCCATCTGGAGAAGATGGGCACCCCTACGATGGGCGGCGCGGTGATCGTCGCGGGAATGGTCGCGTCCTACCTGGTCACGCGTGTGGTGTTCACCACGGTGACGGCCGCGGGGCTGTCGGTGGTGTTCGCCGCCATCGGACTGGGCATGGTGGGGTTCATCGACGATCTCATCAAGGTCCGCCGGCAACGGTCGCTCGGGCTGTCGAAGCTGGCCAAGGTCGCGGGGCAGGCCCTCGTGGCCCTGGGCTTCGGACTGATCGCGGTGAAGGTCGCGCACCTTCCCACCGACCTGTCGTTCATCCGGGACACCGGGGTGAACCTGGGCCTCGGGTTCTACCTGTGGGTGTTCCTGATCCTCGCATCGTCGTCGAACTCGGTGAACCTCACCGACGGGCTCGACGGCTTGGCATCGGGCGCGGCGATCCTGGTGCTCTCCGCCTATGTGTACATCGCCTTCTGGCAGTTCCGTCACGCGTGCACAGTGCTGGGGGTGGTGGACGCCTGCTATCCGGTGGCGGTCAACGCGGCCCTCGACACGGCCATCGTCGCGGGCGGAGCCGTGGGCGCGGTCGCAGGGTTCCTCTGGTGGAACGCCGCTCCGGCCCGGATCTTCATGGGCGACACGGGCGCGCTCGCGCTCGGAGGGTTGATCGGTGCGCTGGCCATCGTCACCAGCACGCAGCTCCTGCTCGTCGTGTTGGGGGGCCTGTTCGTCCTGGAGACCACGTCGGTCATCGTCCAGGTCATCGCGTTCCGAGGGTTGGGGCGGCGGGTCTTCCGCATGTCCCCCATCCACCATCATTTCGAGCTTGCCGGCTGGCCGGAGTTCACGGTCATCGTGCGGTTCTGGATCATCGCCGGGATGTGCGTGGCCATCGGCATCGGGCTGTTCTACGCGGACTTCCTTGCACGGGGGGGCACGGGATGAGGCTCGACGGCCGACGAGGGCGGTGAAGAGGACGAAGGCGTTCGTCGGCGAGCGCGTGCTGGTCGTGGGGCTCGGCGTCGCCGGCCGCGCCGCCGCACGGGTCCTTGCTGAGGAAGGAGCGGAGGTCAGGGTGACCGAGGAGCGCGCGGAGGCCGCCGGGACGGAGGAGATCCGCGGGCTCGGCGTGGAGGTCCTGACGGGCGGCCACGAGCCCTGGCATCTGGATGGCGTCACCGCCCTCGTGGCCAGCCCCGGCGTGCCGGAAGGCGCACAGGTCTTGCGGTGGGCGGCCGATCGGGGCGTGGCGATCTGGAGCGAGCTGGACGTCGGCGCTCGGTTGTGTCACGTGCCGTTCGTCGCGGTGACCGGGACGAACGGCAAGTCCACCACCACGATGATGGTCGCGACCATGATGCAGGCCGCCGGCCTCGACGCCTCGGCGTGCGGCAACATCGGCCACGCGTTCTCGCTGGCCGCGAAAGAGGGACACGCGGCGTTGGCAGTTGAAGCGTCCTCGTTCCAGCTCCGCTTCCATCACTGGCTGCATCCACGCGTCTCGGTCCTGCTGAACGTGGCGCAAGACCATGTCGACTGGCATGGGTCGTTCGAGCGCTATGCCGAGGCCAAGGCGCGCATCTATGAGCGCCAGAACGAGGACGACGTCCACGTCGGAAACGCAGACGACGATCGGGGGAGGGAAATCTCCGCGGCCGCCCCGTGCCGAGTGGTGTGGTTCCGTATGGGTCCGCCGGGCGACGGAGAGGTCGGCTTCGTGGGCCGCGAGCTCGTCGCCCGGATGGATGGCCAGGCCACCCTGGGGACCCCGGTGTCCGACGCCGTCGGGTTTCGGGCCGACGCGGCGGCGGCCGCCGCCGCAGCCTTGTCGTTCGGTCTCCTACCCGGCGCCGTGGCCGAGGGCCTGCGCCGGATGCATCCCCTCCCACACCGCGGCGAGGAGGTGGCCCGGGTGGGATCCGTCACCTTCCTCGACGATTCCAAGGCCACGAACGTCCACGCGGCGCTCCACGCTTTGTCCGGCCGGCGCGACGTCGTCCTGATCGCCGGGGGCATGGCCAAGGGCGTCGACCTGTCGCCGCTCGCGGAGGCCACGCCCGCCCTCGCCGCGGTGGTGGCCGTAGGAGAGGCTGCGCCGGACATCGCCATGGTCTTCGAGTCCAAGGTGGCCGTGAGCAAAGCCGGTTCGATCGAAGAAGCGGTGCGCGAGGCGCTCGAGCTGGCCCCGCAGGGGGGCACCGTCCTGCTCGCGCCGGCCTGCGCCAGTTGGGACATGTTCCGCGACTACGCCGAGCGCGGGGACCGGTTCGCTCAAGCCGCCCGGCGGTTGGCGCGGGAGATAGCCGATGCCCCGCGCTGAGGTGGTGGCGCCGGCCGGACCTCGGCTCCGCCTGGTGGCGCCGCGCCGCGCCATGCACGGGCCTCGGTCCCGGACGGAGGTCACCATACGGCGGAACCTCACCATGCTGATGGGGGCCACCGCGTTCCTCACCGTCGGGGGCCTCATCATGGTGCTGTCGGCGAGCTCGGTGTCGGCCTACGCGCAGTACGGCTCGAGCTTCCTGTTCTTCCAGCGGCAGGCGGCGTACGCGGTCGTCGGGACGGCTGCCCTCGTCGTCACGTCGCGGATGCGTTACGAGGCGTGGCAGCGCCTGGCGGTTCCCCTCCTGGGGTTCACGGTGGTTCTGCTCGCGCTGGTGCTCCACCCGACCGCGGGGATCGAGGCGTACGGCTCGTCGCGATGGATCTCGCTCGGGCCGGTCACGATCCAACCGTCGGAGCTGGCGAAACTGGCGCTCGTGGTGTTCGTCGCGACCGTTCTGGCTCGCAAGTGGAGCCGGATGGACGAGCCGACGCACTTCGCCCTGCCGCTCCTTCCCGTCGCGGTGCTCGTCTGCGGCATGGTGATCCTGCAACCCGACCTGGGAACCGCGGTCATCCTGGCGGGCTCGGTGTTCCTCTTGGTGTTCGCGGCGGGAGTGCGCCTCCGCTACCTGGCGGCGGCGGGGATCCTCGGCGGCGCGATCGGGTTCGCGCTGATCATGGCGGAGGGATACCGGCGGGCCCGCTTCCTGTCGTTCCTGCACCCCTGGGCCGACGCGAAGAACACGGGATACCAGCTGATCCAGTCCCTCATCGCACTGGGATCGGGCGGATGGCTCGGGGTGGGGCTGGGGACCAGCCGCCAGAAGTGGATGTATGTCCCAAATGCGCACACGGACTTCATCTTCTCCATCCTCGGCGAGGAACTCGGCCTCATCGGTGAGATCGTCGTGCTGGTGGCATTCGGCGTGTTGATCTACGCCGGGATCCGGATCGCGGCTCGTGCGCCGGACGTGTTCGGCCGGCTCCTCGCGTCGGGGATCGTCTCGTGGTTCGGCCTTCAGATCGTTGTGAACCTTGGGGCCGTCACCGGCCTGCTGCCCATCACCGGCGTGCCGCTCCCGATGCTCTCGTACGGGGGGTCGTCCCTGGTGGTGTCGCTCGCCGCCGTGGGGATCCTGGTGAACATCGGCAAGGCGGGGAACGCCTCCCCGAGCGTGCGGGCTCGGACGGCCCGATGAATGTGGTGATCGCGGGGGGCGGCACCGCGGGGCACGTGTTCCCCGCGCTCGCCCTGGCGAAGGAGTTGACCGAGCGGCATGGGGCCGCCGTCGCGTTTGTGGGAACTGCGGGGGGGCTCGAGGCGGAAATCGTGCCGGCGGCCGGGTTCCCGCTCACAACGGTCGATGCTCGGCCGTTCGAGAGGAAGCTCTCGCTCCACGCTGTAACGGCGCCGCTCTGGGCCCTGCGATCCGTCGGTCGATGCCGGCCCTTGGTGGCGCGGGCCGACGTCGTGGTGGGGATGGGCGGCTACGTGAGCGCCCCGGCCTCGCTCGCCGCGATCCGGTGGCGGCGCCCGCTCGTGCTCCACGAGCAGAACGCCGTCCCCGGGCTGGCCAACCGGATACTGTCCCGGGCGGCCCGGACGGTCGCGCTGTCGTTCGGTGAGACGGCGCGTCAGCTTCCCAGGCGCATCGACACTGAGGTCACGGGGAACCCGGTCCGCGAGGAGATCGTCGCCGTGCGACCGGACCGGGCCGCGTTCGCCGAGGAGGCCCGATCGACCCTGGGGCTGGAGGCCGGCCGGACCACGGTCGTCGCGTTCGGGGGGAGCCAGGGCGCGGTCCACCTCGACCGTGCCGTGACCGGCGCGCTCGAGCGTCTGCGGGAGCGGGGCGACCTGCAGGTGGTGCTCCTCACGGGGACCGGGCACTTTCAGGAGACGGAGAGGCGGCTGCCCCGGGGTGGCCCGCTGCTCGTGCGGGCGCTCTCGTTCCTCGACCGGATGGAGCTCGCCTACGCCGTGGCCGACCTGGTCGTGTCGAGGTCGGGCGCCACCACCGTCGCCGAGGTCACCGTGTGCGGTCTGCCGTCGATCCTCGTGCCCTATCCATATGCGACGGGCCGCCATCAGGAGGCGAACGCACGCTCCCTTCAGCGCGCGGGTGCAGCCATGGTCGTCATGGACGACGCCCTCACGGGCGAGCTCCTGGCCTCGAAAGTGACTGGCCTCCTCGAGGACCGGCCACGCCTTCGAGCGATGGCAGAGCGCGCGTGGGGGGTGGCCCGGCCCGACGCGGCCCAAGCGCTGGCGAAGGTGGTTGCGCGGGCGGCAGAGGGATGAGCGACGCTTTCGTTCCGCCGCGGGGCAGCATCGCCACGCTCGAGGTCCCGGATCTCTCTGGCATCCGTTCCGCCCACCTGATCGGCATCGGCGGGTACGGCATGCGCTCGCTGGCCCGCATGCTGATCGCCCGAGGGGTGGCGGTCGCCGGTTCCGACCTGAAGGACCGAGGGCTTGACGAGCTTCGGGATCTGGGAGCCACCGTCTTCGTTGGCCACAAGCCCGAGCAGGTGGGGGACCCCGACGCCGTCATCGTGTCCTCCGCCGTCCTGGAACGAAACGTCGAGCTTCGCGAGGCGCGCCGTCTCGGTCTGCCGGTCCTCGCCAGGGCCCAGGTCCTGGCGGCCCTCGCCGCGGGCCTTCGGACCCTGGCGGTGGCCGGGACCCACGGCAAGACCACGACGACGTCGATGCTGTCGGTGATCCTGGAGCGAACCGGCCTGGACCCGAGCTTCGTGGTGGGCGGCGACCTGAACGAGATCGGCTCCGGGGCCAAGCACGGCGGGGGCGACATGTTCGTCGTGGAGGTGGACGAGAGCGACGGCTCGTTCTTGCTGTTCCATCCGGAGGTGGCTGTGGTCACCAACGTCGAGGCGGACCACCACGCCTTCTATCCTGCCGGACGGCCGGCGGTGGAGGGAGCGTTCGCCACCTTTGTCCGGCAGGCCGCACGAGTGGTGGCGTGCGGCGACGACCCGGGGACGCGGGCCGTCCTCGAACGATCGGGGATCACCGCGCTCACGTACGGCTGCGATCCCGGGAACGCCGTGCGGGTGACCATCGGAGGGGAGGCGGGCCACGCCCGGGGGACAGTGATCATGGAGGACGGCGGATCGGTGGAGCTTCGCCTCCAGGTGATCGGAGCGCACACCCTCCTCGATGCGACGGCGGCGCTGCTCGCCGCTCGGGAGGTGGGGGTGTCGCCGGCGAAGGCGGCCGAGGCCCTCTCCTCGTTCACCGGGGTGAAGCGGCGCCTGGAGTTCCGGGGGTCGGCGCGAGGCGCAGCCTTCTACGACGACTACGCGCATCACCCCACCGAAGTCACGACGACGCTCGAGGCGGCGCCGGTCGACCATCGCTCGCGCCTGGTGGTGGTGTTCCAGCCGCACCGGTACACGCGGACCCGCGCGCTGTCGCGGGAGCTCGGGGAGAGCCTCGCCGGCGTGGACCTCGCGGTGGTGACCGACGTGTACCACGCCGACGAGGACCCGATCCCCGGCGTCACGGGCAAGTTGGTAGTGAACGCGCTGACGGCCGCTGCCCCCTCGCAACGGGTCGCGTACCTGCCGCATCGAAAGGACGTGGTGCGCTTCCTGGTGGCGGAAGTGCGCGAGGGCGACCTCGTCCTGATGATGGGTGCCGGCGACATCCCGATGATCACCGACGAAGTCCTGGCGCGGCTGGGGGATGCATCGTGACCGACGCCCTACGGCGGGCCGAGTCGATCCTTCGGGCGGCCTGCGGCGAGCGCGTCCGAACTGGGTTCCCGCTCGCGCCCCTGACGTCGTTTCGGATCGGCGGCCCCGCGGCCCTGTACCTGGAGCCCGAGTCCGAGCGCGACCTGGTGGCGGCGGGGGAGGCCGTCCGCCAGGCAGACATTCCGGTCGTGGTGATCGGCAAGGGATCGAACATCCTGGTGGCCGACCGGGGGTTCGAGGGACTGGTCCTTCGGCTGGGGCGAGGGTACCGGTGGGCCGCGAGGAGCGGAGACCGGATCACGGCCGGCGGGGCGATGCCGTTTCCCGCCCTCGCCGGCGTGGCGCTGTCGCACGGGCTGACGGGACTCGAGTTCGGGGTGGCCATCCCGGCGTCGTTCGGTGGGGCCATCCGGATGAACGCGGGGGCCCACGGCCGCGAGGTCGCCGAGGCGGTGGAGTCGGTGGACGTCTTCGAGCTCGCCATCCAGGCGGGTCGGGTCGTCTCCGCATCCGAGGCCGGGTTCCGCTATCGGAACAGCGAACTCCCTGCCGATGCCGTGGTGGTGGGGGGGACGGTGCGCCTGGCTCCGGCGGACACCTCAGAGATCCGACGGTTGATGGAGGAAGCGCGGGAGTGGCGGCGGCGCACGCAACCGCTGGCCGAGCCGAACTGCGGGAGCGTCTTCAAGAACCCGCCCGGAGATCACGCCGCCCGGCTGATCGAGGAAGCAGGCGGCAAGGGCATGTCGGTGGGCGACGCAATGGTCTCGGCGAAGCACGCGAACTTCATCGTCGCCGCCGAGGGAGCGAAGGCATCCGACGTCGTCGAGCTCGTCACGAAGATGCAGGATCTGGTTCAAGCCCGGTCCGGCATCCATCTCGATCCGGAGGTTCACCTCGTTGGCCACTTCGACCTCGCGCTTCGCTGAGCTCGCGGGCGCCGTTCGCGGCCGGCGCCTGGTCCTCACGGTGATCGCCGCGGCCGTGGCCATCGCCGGGGTCTCGCTCGTGGCGTCCCGCTCGTCGCTCTTTCACCTGCGCCATCTGGAGGTGGTCGGGACGACGAGCCTGACCCGCACGGAAGTGGTGCGGCTGGCTGCGCTGTCATCGTCGACGAACGTCCTGTGGTTGGATCCCGGGGCCGTCGAGCGGCGTCTCGAAACGGATCCATGGGTCGGCACCGCCACCGTGTCCCGGCGATTGCCTGGGACGATCCGGATCTCGGTGGTCGAGCGTGCCCCCGTGGCGATGATCCGGGACGAACGGGGCTTCACGCTGCTCGCTGCCGACGGCGTCGCGCTCAGCACGGTGGAGGCCGATCCGGCGCTCCCAGAGATCGTGATCGTGGCCGGCTCGAGCGCACGATCGGGGAATGTGTCGGCTCAGGCGGCCGCCGCCAGGGCTATCGCCGGGCTGGCCGGAGAAAGACGGCCGGCCGTCGTCAGGGCGGTGGTCTGGGCCGGCGCCCTCACCGTGAAGCTCGATGATGGGACCCGTGTCGAGTTCGGGGAACCGATCGGGATCCAGGCCAAGGCCGCGGCGGCCCGGCGGATCCTCCGGTGGGTCACCGCGCAGCACGCCTCGGTGGCGAGTGTGAACGTCATGGCTCCCGACGCCCCGACGGCCACGTTCGCCTGAGCCTGGAGCCGTCCGCCTCACCTGCCAGGGATACGGGCAGTGACCAGGGCATATCCCTTGACGGACCTGGGGTTTGATAGTAGCGTG
>DASPWN010000299.1:0-10017 GCA_035637835.1 Actinomycetota bacterium | reverse complement strand
CTTGCCCACGCCACCCTTGCCGGACGCGACGGCGATCACGGTCGTGTCGGTGCCGACGAAGAACTGCCGCTGCTGCTGCGGAGCGGCCGCCGCGCCTCCTCGAAGTCTCGTGACGAGCTCCGCTCGCTGCTGCTCGCTCATCGGGGACAGCTCGACGTCGACGCGTTCGACGCCAAGCGGGTGGAGGGCGTTGGTCACGTCCGCAGTGATCCGGTCCTTCAGGGGACAGCCCTCGATGGTGATCAGGACGTGGACCCTGACCGAGCCGTCGTTCACCTCGATGCCCTGGAGCATGCCGATGTCCTCGATCGGCTTGCCGATCTCGGGGTCCAGCACGTTCCTCAGCGCCCGGCGAACCTGGTCTTCGGTGACCAACGACAGCTCCTTCGGATTATCCTGATTCGTACCGTGCGAACCGTTCAAATACCTATGGTACGCCGGAGCGTGGGGAGCGTCGATGCCGGCGGCTGAGCCCAAGCCCCTCGGCGTTCACAAGGCCCTGGCGGACGATACCCGGTTCCGGCTGCACCGCTACCTCGGCCTGTCCGGGCGCCCGGTGTCCGTTCGGGAGCTCGCCACGCGTCTTTCGTTGCACCCCAACACGCTCCGGCCGCACCTGCGACGGCTGGAGCAGGCGGGCCTGGTCGCCCGGGAGGTGCGCAAAGGCTCCTCCGTGGGACGGCCGCAGACCATGTACTACGCCGTGGACCGGGACGAGCCCGAGGGCCGCGATTACCGGCTGCTGGCCGAGATCCTGGCCGGCCTGGCCACCGGGAAACGTGCCCAGGATCGCGCCGCGGCGCTGGCCCGTGAATGGGGCCGATACCTGGTGGCTCAGGGGGGTCCGAAGCCCGGGACACACCTTCCGGCCCGGCGGAACCTGGCGGTGCTCCAGGCGGCAATGGCCCGGGCGGGGTTCGACCCTCGGTTCCGAAGGAAGGGGGGCCAGGCCGTGGAGGTCTCGCTTCGGGACTGCCCGTTCCGAGATCTGGTGGAGGACCATCGCGAGCTGGCATGCGGGATCCACCGCGGGCTGGTGGAGGGCATGCTTGGCGGACTGAAGCCTCCCCTTCGCCTGGCTGAGTTCTCACCTCTCGTGGAGCGCTCGGTGTGCCGTCTGGTGGCGAGCGCCGACGACGGGTGATGCGAGTGCTTCAGCTTCCCGCCCCCCCGCGCCGATACCGGTAGGGGTCGCCCGCTCGCAACGGGGCGCGTCCACGTCCGTCGATCGTCGGGAGGGGTGCGCGTTGGTCACGGCGGAGGGGATGGAAAGGCGCGAGGCCGAGGCGCCGAGCGCAGACCAGGTCGAGGAGTTCGCCGGCTGGCTCCGGACCCTCGTGGCCGAGCAGGGTTCGGACCTGCACCTGAAGGCAGGCTCTCCGCCCAAGATCCGTCAGGCCGACGGCCAGCTCGTCCCCCTCGACCACGCTCCACTCACGCACCAGCAGTGCGAGGCCATCGCCGGCCAGATCATCCCGGAGGATCGCCGGGAGCGGTTCCACAGGGCCGGAGAGGTCGACTTCGCGTACGGGATCCCCAGCGTGGGCCGGTTCCGGGTGAACGTGTTTCGTCAGCGCGGCTCGACGAGCCTGGTCCTGCGGCGACTGCGGTTCGGTGGGCCGACCTTCGAAGAGCTCCACCTGCCCGATGTGGTGCGAAAGCTCGCCGAGGAGCCACGGGGTCTGGTGCTCGTGACCGGACCGACCGGGTCCGGGAAGACCACCACGCTCGCCGCGATGATCGAGCACATCAACCGGACCAAGCAGGGACACATCGTGACGATCGAGGATCCCATCGAGGTGCTGTTCAAGGACGACCAGTCCTCGATCAACCAACGCGAGGTCGGCAACGACACCGAGAGCTTCCAGTCCGCCCTGCGCGCCGCGCTTCGTCAGGATCCCGACGTCATCCTCATCGGGGAGATGCGCGACACCGACACCGTCGGTGCCGCGCTCCAGGCCGCCGAGACCGGCCCCCTCGTGCTGTCCACCCTCCACACGGTCGACGCAACCGAGACGGTGAACCGGGTCCTGGACTTCTTCCCGCCGCATCAGCAGCAGCAAATCCGGTTCACCCTCGCCGGCGCCTTGAGGGGGATCGTGTGCCAACGACTGGTCCCGACCGCCGACGGAGGACGGACCCCCGGCGTCGAGATCATGGTCAACACGGGACGGATCGCCGAGCGGATCGCCGACGCGGACAAGACCTCGGAGATCCACGAGCTGATCGGGGAAGGGCGGTTCTACGGCATGGTCACGTTCGACCAGTCGTTGGTCGCGCTCGTTTCGTCGGGGCAGGTCGATGCGGCGGCCGCACTCGAAACGTCATCGTCGCCTCACGACTTCCAGCTGATGTTGCAGCAGGCGGGCTTGGCGGTACCCGCGACGGCCTGACCCGAATCAGCGCCGCGGAGCCAGCCGTTCGGCGTCCATGGCGGCGGCGATCCCGATCATCGTCTCTCTCGGCAACGTGCCGGACAGGCCGAACGGCCCGCTCCAATCCTTGGGTCCGGCCGGCCACGCCACCTGGCTGTACGAACCGCTCTCGGCGGGGTCCGACGCGATAGCCGGGGTCCCAGTGGTGAGCTCGAGGGGCACCGGGCTGGGTCCACACCCGAACCCTCCTTGGCCGTAGATGACGCTCAGGGTCTGTGGATCCCCCGGCGTCCCCGGGACCACCAGACCGAGCTGGCCGGTCGTGCGTCCACCCCAGGACCACGCGGAAAGCGCGTTGGCCGCCAGATGCGTGCCGTGGGGAAGGCCGGCCGGCCCGACGACTTCCACGGTCAGCATGGAGCGGAGGAGCCGAACGGCCTGTCCGATCGTTCGAACGTAACGGAGGCCCTGTATGCGAACGGGGTCGACGACCAGCCGTCCCCCGTCGGCCCGAACGTGAAAGTTCACCCTGCGGAACCCGAAGCCGCCGTCGGTCCGCCCGAACAGTGTCGCCGGGACCGACCACCCGCCGGCCGAACGCTCGGGCGCCGAGAAGGTGAACCCGAGCCGTCGGAACGAGACCAGGTGGGGGTTGCCGCCCCCCTCCAGAAGCAGCCCGGCCCTGTCCGGGAACCGGTTCCACGTCCACAGCAGGTGGCGCACGAGCGATGCGGCCGCGGCCGCCTCCAGCGAACCGGGCGCAGGGGGCGCCGGGCTCCACGCGGGATCCCACGCGTAGTCGAGCACAGTCCACCGATCGGTCGCGGGATCGAACAGTCCGAGGTCCTTTCCACCCTGCCCGTCGATCAGCGTGACCGCCACGGGCCCGCCCTCCAGCACCGCGGGACGGGCGAACGGCGCGATGCGCTCGCCAGATGGAGGGGTCGTGACCAGGCCGTTGCGCACGCCGGGGCGGCTGCTGACCACCAACTCGGGCAGGCCCGCCGTGGTCCGCACGATCGCGGTGTCCTTCCGCCACGCATCGGTCCACCACCCCGCCGAGAGGGCCGCGGCGAGGTCCTCGCCGTCGGAGGACAGCCGCCTGGCCACCCACCGGTCGTGTCCGACCAGCACGCGGAAGTCGGGCGACGCCTCGGCCGATGCGTCGAGGAGCGAGCGGTCGGTCCAGAACGGGGCGGGTCCTCCCGTGCCGACCTGCTCGAACTCGCCGGCCGCCACGTCCAGGATCCACACCGACCACGCGGTGCCGGTCGACGGGGCCATGGCGAAGGCCAGTCGAGTGCCGTCCGGGGACCACGTGAGGCCGGCCGCCGCGGGCGTCGGTCGGCCTCCGGTTCGGAGCGTCCCCACCTGGAGGAGACGCGATCCATCCGCGGCGGCCATCCAGACTTGCTGGCTCCCCGGGCGCACCGCAAGGAACGCGATGGTCCGCCCGTCGGGGGAGAAGGTCGGGGATGACAGGCCGGGCATCGAGAAGAGCCGGTGCGCCCCGGAGCCATCGGGGAGCATCGACCACAGGTTGGTGCATCGAACGAAGGCAAGCCCGGCGGAGGGAGCGTCGGCCCTCGGCCAGGCCGTCTCGGGGAGTCCGGCGATGGGGTCGAGCCTGGTGAGCCGAACCGGAGCCTGCGGCACCACCCCGCCGCTTCCCGCCAGGGTGACGGTTAGGGGGACCGCGACGACCGAGACCAGGAGGAGCAGGCCTGCCACCGGGCGCACCGCTCGTCGGACCGGCCCCCGGATCCCGACCCCCGGCCGATTGATCGCCGGCACCGAAACCGCTCGCGTGGCCATGGTCCCTCCCGGTGCGAGGTGTGGATCACCCCGACGTGCGGGGTGCGTTCACCCCGACCCGACCAGCCGAGCGGCTCGATGGTTCCCAGTTCTACGAGACCGGCGCCTGCGGCTCTCGCCTCCGAAGGACGAGCACCAGGCCCATGGCCACGGCGATCCCCAGGGCGGCCCCGCCGATCCAGGCGCCGACCGAACCGGCCCCGGATCCTGCAGATGCCAGCGCGGCCTCGGCCGGAGCGCCAGGCGACGGCGCGGCGTCCGCTACCACGGCAACGGCCTGCCCCGATCCCGCACCGAGGCCGTCGCCCACGACCACGGCTCCGCTCATACCGGGGTGGTACGTGCATGCGTAGGGATACACGCCGGCGTCCTGGAAGGTGGCCGTGAAGCTGTGGCCCTGGAGCAGGTCGTCGAAGTGCCCCCAGCTGTTCGCCGTGACGTTGTGGACGAACGGATCCGTGTTCGTCCAGGTGACGGACTGGCCCGGATCGATGTGCAGGATGGTAGGCGTGAAGCACGCATCCGCGATCTCCACGTCGGTGCCCTTGCCCTGCGTCGCGCCCGTGTGGCAACCGCCCCCGCCCGCTGCGGAGAACGACGGGAGCGTGAGGGCCAGCAGGAGCCCAAGTGCGGCCGAGACGGACAGGCGGCGGATCATGGTGTCCCCCTTTCTCCGATGCCGTAGCCACTACACCTTCCGACGGCGGTCCGTTCCACCCTGGGGGACATCGTTCTCTCCGCTATCCGATGCTCTCGGCCAGCGCCACGGCTTCCGCCTTGGGCAGTGCGGTCTCCAGACGAAGCGTGGTCCCGTCTTGCTCCCAGAGCAGCACGTTGCCGGTCACGGTGAACCGCTGCTCGCCCTCCGGGGTGAGCAACGTGAGCTGATGCGGTCCGGAGATCCAGAAGGCGTCATGGCTCCCCACTCGGACGGCCTGCAGCGTCGTTTCCGACAGGATCTCCTTGGACGCGAGTGGCTCTTTGCTACCGGGAAGCTCCATGAGGATCGTGCTCCACGGCGTGCCCTCGATCCGGGGATGCGACGCGTCGGCATCCCAGACGAGCACCACGACCCGCGACGAGAACACGCTCTCGGCCACATGCACCTCGGCCGGCGGCCCCAGCCCTGCTGGGAGGACGACGGGGAAGCCCACCGTGGCCCGGGCCCCTTCGAGCGTCACCCGTTCGCCAAGGGCGGCCCCGGATTCGACGGCGGAGGGCGTTGAGGCGGGCGGTGTCGCGACGACGCGGATCTCGATCGCCCCGATGGCCAGGCGCGCGGCGACCGCAGTGCCCGCGAGCAGCAGGATCACTCCCGCCACCGCGAGCAGGAGGACCCGCCGGCGAGGCCACAGCGCCAGGCCAGGGAAGGCCGGGCGCCTGGCGGATGCTCGCTCGGCGAGCAGCCGCGCCGTGACCGCCGGCGCCATCGGTGGCGTCGGCGGGTACTCCAGGGTGGAGCCCAGCGCGGTCAGCGATCGCTCCACGTCGGCGCGGGTCATGTGGTCACCCATCAGTGGCCTCCAACGGATCGCGGGCGTCGCGTTCGGCCGGCAGCCGGTCCCGGAGCCGGTCCAAGGCTCGGGACAGGCGAGACTTCACGGTCCCCGGGCGGATGCCCAGGGCCCGCGCCGTCTCGGCTTCCGACAGCTCCAGGAAGTACCGGTACGCGATGATCAATCGGTCGTTCTCCTTCAGTCCGCCGAGCGCGCGGAGCAGCGCCTCCTTCGCTTCGACCTCGAGAGCCGCCGCTTCCGGGGACGGGGCCGCGTCCCCGGAGCGGCGGTCCTCGGCCGCGCGGAGCGCGAGGCCTTCCCGCCTCCTCGCCGAACGCAGCCTGTTCTTCGCCTCGTTCGAGACGATCCGCAGGATCCACGGCCTGAACGAGTCCCGGGCCCGGAATCGCTCGAGCGCGTAGTACGCCTTCACGAACGCGTCCTGCGCAGCGTCCTCCGCGTCCGCGGCGCTTCGGGTGATGAGGAACGCGGTTCGAAACGCGAGGTCCCGGTACCGCGTCACCAGCTCCCCGTACGCCTGGACGTCGCCATCCTTGGCCAGCTCGATGAGCTCAGCTTCCTCCAGTGGACGGCCCTCCACCCGGTCGGTCACCGTTGATACACCGTCCCGGGCCGGGCGGTTCCGCACCGCGGCCTCCTCCGCCGGACGCGCGAGGCTGGGGCTAGCGCTTCGCGCTTCGCTCCTCGCCCCCGTCCTGGAAGACCTGGCCGGTGAGCCCGACGATGCCCGAGAGCATGTTGGAGAACTCCATCGGGATGATGAACTTTGTCGACGGCGAAGCCCCGATCTGCTTCAGCGCATCGAGATACTGGAGGCTCATGGTCTTCGCGTCGACCGCTTGAGCCGCTTCGTAGATCTTCGTCAGGGCCAGGGCGAAGCCCTCGGCTCGCAGGATCGCCGCCTGCCGGTCCCCCTCGGCGTTCAGGATGGCGGACTGCTTGTTCCCTTCGGCCACGGTGATCGCGGCCTGCTTGGACCCCTCGGCCTCGAGCACGACGGCGCGCCTGGTCCGCTCGGCCGACATCTGGCGGGTCATGGCCTCCAGCACCGTGGGCGGGGGGATGATCTCCCGGATCTCCACGTTCGTGACCTTCACGCCCCATCGCTCGGTGACCTCGTCGAGCTTCACCCGGAGGATCTCGTTCATCTGTTCCCGCTTGGCCAGCACGTCGTCCAGGGGCATGTCACCCACCACCGACCGGAGCGTGGTCGCCGCGATGTTCTGGGCGGCGCCGGCGAAGTTGCCGACCGAGAGCACGCTCTGCTGCGGATCGACCACCTTGTTGAACACGATGAAGTCGATGGAGATGGACGCGTTGTCCTCGGTAATGGCGGTCTGGTGCGGGATCTCCAGGTACTGCTCCCGAAGATCCACCCACACCGCCCGGTCCACGATGGGGATCAGGAGCACGAACCCGGGGCCCTTCACACCGATGTTTCGGCCCAGGCGGAACACGATCAGGCGCTGGTACTCCCGGACGATCCGGATGGCCTGCGGCAGCACGAGGATCACGATCAACAGCACGATCCCCAGGCCGATGAGAAGCGGGATCACGGCTTTCCTCCTTCCGCCAACGGCACCGCCGTGGCCTGTTCCTTGATCGGTTCGACGTCCAGGCGAAGCCGGTCCACCCGGACCACGCGCACGCGGGTGCCCCTCGGTACGGGGCCGGCCACCGACCGGGCCGACCATTGCTCGGACGATACGAGCACGACGCCCTCGGGATCGAGGTCGTCCTCGACGACGCCCTCCTTGCCGACGATGCCCTCGATCCCGCCGACCGCCGGCATGTGGCGGGCGGCCATCGCCGCCTTGACCACCGTCCCGAAGAACAGGACGAGCACGCCGGCCACCGGCACGATGACCCACAGCGACACGCGGGCGTTCGGGACGGACGGGTTGAACAGCGTGAGGCCCCCGAGGACCAGGCACGCCACGCCCCCGATGGTCGCGACGCCGAGCCCCGGGTGCTTCAGCTCCAGCAGGAAGAACAGCGCCGAGGCGAGCAGCAGGACGACCCCGATGATCTGCACCGGGAGCAGCCCGAACGTCACGAACGCGGCGACCAGGAAGACGATGCCCATGATCCCCGGTACCGACAGCCCAGGGTGGAGCAGCTCGACGACGATCAATCCCAGCCCCAGGTAGAAGAAGATGAAGGCGAAGTCCGGTGAGAGGAGCGCGTGCAGGATCCGCGCGCCGATGCCCATGCTCTCCGTCTCGATGGACGCACCCGCGGTCCGGAGCGTGGCGGTCCTGCCCGCGGCGACCTCCACGGTCCGCCCGTCGACCTCGGACAGCAGCGCGGAGACGCTCGGGGCGATGAGGTCGATCACATTCTTCTGCAGGGCCTCCTCGGCCGGGATGCTGACCGCATCCACGACCGCCTGCTTGGCCCACTCCGCGTTGCGGCCGTTGCGGTTGGCCAGGCTCTGGATGTAGGCGACGGCGTCGTTCGTCACCTTCTTCTGCTCGATCGCGCCGGCCACGCCGACCGGGTGGGCGGCCCCGATGTTCGTTCCTGGGGCCATCGCGGCCACCGGGCAGCCCATCATGATGAACGTTCCGGCCGATGCGGCCCGGGCCCCCTCGGGGGAGACATAGCACACGACCGGCACGTCCGAGTTCAGGATGGCCTGGATGATCTGGCGCATCGAGGAGTCGAGCCCTCCGGGCGTGTCGATCGTGAGGAGCACGGCGTCCGCGCCCTCCGCCTCGGCCCGGGCGATGCCTCCGGCGATGTAGTTGGCCGTGAAGGGATCCACGACACCCCTGAGGCCGAGCTCCACCACAACCGGACGGTCGGCCTGCGCCGAGGTCGACGTGGCGAGGCAGGCGGTCGCGGCCAGCGTTGCCGCCCCCAGGAGCACGGCGCGGGCGAAGGTGCGCATGCCATCAGTCATCATGCCACTCGGGCCACGACGCGTGGGGTTCGTCGAACCTGGCAGGCCCGGGGGACGTCCGAAGGTCCGGGGTCCGTTCGCGGCGGGGGCGGTCCATGGTCCGGGGCATTCGAGGCTTTCGTGCCCGGCGGAGTGGGCATAATGGAGCAACCGGAGTCGCAAGCTCCGACTGAGCCCGCGCCCGTATACCGGAAGGAGAAGGCCGGCGTGAACGGCCACACCGATGGGCCGCTGCTCGCGCGGGAGGAACAGCAGCTCGTGGAAGGATTGCTCGCCGGGAACGAAGACGCCGTCCGGGCCCTGTACGCACGGTTCGCCCGGCCGATCTTCACGCTCGGGCTCCGGCTGCTGGGCAGCTCCGAGGCTGCGGAGGAGTTGACGCAAGACGTGTTCCTCACGGCCTGGCGAAAGGCGGCCCGGTTCGACGCCACCCGGGGCAGGCTGTCCACCTGGCTGATGACGATCGCCCACAACCTGGCCGTGGACCGGCTTCGCCGCGAGACCGGCGTCAGCCGACCCACGCTCGTGCTGGTGGACGAGGTTCCGGAGGTGGCGACGGCCGGGGACGAGGATCCGCTCCTGGAGCGTGACGCCGCCGTCCGAGCCCTGCAGACCCTCTCCGACGGCGAGCGCAAGCTCCTCGTGCGGGCCTACTTCGGGGGCCTTACCGCCAGGGAGATCGCCCAGGCCGACGGGATCCCCCTGGGAACGGTCAAGACCCGCCTGAGGACCGCACTGATCAAGGTTCGCCGGGCCAACCAGGACAAGGGCCGGCTGTGAACTGCATCGCCGTCCGGGATCAGCTGCCCGAGCTCGCGGTGGGCGTTCTGCCCTCGCGGGAGCAGGTCGCGTTGGAGCGGCACCTCCAGTGGTGCGCTGGATGCCGGAAGGAGGCGGCCGAGCTGGGCCAGGCTGCGGCGACCTTCGCGTTCGCCCTGGCCCCCGCACCGCTTCCGCCTGGCCTGGAGGATCGGGTCGTGGCCGGCGTCGGGAGAGCGGCGGCTCGACCGCGGACCGGGCGGCGGACGCGGACGGCGATCGCCGCCGTCATCGCGGCGGCGATCGCCGTGGCGAGCCTGGGGTGGGGGGCGGTGATGGCCGGGCGCGCCCAGCGGTTCGCCGAGCGCGCGGCGCAGGCCGAACAGGACCGGTCGCAGGCGCTCGATCAGTTCCAGAGGGTCCTCGACACATTGCCCTTCCAGGCCAGGGCCGACGAGACCCATCTCGGCCAGCTGGCTCCCACGCCCGTCATCAAGCGGGGCGGGGGAGCGGTCCTGCAGCTCGTCTCGCCGACCAGGCTGGACTTCGTGGTGGTGATCGTGAGCGGGCTCCCCAGGGATCCGTCCCTCGCCCCGTACCGCGTCACGTTGAAGGACGCCGGGGGCCGGGTGCTTCAGGGAGGCAC
>DASPWN010000298.1:0-1953 GCA_035637835.1 Actinomycetota bacterium | reverse complement strand
GCGAGGTCATGCGCATGCTCCGAGAGCACGAGGTGAGGCAGCAGCAGGAGCGCTCGCCCACGCCCTGAACGGCCCGCCGTATCCTCGCCCGGTGGCCGAGTCGCGCGCCCTCCGGGTCGCCTTCCTGGGAAACGACCCGTGGTCTGTCCCCTCGCTCGAGGCCCTGGCCCGTTCGCGACACGACGTCGTGGCGGTCGTGACGCGCGTTCCGCGACCGGGTCGGCGCGGGCAGGGGCCCGCGCCGACGCCGGTCGCGGCGGCGGCCAGGACCTTCGGCCTTCCACTCGTCGAGGTGGAGACGGTGAAGTCGGGGCCGGGGTTCGAGGCCCTCGCCCGGGCGGCCGCCGACGTCCTCGCCGTCGTGGCGTACGGCGAGATCCTGCCGGCTGCCATCCTGAACATGCCCACGATCGCACCGGTCAACGTGCACTTCTCGCTGCTTCCGATGCTCCGTGGAGCGAGCCCCGTGCACACGGCGCTGCTACTGGGGATGGACGAGACAGGCGTCACCACGATCCGCATGGACCCCGGCTTGGACACCGGCCCGATCCTTGGCCGCCGCTCGGAGCCGATCCGCGAAGACGACGACAGCGGCTCGCTCGGGGCTCGGTTGGCCGGGATCGGCGCCGACCTGCTGGTCGAGACCCTCGACGACCTCTCGGCAGGGCGGGCCACCCCCGTTCCGCAGGACGATGCCCAAGCCACGTTCGCGCCGAAGCTCGGGCCTGCCGACCGCCGGTTGGACTGGAACGAGCCGGCTCGCGTGCTGGTCAACCGGGTGCGGGCCTTCGCGCCCGACCCCGGTGCCGCCACGACGTTCCGGGGCCGCCCCCTGAAGGTGCTCCGGGCTCAGGCGGTCGAGGGGGCCGGCGAGCCCGGGGTGGTCGTCGACGTGGACGAGAACGGCTTCGTGGTGGCCACGGAGGATAGGGGGTTTCGCCCGCTCGAGGTGGCCCCGGCCGGCGGCCGGCGGATGAGCGCCGCGGACTTCGCGAGAGGCCACCATCCCGTCCGGGGGGAGCGCCTCGAGTGAGGCGATTCGGATCGACCGGCCGTCTCCCGTTGAGCCACTGTTCCCCTCGCTAGGGGGCGCGGACAGGTGCGGCTAGAATCCTGCGTCGTGGGCAAGCTGGCCGCCTCGATCCTCTCGGCGGACTTCGCGCACCTCGCCGATCAGGTAAAGCTGGTGGAGGCCCATGCCGACTTCATCCATGTCGACGTGATGGATGCCCACTTCGTGCCGCCCCTCACCGTCGGTCCCGTGGTGGTCGAGTCCCTCCGTCTCGTGACCGGCCTGCCGCTGCATTGTCATCTGATGATCGAGCGGCCCGAGCGGCTGTTCGACGATTTCTCGGCGGCCGGGACCGACATGGTCACGTGCCACGTTGAGGCCCTGGGGGACCCCGCGCCGGTGGTCCGCAAGGTCCGCGACATGGGGATGCGAGCCGGGCTGGCGGTGAATCCGGACACCCCGGTGGAGACGGTGTTCCCTCACCTCGAAGACCTGGACGACGTGATCGTGATGAGCGTTCGGCCGGGGTGGGCAGGCCAGGCGTTCATCCCGGAGGTCCTTCCGAAGATCGAGCTCGTCCGGCGCGAGATCGACCGCAGGGGCCTGTCCACCGACGTGGAGGTCGACGGGGGGATCGACCCCGGGACCGGGGCGCGATGCATCGGCGCAGGGGCCACGATCCTGGCCGCCGCCTCCTCGATCTTCAAGGCCAGGGATCCGGCGGAGGCCGCGCGGGTGCTGGCCACCGTGGCCAGACAAGGGGGTGCCTGATGCCGGAGACCATCCTGGTGGTCGACGATGACCCGGACATCGCCCGGTTCGTGGAGGTCAACCTGCGGTCGGCGGGCTACGACGTGGCCGTGGCCTCGGACGGGGAAGAGGCCCTCCAGCGCGCGAGCGAGATGCGGCCGGACCTCGTGCTCCTGGACGTGATGATGCCG
>DASPWN010000297.1:0-6051 GCA_035637835.1 Actinomycetota bacterium | reverse complement strand
GTACCTGTTCCCGGGGACCGGGTTCGTCTCCGAGCGCGGAGCGGGTGAGGCCGAGGGGACCAAGGTGAACGTGCCGCTCCCTCCGGGAACCGGTGACCACGCCTGGCTGGAGGCCTTCGGGGAGGTCGTGCCGCCGCTCGTTCGACGGTGGCGTCCCGATGTGCTGGTCACCCAACTCGGGTGCGATACGCACCAGACCGACCCGCTCGCCCATCTTCTCCTCACCACCCGGGCCTACCGCGAGGCGGCCGCCGTCATGCACGAGCTGGCCCACGAAGCCGCGGGTGGCCGGTGGGTGGCCACCGGCGGCGGCGGTTATCAGTGGGCCAGGGTCGTCCCCCGCGCGTGGACCCTGTACTTCGCCGAGATGTGCGACGCGGAGCTCCCCGACCACCTCCCGGAGTCCTGGATCGAGGAGGCGGAGCGCGCGGTCCGTGGCGAGGTCCCGGTGACGTTCTCCGAGGCCCCATTGCCCGATGGGCGCCCCGACACGGAGACTCGAGGCGTGATCCGCCTGGTGCGAGCGACGGTCTTCCCCGACTTGGGGCTCGAGCCGTGAGTGTGCCCGGCGCGAAGCTGGTGTGCACCCTCGGGCCGGCGACCGAGGCGGGCGACAGCGTGCGGGCCCTAGCCGAGGCGGGGTGCGACGTGTTCCGGGTGAACTTCTCCCACGGCGACCCGAAGGACCATGCGAAGCGGGTGCAGGTGGTGCGCTCGGTCCGCGAGGAGCTGGGGAGCGACCTCGCCGTGATGGCCGACCTTCCCGGCCCGAAGATCCGGCTCGGCGACCTCACCACCGAGCCGCTTGCGCTGTCGGCCGGATCCCGGTTCGTGCTCCGGCCGGGCGGCCGGGCCGGCGGCGCCGGGGGCGCCTGGGGTGCCTCGGTCACGTACGAGGGACTGGCCCGCGACATTCGGCCGGGCGACCGCATCCTTCTCGCCGACGGGGCCGTCGAGTTGATCGTGCGCGATGTGGAGGGTGACGAGGTGGTGACCGAGGTCGTTCGGGCCGGCTCCATGCGGGCCCGGGCGGGGGTGAACGTGCCCGCCGAGCGGCTGGAGCTCCCGGCCATCACGGACCGGGACCGAGAGGCGCTCGCCGCCGCCCTCGACCTCGGCGTCGATCTCGTCGCGCAGTCGTTCGTCCGAAGCGCCGCCGACGTGGCCGGCCTCCGTGCATTGATGGGCGCCCGCGCGCTCCCCATCGTGGCGAAGATCGAGACCCAGCCAGCTGTTGAAGACATCGACAAGGTGCTGGTGGAGGCCGACGCCGTGATGGTGGCCCGCGGCGACCTGGGTGTCGAGCTCCCCATGGAAGAGATCCCCATCGTCCAGAAGGAGATCCTGCTCGCGGCGCGTGGGGCCGCCCGTCCGACCATCGTGGCCACCCAGATGTTGGAATCGATGACCCACGCGTCTCGACCCACCCGAGCGGAGGCGACCGACGTGGCGAATGCAGTCCTCGACGGGGCCGATGCCATCATGCTCTCGGCCGAGACGGCCATCGGCGAGTTCCCGGTGGAGGCGGCGTCGGCGGCCGTGCGCATCGCCGAGGTGGCGGAGGAGCGGGGCTCGCGCTTCCGAGCGGGCCGGCCGGCCTGTACGCATGCCGACGAGGGAGCGGCCGCCGCTCACGCTGCGTCGCAGATCGCGGGGGACGCCCCCGACGTCGTGGCGGTGTCGTGCTTCACCCGGACGGGTCGCACCGCAGCCTTCCTGTCGAGCGAGCGGCCCCCGGTCCCCATCTACGCGTTCGCCCCCGATCCGGCCGTGCGTCGGGCACTGGCCATCCGGTGGGGGGTGCGGCCGCTCCCCGCGGCGGCGCCGGATGACACCGATGACATGATCGCGCTGATGGACGAGGGGCTGCGGGCCGCCGGCGCGGCCACCGACGGCCAGCTCGTGGTCCTGGTGGCGGCTTCGCCGTTCGGGCGGGCGCACACGAACATGATCAAGATCCACAGACTCGGAAGTCCCGTCAGGTGAAGCGTCGCCGCGGCGGGCGGATGCCGATCTATGTGGTGGTGCGCTCGGTGAGGGCCTGGATCGTCCTCTCGACGCGCCGGGCGCGCGTCTCCTCCTTCTTGGCTTCGACGATGTAGCCGACGTACTCGCGACGATGGCTGAATGAGAGCCCATCCCAGACGGCCCTGGCCGCCGGGCTCCGCTTCAACGCCTTGGTGAGCTCCGGCGGAACCTCGACCTCGCGAGGGGCCTCGTCGTTCTCGACCACGACATCGAGGACATCGCCGGGTCCGGCTCCCGCCTCGGCCATGATGGCCTTGGTCACGCCGAGCATCATCACGCTGCCCATCCTCACGATGGAGCCGCGGTACGGGATGCCGTTGAAGCTCGCCTGCACCGGGATGCGGCCCCTGCCGCCGAGCGCGGCGACGACCTCGTCCGGCACGTCGACCAGGTGCCCGCCGGCCCCACGGCCCGAGGGCCGGAGCCTCGCCGTGAACCGGGCCCTCGCCACGCGCGGAGCCTACCCCTGCGACTTCGCCGGCGTGGTTCCGAACCGGCTCGTGGCCGTGCGCACTCCCCACCGGTAGAGCGGTGGCGTGAGGACCCGGAAGGCCTGCCACAGACTCATGCCCCGCGGCACCGACACCTCGGGTGCCTTCCCCTGCCTCACGACGTCCACGATGACCCTGGCCACCTTGTCTGCCCGCATGACGACCGCCGAGGGCAACCGGCCCTGGGGGAACCCTTCGGTTGCGGCGAAGCCCGGGTTCACGCTCGTCACGAGGATGCCGCGCGGGGCGAGCTCGTAGTACAGGGCCTCGGAGAACGCCACGACGCCGTGCTTGGACGCCGAGTACACCGACGCGCCGGGGGCGGCATACCGTCCGGCCAGGGACCCCACGTTCACGATGTGGCCTGCCCCCCGATCGAGCATCATCGGGAGGAACACCTTCGTACAGACCAGCACGCCAAGCAGGTTCACCCGGATGACCTTTTCGATCTGCTCGAGCGACAGGTCCTCGAACCGTCCACCGCCGGGGATGCCCGCGTTGTTGATCAGGACGTCGCATCGCCCGAAGGCCTCGTGCACCCGGTCGCGCAGCCCCTGCAGATCGGCGACCTCAGTCACATCGCACCGCACGGCGAGGGCCCGGCCCCCCCGTCCTTCGATCTCGGAGGCCACGGTCTCCAGCCGCTCCGCGCGGCGCGCCGCCAGCACGACGGCCGCTCCCTCCTTCGCCAAAAACCTCGAGGTGAGCTCGCCGAACCCCGACGAGGCACCCGTCACCACCGCCACGGCCCCGCGGAGCTCCATCTCACGGCTCCCTGGCGCTCGTGACGCTCTGGCCGCCGTCGACCACCAACACCTCGCCGGTGACGAAGGACGCCGCGGGGGAGCAGAGATACAGCGCGGCCGCTGCGATGTCCTGTGGACGGCCCCACCGCCCGAGGGGGATGTTGGACCGGATCCGGGCCTCGGCCTCCGGGTCGTCCCGTTCGGGCTGGTTCATCTGGGTGTCGATCCAGCCCGGGGCGATCGCGTTCACTCGTACTCCCGTCGGTGCCCACTCGAGCGCCGTGGCCTTGGTCAGGTTGATGATCGCGGCCTTCGCCGCTCCGTAGTACGCCAGGCCGACCTCGACGGTGAACCCGTCGATGGAGGCGACGTTCAGCACGCAGCCCGAGCCCTTGGCCAGCAGGACCGGCGCGACCGCTCGCATCCCGTACACCGCGGAGAAGAAATTCATCCGGAAGTACTTCTCGAACCCTTCGGCCCTGGTCTCTGTGAACGGGGCCATGAACGGCGCGGCGCCCGCGTTGTTCACCAGGATGTCGAGCGTGCCGAGCTCCTGAACGGTCCTCTCGATCAGATCTCGTACGGCGTCCTCGTCCGTGACGTCGACCACGATCGGCACCGCCCGCCGGCCGAGCTGCTCGACCTCCTCGGCCGTCCGTTCGATCTGCTCCTTCGTCCTGGCGGCCAGGGCCAGGTCGGCCCCCTCGCGGGCGAAGGCGTGCGCGATGGCCCGCCCGATCCCCCGGCCCCCGCCCGTGACCACAGCGACCTGCCCCTCCAGTGAGAAGTCGTTCACGCGTACGCCCCCTACGATTGCTATGGATGGACGTTATCGAATCCCATGCGGCGCAGCTGCCCGCGATCGACGAACGGTGGACCGGGCGGGTTCACGACCGTGAGGAGCTGGTGCGCGGCCTTCTTGAGGGGCGGATCGCCGGCCCCTCCCTCAGCCATCCCCTCGACAACGTGCTACGCAATATCCGGCTGCTGTGCGAGGGGGACCTCGACAAGCAGTTCGGGTTGACCGGCCTGCCGGGGGCGTTCACCCCACCGGAGGTGCTGGGGCTCGTGGGCCGGGCCGCGGGCTTCACACCCGATCCGAACGCGACGACGGGACCGGTTCCCGTCGATCCCGAGCTCGTGATCGAAGCCTGCGAGGCGGTTGGGCGTCGGCTGGCCGGGGCATGCGCGCGGGGCGAGCGCGTGATCCTGGCCACCGGGCATCCGGTCGGCCTGGCCCACCTGTACACCGGGGTGGGGCGGCAGCTCGCGTCTCGCGGCGTCGAGCTGCTCAGGCCGTACGAGGGGGTGGCATGGCGCGACGCAGATGACCGTCATGGGTGGCAGGTTCGGTATCTGGAAGGGGTCGCCCTCCTCACCGACCGGGCCTCGGCCCGCCACACGCACCGGGGCGACGCCATGGCCAGGATGCTCGATGAGGTGCGGCCGGACCTGGTGTTCGCCGACCACGGGTTCGCCGGGGCCGCGATCGAGGCCGGCGTCGAGACCCTGTCGATCGCCGACGTGAACGACCCCGCGCTCCTCGTGGCCAGGGCACAGGGCCGGACGGACACCGTGATCGTCATGGACGACAACGTCCAGCCCGACGCCTACTGGCCCTGCTACCAGGCCATCGTGGCCCGTCTCGCCGACTGAGTAGAATTCGCTCCACATTGGAGCTTGATCCCTTCTCCGAGGCACGGTTCGTACGCGTGATCGGGGCGCGTCGCCCCGAGCGAATCTCCACTATGGCCACCCATCCGCCCACCCCGGGAGGAGGACCCCGGGCGGACTGACACGCTCGCGCACGCACGGAACGGGGCCTCCGGGGAGGGGCCAGACCACCCCACGCGGAGGCGAAGGTGAACGAGCACGAGGCGCTGGTCGAACGCGCGGTGCGCCAGAAGCGCACGGTCTTGCTCGTTGGCGGGCTCGACACCGGCAAGTCCACGCTGTCCCGGATGCTCCTGCGCGCCGGGGTGGATGCGGGGCGGCCCTCGGCGTTCGTGGACGCGGACGTGGGCCAAAAGACCGTAGGCCCACCCGCCACCATCACGCTGAAGACGGTGCGCGCGGTCGGGGATCTCGAACCCGATGCCCTCGGGACGGCCGACGCGCTGTCGTTCGTCGGCTCCACGTCGCCGCAGGGACACCTGCTGCCCGTCGTCACCGGGGTGGTCGCCTTGGCTCAGCGAGCTCGCGACGAAGGAGCGGACCTCCTCGTCGTCGACTCGGGCGGACTCGTGTCGGGGATCTCCGGCCAGGTCCTGAAGTACCACAAGGTCGAGATGCTTCGGCCCGACCTCGTCGTCGGCCTTCAGCGTGGCGAGGAGCTCCAGCCCCTCCTCGGCGTGATCCAGCGGTTCTTCTCCACCGAGGTCGTCTCGCTCGGCGTCCATCCCGACGTCGTGCCCACCTCCGTGGAGCAGCGGGCGGAGAACCGCGAGTCCGCGATGCGCCGGTACTTCTCCGCGGAGCTCCACCGGTGGCGAGTGAAGCCGACCGTGTTCATGCCGGCCCTTCCTCCGATGTTCAACTTGGCCAATCTGGACCGGATGCTCGTCGGCCTGTCCGACGGCGACGGCGGATACCTCGGCATCGGCTACCTCGAGCACGGGCCGGAGGATGGGGTGCTGCGCCTCATTTCGCCCGTGGCAGAGGGGCCCAAGGCGCTTAGACTGGGCTCCGTTCGCCTGGAGGAGAGCTACCGCGCCAAGCGCGTGGACCTCCGGAACGTGTTCGGCTCCGAATGACGACGAAGGGACGCTCGTGCCGTCACTGATCAA
>DASPWN010000296.1:0-4958 GCA_035637835.1 Actinomycetota bacterium | reverse complement strand
CGGCGGCACTGGCGGTGGTCGCGGTGGCACTGGCGGCGGCGGCACTGGCGGCGGCGGCACAGGCGGCGGCGGCACAGGCGGCGGCGGCGGGCCCAGCGAAGGTACGGTCCCCGAGTCCCCGGGCGGCGGCAACCACAACGGGTGGAGGAACAAGCCCCCTGAAGGCGGCTGGAAGGGCGAGAACCCCAGGCGCCGGGGCCCGAAGGACCAAACCGAGCACGGCGAAAAGAAGGGTCAGAAGGACTGACCCCTCAGCCGAGGTCTACCCGATACCTGACCGTCGGATAGTTCAGGCAATCGATGCGTTCGGTCGTCGTCGCGCCGTCGAGCTTCCACCCCGCCAGGTCGTAGAAGCGCCGGGCCCGATCGTTCGAATCGAGCACCCAGAGGGTCGCCGCTGCGAACCCTCGCTCCCGCAGATCCTCGATGGCGTGGGTGAACAGTTGCCGACCCACGCCCGTCCCGTAAGCGCCCGGATCGAGGTAGATCGCGTAGAGCTCGGCGGTGCGGGGATCGGCATCGGCGTCCTCGCTCGGCCCGGTGACCGCGAACCCCACGACCGATCGTTCCTCGTCCGCCACCCACCCGCGCCAGTCCGGCCGGGGATGCTCCAGGGCCCATTGATGTTGGGATAGCCGTTCGTCCACGCTCAACCCGTCCAGGTACTCATCGGGGAGCTGGCCGCGATAGGCGGCTTGCCACGATCGCACGTGCACGGTCGCGATGGCTTCCGCGTCGGCCAGGATCGCCTCTCGGATGCGCACGACCACGCGGAGAGGATATCGAACCGGTGCGCGCGCTCCGTTCTCGAGCCGGTTATCCCTCGTCCCGCCGGGGGTGAAGCAGGCCGTACAGATACCCGTCGGTCAGGGCCTCCCAGGACGCCTCGATGATGTTGCTCGACACACCGACCGTGGTCCACTCACCCTGGCCGTTGGAGGTGTCGATCAACACGCGGACCGTAGCGCCGGAGCCGATGTTCTCGTCGAGCACGCGGACCCGGTAGTCCTCCAGGGTGATGTGCTCGAGCTCGGGGTACTCGTTCGACAGGGCCTTGCGAAGCGCGTTGTCCAGGGCGCCGACGGGACCGTGACCCTCCGCGCTCTCGACGTGGCGGCCGCCGCCGGCCAGGACCTTGACGGTGGCCTCGGCCAGGGCCTCCTCGTCCTGCCGTCGTTCCACGTGCACCCGGTAGCTCTCGACGTCGAAGAACGGCTGCTTCCATCCGTCGTGCCGACGCATCAGGAGCTCGAGCGACGCGTCGGCCACCTCGAACGTGTAGCCTCGGGCCTCCCGGTCCTTCAGCTCGGCGAGCAGCTTCGGGATGGCGTCGTCGGAAAGGTCCAGGCCGAATTGCGTCGCCTTCATCTTGAGCGACGCAGTGCCGGAGAGATCGGAGGCCACGACGCCCCGCCGGTTGCCCACGGATTCCGGCGGGATGTGCTCGTACGCCTCGGCGAACCGGGCCACGCCGCTCGTGTGCAGTCCGGCCTTGTGGGTGAACGCGTAGCGCCCTGCGTAGGGCTGATGCGAATCCGGAGTGACGTTGGCCACCTCGGCCACGTAGTGCGACAGCTCGGTGAGCCGGCCGATGGACTCGGGGAGAAGCGGCTGGGCTCCCATCTTCAGGGCCAGGTTGGCGACGATCGGCACCAGATCGGCGTTGCCGGTCCGCTCCCCGTACCCGTTGATCGTCCCCTGGACCTGGTAGACCCCGGCCTCCACGGCCACGAGCGAGTTGGCCACGGCACAGCCTGCGTCGTTGTGGACGTGCACGCCGAGGGGAATGCCGGCCGTCACATTCACCTCACCGACGACGCGGGAGATGTCTGGGGGAAGGGCGCCGCCGTTCGTGTCGCACAGCACCAGCCGGACGGCGCCCGCCTCCTCGGCGGCCGCCAGCACGTCCAGGGCGAACGACCGGTTCTGCCGGTACCCGTCGAAGAAGTGCTCGGCGTCGAAGAACACCCGCCGGCCCTCCGAGACGAGGAAAGCGATCGAGTCCCGGACCATGGCCACGCCCTCGTCGAGGGTGGTCCGCAGCGCCTCGGTGACGTGGAGGTCCCAGGACTTCCCCACCAGGCACACGACCTCGGTGCCGGCGTCCAGGAGGTCGCGAAGGACCGCGCTGTCCTCGGCCCGTTCGCCCGCCTTCCGGGTCATGCCGAATGCGGTGAGGGTCGCGTGCTGCAGCTTCTCCTTGGTGGCCAGCCGGAAGAACTCGGTCTCCCGAGGGTTCGCGCCTGGCCAGCCGCCCTCGACGTAGGGGAAGCCCATTGAGTCCAACCGGTGCAGGATGCGGAGCCGGTCCTCGATCGAGTACGAGAGGCCAGCGCGCTGCGCCCCGTCCCGCAGGGTGGTGTCGTACAGCTCGACCTGGACGGCCCGACTCATGCGCTCGCCCCCTCGACGACCAGGTCGCCCACCTCGGAGGTCGTGTAGCCCATGTCGCCGGCGCGCATCGAGTGCACCTTCGAACACGCGAACCGGATCCCGGCGTCGACCCGGGCGGCGGCGTCGCGCTCCTGGACGTTCTCGAGCAACATCCCGAGGGCGCCGATGGCCGCGAGTGGGTTGATCGTGCCCTTCCCGGTCTCGTTCGGTGCCGTGCCGCCGATCGGCTCGAACATCGACACCCCCCCGGGATTGATGTTCCCGCCGGCCGCGACCCCGAGCCCGCCCTGCAGCATCGCCCCGAGGTCCGTGATGATGTCGCCGAACACGTTGTCGGTGACGATCACATCGAACCGCGACGGCTGGTCCAGGAAGTAGATGCACGCCGCGTCGACGTGGACGTAGTCGGTCTCGACCTCCGGGAACTCGCGTGAGACCTCATCGACGACGCGCTGGTACAGATCGCCGGCATAGGTCAGCACGTTCGTCTTGTGGACGAGCGTGAGCTTCCTCCTTCGATCCGGCCGCCTGGCGTACTCGAACGCGTAGCGCACGATCCGCTCCACGCCGTGCCGCGTGTTCACGGACTCCTGCACCGCAACTTCGTGCGGCGTCCCCTTGCGGTGGAACCCTCCAGCCCCGGTGTAGAGCCCCTCGCCGTTCTCCCGGACCACCACGAAGTTGACATCGGCCTCCGCCTGGGAGGGGATGAGGGTCTTCACGCCCGGATACCGGATGACCGGCCGGAGGTTGACGTACTGGTCGAGCTCGAACCGGATCCGAAGGAGCAGGTCGCGCTCGAGGATCCCCGGCTTCACACGCGGGTCGCCGACAGCCCCGAGGAAGATGGCATCCATCTGTCGCAGCACTGCGAGTTCCTCGTCGGGAAGGACGTCACCGGTCTTCAGATATCGGTCGGCGCCGAGATACAAATCAACGGTCTCGACATCGAAACCTTCGGATGCGGCGATGGCCCGAAGCACCTTCAGGCCCTCCCCGACGACCTCGGGCCCGGTCCCGTCGCCCGCGATCACCCCGATCCGGTGGGAGCGCGGGCTCACCGCGGCCATGCCTCGGTGGTGCTCGTGGACCCCGGCTGCACCTGCAGGGCCCGGTTGATGGCCGCCAGATAGGCCCGGGCGCTGGCCTCGACCACGTCGGTGGCCACGCCGCGGCCGGTGACCCGATGGCCCTCCACGTCGAGCTGCACGACCACGTCGCCGAGCGCGTCCGATCCGGAGGTCACGCCGGAGACGTTGAACGAGACGAGCGTGGCCTCCACGCCCGCGGCCCGCTGGATTGCACCCATCGCCGCATCGATCAAGCCGTCGCCGATGGCCGACTCCTCGATCGGCTCCACGCCCTTCCGCAGTCGAACCGTGGCCCGGGGCTCCTGGCTCGTCCCCCCGGCAACGACCAGCGATTCCAGCACGAACACGTCCTTCTCGGCCTGACCGATCTCCTCCGAAACGATGGCCTGGAGGTCCTGGTCGGTGAGTTGGATCTTGCGGTCGGCAAGGTCCTTGAACCGGGCGAAGGCCCGGTTCAGGTGCTCTGGATCCAGGCGGATGCCGAGCTTCTCCAACGCATCGGCGAACGCGTGCCGGCCGGAGTGCTTGCCCAGGACGATCCGGTTGCCCTCCAGTCCGATCTCGAGGGGATCCATGATCTCGTACGTGGCCCGATTGGCCAGCACGCCGTGCTGGTGGATCCCCGATTCGTGGGCGAACGCCGACGAGCCCACCACCGCCTTGTTCGGTTGCACCGAGTAGCCGGTGGTCATCGAGACCAGGCGGGAGGTCCGCATGATCTCCTTCGCGTTCAGCCCGTGGCCGACGCCCAGGGCTTGGCCCCGGGTCCGCACGATCATCGCGATCTCCTCGAGCGAGCAGTTGCCGGCCCGCTCGCCGATGCCGTTCACGGCCACCTCGACCTGCCGGGCCCCGTTCACGATGCCGGCCAGCGAGTTGGCCACGGCCAGCCCGAGGTCGTTGTGGCAATGCGTCGAGACCACGATGTGATCGGGGACCGCCTCGCGCACCAGTCGCACCAGCTCGCCGAACTCGTGGGGCATGGCATAGCCCACGGTGTCGGGGACGTTGATCGTCGTCGCGCCGGCCTCCACGGCCATCCGGAAGCACTCGAGCAGGAAGCCAAGCTCGGTGCGCGTGGCGTCTTGGGCCGAGAACTCGACGTCGTCCGTGTAGCCGACGGCCTGTTTCACGCCGTCGCGGATGGCGTCGAGCACTTGGGGCTGCGACATCCGGAGCATGTCCTTCATGTGAATGTCACTCGTCGAGACGAAGGTGTGGATCCGCCACCGTTCGGTGCCCTTCAGGGCCTCGGCAGCCCGGTCGATGTCGCCGGGGACCACCCGGGCCAGGGCCGCGATGACCGGGCCGCGGACGCTCGAGGCGATCTCGCGGACGGCCTCGAACTCGCCCTCCGACGAGACGGGAAAGCCCGCCTCGATGATGTCGACCTCGAGGCGGGCCAGCTGCTCCGCGATCTCGACCTTCTCGGGCCTGGTGAGCGCGATCCCGGGGGCCTGCTCGCCGTCGCGG
>DASPWN010000295.1:0-6210 GCA_035637835.1 Actinomycetota bacterium | reverse complement strand
TGGGTCGTCGTCGGAGATCCACCGATCCTGTACCGCACGGATGACGGCGGCAGCACATGGCGGAGATTTCCGATAGGCGCAGGACAGCACGTGACCAGCATCGCGGCGGTGGACGGTAATCGAGCCTGGCTCACCAGCTACCGCGGCCGGCGGGGCACCCTGTTCTTGACCATGAACGGGGGCCGATCCTGGCGCGCCGTTACGCCCGTCGCGTGACCGGGCCGGCCGGGCGATATCGGGTGCCGGTAGGGTTCGGGTGTGGACCCTCCATCGCTTGAAGCTGTTCTGCTCTACCTCGACGGGGAAGGGATCCGACACCTCTCCTCCCAAGGGCGGCAAACCGTCCAAGCGCCGTGGGACCCAGACCTGGACCCGCACGAATCCATCGTCGACGCCGTGGCCGAGCTTGGGTTCCTGCCGATCATGGTGCACTCCACATCCTGGAGGGTCGTGCGCCAGCTGATCCTGCTCACGTTCCTCGTGGCCGTTGAGCCACCCAGGCACGTCCCCGACAACTACGAGGTCCAGCTCGTCACACGGGCTGAGCTGGCACGCGGGCACGCGACCGGCCCGCCACCGCAAGTGCACCTGTCCCAGGTCGTGGAGCACGGCCTCCGGCACCTCGCATGGCTCATGTGGGAGGACGAGGCGATCAAGCAAGCCCTCGCCGACTGGTCGCGGGCTCTGAGCGAATACGAGCCGGAGCCGTTCCGCGCGTTCGGTCGCGAACCGGGTTCTTAAAGGAGCCCTCTAGCGTTCCGGTGGAGGAATGCTGCCAGGGAGCGGATCGGCCCAATACCAGTCAAAGAGATCGCCTGCGAATTGGTCTGCCCGCGCCTGGTTGGGGTCCAAGTCGAAGTGGTGCACCAGTTGCTCGCTTAGGTAAGCAGCAAGCTGCTCCCGCGAAGGCCCGTTTGTGAAGTTGCCCCAGCACGCCGAAGAGGCAGTCGTATTCCTCCGACGGAGCGTCTTCACCGGACATTACGCCGATCGGGTCCCATTCGTTCAGCAGGCGCCGAAGGCCTCGCTGTTTCTGATGTAGATCGGCCTTGTGACGAGAAAGGTCATCCATCAACCTACAGTACAGCGCGCTCCACGACGGACGGCTCGCCTCGTTACGAAAGCGACCGTGCGGGTCCAATCCCATGAACTGCCCGGCCGTAGTTTCGGCGGGCACGCGCCGAAGGGGTTGCTCGAACCGATCCAGCTAGGGGGAGTCTTCGCCGAAGCATAATGACGTGACGAACCATAAAGATCCCGGCTGGCGGCCGTCCCTGCGAGGACTCCGGTGGTACCCGATCCCGATCGTCGGCGAGGTGATCAACATCAGAGCGTGGCGCAAGGAGAGGAACGGGCTGATTGTCCTTCGGAGCGTGTTCCTTGGCCTCCTCGTCACCCTGTTCCTCTTCCTCGTCCCCCTGAGCTTTGTCGCACCGTGGGACGGCGGAGACGAGGGGTGGGTCCCGTGGGTAGTGGTCCTCATCGGGATCGCCTCGCTCGCCCAGGTTGCCAGGATCCGACGGCGGCCCCTCTCGACGACTTCGCCGGAGGCCCTTGCCCATTGGTACCGAGCATTGTTCTTCATCGGGGTGGGAGCGGCCGTGGGAGCGGCTCTGTGGGGGTTCGCGGGCGTGTTCCTGGGGGGCAGCCTCTGGATCTATCTTCTCGGTCTGCCCTTCGGTCTCCTGGGGCTGTGGATGATCGCCCCGACGCGGAGCGACATCGAGCGAAGGCAACGCGAGATCACCGCAGCAGGGTCCGCGCTCTCGCTTACGGACGCTCTCATTTCCGTTCCTCTTGGATGGCCTTGGTCATAGGGGATGATGGTCTGGCGCCACGATGTCCCTTCGTGACGAAGGTGTGACTCAACGCAGTTGCGCTTCCCGCCGGAAGCGACACTCTCCGCCGGGCCAGGCGAGTCATGACCCTGGAACATCCCCTAGCAATTGTGGCTGACTTCCGCCAGTGGCCGAGTAGGAGGCATGGACCGGGCCATCCGGAGCATGCGCCCTGGCGACAGGCTCCCGGTCAGTCCGTATCGGCCGAAGGGATGCGCTGTAGTGGCAGGCCAGATGAGCTCGGTCCACTATCCAGACCTGTGCTGGGTGGCGATCAACGCACCGGGCATGTTGCCGACGCGCACGGCGCGGGCTCCCTCGGTCCCGCATCCATCGAACGTCGCCGACCCGAATTGGATGTTGACATGCTTCTTCGTGCCGTACACGAGCTCGAGTATCCACCCCGCCCGCGTCGTCGATTCCAGCTTGTACACGGGATGCTTGGGAGCAAGAGCAACCCTCCGGGTAGTCCATCGGGCAGGACGACTCGGACGTCACCAAGGTGCTCTCTGATGAAGGCCAGGGCTCCGGCGATGGAGGTGAAACGAGGAGCCTGAGGAGACGGGGTTGTCTGATCGACCATAGGGGAAACGGTCCGTGAAGCCGAAAGGGCGTCGGGTGGTGAAACCGTGGCGACCGGGCGGGAGCGATCACAGCCCGTCATCGCGACGAGTGCAACGACCAAGAGTCCGAGAGCTGCAGACGACTGCCATCGTGAATGGGTCTGAGCTACGTTCCCGGCAGCCATGGCAACAGTCTGACGCACTAATAGCGAACTTGGTTCCGCTCTTCCGGCAAAGTGGCCTTCGCGATCGGTCGGCCAATAGCTAACAAGGACTCAGGTGCCATTTCGTGACGGAAGCGACACCGTGCAAAGCCGAACGTCAAGCTCGGTCTGGCACGCTGTCGCCATCGAGCAGCGAGAACATCAACATGTCCCGCCGTTCGCCACCCACCGCTTCCCAACTGCGAAGCACGCCCTCACGGCGAAAGCCAGCGCCCTCGGCCGTGCGGATGGATGCGGTGTTCCACGGCTCGACGTACAGTTCGAGACGTGGGATGTGGTGCGTGATGAAGGCCCAGTCCCGCACTGCACAGAGCGCGTGCCATGCCGCGTTTCGGCCTCGGGCCGATGGTGCGACCCAGTAGCCGATCGACCCGCGCCCGAGATCGATGTTCCGAAGCCACAGGCCGATAGCGCCAATCCCCCGGTCCCTTTCGGCCTCGGTGATAACGAACGAGTACCCGGCACCCGTCGCTGCGCGATCCCACTGGCGCTGGAGGAACAGCCGACCCTCCTCGTCCGTGTAGTTTGGCGGGACCGTCGTGATCTTCGGGATGTGAGAATCGCTGCTGACTTCTCGCACGAGGGCGAGGTCCTTGACTTGCCAGGCGCGTACGCAGAAGGGCCCGGCTCTCAGTTCGGGAAGTTCGAGCGGCAACTTCATCTCACGCGAGTCTACGCAACAGCACGAATCTCACAGAACTCGCGCCGGCACGTCACGTCCTGCGCACACATGGGGTCAGCCATGCAGCACGAGCGGAATATCACCTGTCACGGTCGTGCCAATCCCCGGCACCGATCGGACGTGGAGCTCCCCTCCGACCGCAGCTAGCCGATCGATCATGCCTTGGAGCCCAGTCCCGTAGGACGTTCCGTCAGTGTCGAACCCCACACCGTTGTCGATCACCTCGAACCGGAGATGACCCTCTCCGTCCCACAGGCGGAGCGTCGTCCGTGAGGCTCGCGCGTACTTCGCCACGTTCTGCAGGGCTTCTAGGCACGAGAAGTAGACGGCCGCTTCGGCATCGCGCGGGTACCGACCGATCCCGTCCGCCTCAACGGCCACGGGAACCACCGACCGCTGGGTTTGCGACTCCAGCGCCACTACCAACCCCTGGTCGGCCAAGAGCGGTGGATAGATCCCACGGGCGAGGTCGCGCAGCTCCTGGAGAGCGCTGCCGATGTCACCCTGCAGGTCGGCCGCGATCGATCTCGCCTTCGCTGCATCCCGCTCGATGAGCTGTTCGAGCAGGCGCAGCTTCACGGCGAGCGCCACGATCTGCTGTTGCGCACCGTCGTGCAGGTTGCGCTCGAGCTTGCGCCGCTCCTCGTCCTGCGCGGTCACCAGGCGCTGACGCGAGGCTCGGAGCTGGTCGATCTTCTCCATCAGCTGCTGGGTCAGCGCGACGTTCCGCATGACCAGGCCGGCCTGCGCCGCCAGGTCGCGTACGAGCCGTTCCTCGGTCGGAGTGATCGCTTCTCCCGCCTTCTTCCTTATCGACAATGCCCCGAGGAGCTCGCCGTCATGGTGGATCGGCTCGAGCATCGACATCGGTGATGCCGAGCCGTCCTCGTTGCCGGCGACCGGCAACGGAGGGAGCGGCTCCTCTTCCCGCGGCCAAGTGGCCTCGGACCGAAGTTGGTCACCGATCCTGATCCACACGTCGGCACGCGCGGCGCTCGTACCCTCGGCCAGAGCTCGCGCCATCCGGAACAGGAGCTCGTCGCTCGCGTAGGCCTTCCCCAGCCGCTCGGAGAACTCCGACAGGACCTCGTAGGGCGAGGCGCGCTTCCCGTAGACGAGCCGGTCCGCCAACCGCTGAGCCCGCCGCCGCGCTGGCTGGAATGCGAGTGCGACGACGGCCGCAGCCGCCGCCGACAGGATCGGATTCGCGCGACTCCCCGCGAGCGCACCAACGCCGACAACGATCGCCACGTAGACGACGCTGATGAAGATGGCCAGCGCCCCGAAGAGCAGTGCCCGATTGATCACGAGGTCGATCTCGAGGAGCCGGTACCGGAGCACCGACACGCCGATCGCGATGGGGATCAGGGCGAACGAGATGATCGCTGCGTTCTGGAGAACCACCACCCACAGGGCGGTGCTCTGGCCCCAACCGGTCACCAGCCCGATCGGGATCGCGATCGCGTACAGGACGCCCACGATGGTTGCAGCGGTGACCAGCCACGTCAGTTGAAGACGCTCGATCCCTGTAGAGCGTCGAAAACGCTGGACCAAGCTCACGAGCGAGGCGACCACGCCCACCGGGATCAGAGCGATGAAGGCGAGCGCGAACGGCAGGGCCGGCTCGAGCCACTCGAGGCCCAGAGGGTTCTGCAGACCGGAGACGGCAGCGTTCTCGAGGGGTCCAGGGGCGAAGACGATTCCGAGGAACGCAAGCGCCATTCCGCCACCCAGGACCCGCCCGAACCACCGCCAGCGGAGCGACGGAAGATGGCCGCTCGGGAACAGCAGCAGCAGGAACGTGGCCGGAGGGACCACGATGGGCACCCACATCGCCGCCTCGATCGCTGCGAGGACGGCCCCGAGGTGGCGGCCGCCCAGCCCGCCGTGGATCGCGTATTCGGCGTAGGAGCTCAGGAACCCGTCCACCGCGAACACCCCTCCAACCCCCGCGATGAGCCAGCTGATGGCGTTGTCCGGGCGCCTCGAGGCAAGGACGTACCCAACGACCGGAAAGGCAACGAACGCGATCGCGAAGGGAAGCTCCGAGAGCGAGGGCGAGCTTCCGCCCGGACGGGAGGCATCGAGGGCCCCGAACGCGATGCCCCCGGCCACGGCCAGGAGGGTCAGGCCGAGGATGAGTCGGGCCAGCCACAGTGAAGGCCGAGCGGCGGAGATCGGCAGATCGTTGGTCTGGCTCGACATGCCGGCATGTTGGCACGGCCCCACGTGCTCGTCCAAGGATGAAGACCTGTGGGCTCGCGTGCAGGGGACCTTCCTGCCCCGAGGAGGCCAGCACCCCCGGCGGCCGGCTCGACCTTGGCGGACCGCGATATCGTCCGGACGGGGCGAGTCCTCCTTTTTCGCCGGAGCTGTCGATTTCGTCGCTCCCCGTTTGTCTCATAGACGACCATCCCGCGAAGGAGGGAGCCATGAAGTACATGTTGTTGATCCACCAGGGCGATGCCCCGACGCCGCGGTCGCCGGAGGCGTGGGCGACCCTTTCGGAGGACGAGCAGAAGGCCGTGTACGCCGACTACCAGGCGATCAACCGGACCCCCGGCGTCACTCCCGGCCTCGGCCTGGACGCTCCGGAGACGGCAACCACCGTGCGGGTGCAGGACGGCAAGACACTGACCACCGACGGCCCGTTCGTCGAGATCAAGGAAGCCATCGGCGGCTACCTAGTGTTCGAGGCCGACGACCTCGACGCGGCGATCGAGCTGGCCTCGCGGATCCCGGCGGCCCGCCTGGGCGGCGCGGTCGAGGTGCGTCCGACCGTGGAGTGGTAGCGATCCTCGAGCAGATCTTCCGCGACCAGTGGGGACGTGTTCTCGCTGCGATGATCGGCTTCCTCGGCGACTTCGACCTCGCCGAGGAAGCCGCGCAGGACGCCTTCGCGA
>DASPWN010000294.1:0-1922 GCA_035637835.1 Actinomycetota bacterium | reverse complement strand
CCCGTTCGGTGATCGAGGGTGCCGGCCTCGGCGAGCACTTCACTCACGGCCTCGGCCACGGTGTGGGGCTGGAGATCCACGAGGGACCTCACCTTCGCCGAGGGAGCGACGACGCGCTCCCGGCCGGCGCCGTCGTGACGGTGGAGCCCGGCGTGTACCTCCCCGGTGTGGGCGGGGTCCGGATCGAGGACATGGTCGAGGTGACGGTGGACGGGCGCCGGCCGCTCCCGCGATCGGGCAAGGACCTCATCCCGGCGTGATGCGACGTCCCGCCCGGCCCTAGACTGGGTCGGGCGGATCGCATCCCGGCCCACCACCCGAGGAGCGACGTGAGCGTTTCCACCAACGACCTGAAGAATGGGATGACGCTCGAGCTCGACGGCACCCTGTTCCAGGTGATCGAGTTTCAGCATGTGAAGCCGGGCAAAGGCGGGGCCTTCGTCCGAACGAAGCTCCGGAACATGAGGACCGGCGCGGTAGTGGAGCGGACGTTCAACGCGGGCGTCAAGGTCGGCCTAGCCATCGTGGATCGACGGGAGATGCAGTTCCTGTATCGCGACGGTGATGGCTTCGTGTTCATGGACACCGAGTCCTACGAGCAGGTGAACGTCCCCGCCGGCATCGTGGGAGACACGGCGCGGTACCTGTCCGAGGGCGCCATGGCCACGGTGGCCCTTCACCAGGGAAACCCCATCTCCGTCGAGCTCCCCGCTTCGGCGGCGCTGAAGGTGACCCAGACCCAAGCCGCCGTCCGGGGAGACACGCGGACCAACGTGATGAAGCCCGCCACGCTGGAGACCGGGCACGTGGTGCAGGTGCCGCTGTTCGTCGAGGAGGGCGAGCGGATCAAGGTCGACACGCGCACGGGGAGCTACATCGAGCGGGTGAGATGAAGGCCGTGGCCTCGCGCAGGCAGGCCCGGCGGCAAGCCCTCGACATCCTCTACCAGGCGGACGTGACCGACTCGGATCCCCACCTCGTCCTGGAGGGTTGGGAGCGGGTCGGCAAACCGGTCGACCCATTCGCCAGGGAGCTCGTGGAGGGCGTTGCGGCGCACCGGTCCGAGATCGATGGCCACCTGCAGCGCCTGGCGGAGGATTGGACGGTCGACCGGATGGCCTCCCTCGACCGCACGATCCTTCGGATCGCCTGCTTCGAGCTCCTCCATCGGCCGGATACGCCGCCCGGCGCGGCCATCGACGAGGCGGTGCAGGCGGCGAAGGAGCTGTCGACGGAGGACTCCAGCCGGTTCGTGAACGGCATCCTCGGCCGGTTCGTGCGAGAACGGACGGAGGCGCTCGACGCGCCTCCGTCCGATCCCGGCTAGCTCCGGGGGCCCGGCCGGAGGGGCCGGTGATTAGTGTTCCGGCCCCGGTTGGAACGTGGGAGACGGGGAGCCCAGCGCGGGGATCGACTCCGCGACGGTCGGCTCCGAGGAGCGAGATGCTGCTACGCCGGCGCGTTCCACGACGTAGTACTGGAACGGCCGCTCGGCGATCTCCGACGTCCACGTGATCGCCAGCAGGTCGTGGGAGGCGGGATCGACGTACAGGCGCTCGATCAGCTCGCCTGCCCAGTTGCCGAAGATCACGACGTCCGCCTCCCGCCCGACCGGATCGACCCCGCCCACCTCGAGCCGCGCGCCCTGAAGGCCAGCCGCAACGTCGAGCAACGCGGCGCGCACAATCGGGGTCACGTGCGGGTCCTCGAGAAGGTCGGTGATGGCCCGCCACATCTGGCCGTCCCTCGGGGCTCCGTCCGGCGGTGGGGTGACGAGCGGGGCCGGCGAGGCGCCGTCGGACGCGCTCCGGTCCAGCAGAAACTGGGTCAGCTGCGCGGTCTCGGTGGGGAACGTCGAGACATCGATCCCGTTCGGGTTGGGGAACTCGGTCGGCCCGAAGGTGCCGGGGTGGATCCCGTAG
>DASPWN010000293.1:0-7044 GCA_035637835.1 Actinomycetota bacterium | reverse complement strand
CCGCCGTCGACCTTCAGCTCCTTCAGCGCGACGCCGGAGTCCGCGTTCATGGCATCCACCACCTCGCGGGTCTGCCATGCCGTGGCCTCCAGGGCCGCCCGGGCGATGTGGCCCTTGGTGACGTACCGGGTGAGCCCCACGATCGCGCCGCGTGCGTCGCTTCTCCAGTACGGGGCGAACAGCCCGGAGAAGGCCGGGACGAAGTAGACCCCGCCGTTGTCCTCCACGGTCTTGGCGAGATCCTCCACCTCGGGCGACGTCTTGATCAGCCCCAGGTTGTCCCGCAGCCACTGCACCAGAGCGCCGGTGATGGCGATGGCGCCTTCCAGGCAGTAGACGGCGGGCTGGCTGCCGATCTTGTACCCAAGCGTCGTCAGCAGGCCGCTCTTGGACTGGACGGGCGTCGTCCCCGTATTCAAGAGCAGGAAGTTCCCCGTCCCGTAGGTGTTCTTGGCGTCGCCGACGTCGAAGGCAGTCTGGCCGAACAGCGCCGCCTGTTGGTCGCCGAGGTCGCCGGCCACCGGGATCCCCGCCAGCGCGCCCTTGGCCTCGCCGTAGACCTCGCTCGAGGGCTTGATCTGCGGCAGCATGGCCCGCGGGATACCCATGATGCCCAGGATCTCGTCGTCCCAATCGAGGGTCTCCAGGTTCATGAGCATGGTCCGGCTGGCGTTGGTCACGTCGGTGACGTGCGCCCCGCCATCCGGGCCGCCGGTGAGGTTCCAGATGCACCAGCTGTCGATGTTGCCGAACAGGACCTCGCCCCGCTGGGCGCGCTCGCGCACGCCGTCGACGTTGTCGAGGATCCACTTGACCTTCGGTCCCGAGAAGTACGTGGCGAGCGGCAGCCCCACCTTCGAGCGGAACCGATCCTGGCCGCCATCCTTTGCCAGGTCGTTGCAGATCTTGTCGGTCCGAGTGTCCTGCCACACGATCGCGTTGTAGACCGGCTTGCCCGAGGACGTCTCCCATACCACCGTGGTTTCCCGCTGGTTCGTGACACCCACTGCCGCGAGGTCACTCGCCTGGATCTTGGCCTTCTTCAGGCCACCGGTGATCACATCCTCGGAGCGCTGCCAGATCTCCATCGGGTCGTGCTCGACCAACCCGGGCTTCGGATAGATCTGCTCGTGCTCCTTCTGGTCGATCCCGACCACTTTGCCGCTGTGGTCGAAGATCATGAACCGCGTGCTGGTCGTGCCCTGGTCCAGCGCTCCTGCATACTCCGCCATGGCGCCTCCCTGTCCTCCTCTTCCTCCTGTTAGGGGTCCGCGTCGGCCCACGTGTCGGCCGCCGTCTTCAGCAGCAGAAAGCTCGACGTGGCCCCGGGATCCTGATGGCCGGCGCTCCGCTCGCCGAGGTAGCTGGCCCGACCTTTGCGGGCCACGAGGGGGATCGTGCCCTTCATCCCCTCCTCGGCCGCGGCGGCCGAGCGCCGGAGCGCGTCGCCGAAGGAGGCCCCCTCCTCGAGGGCCTCCTTCAACGCGTCGCGGGCCGGCGTCAGCGCGTCGACCATCGTCTTGTCACCGAGCTCGGCCTTGCCCCGCATGACCACGCCCTCCAGCCCGTTCGCGAGGGCCTCGGCCCAGTCCTGCGAGGAGAGCTCGGGCTTGCCGGCCACGGCCGTGCCCATCTGTATGAACAGCGTGCCGTACAGGGGTCCACCGGCTCCCCCGACGGTTGAGACGAGGGTCATGCCCACCGTCTTGAACAGGTTGCCGACGTCTCCCTCCGGCACGCTGTCGAGCTTGGCGAGGGCGGCGCTCATCCCGCGATCCATGTTGATCCCGTGGTCCGCGTCGCCGATGGCGGAGTCCAACTCGGTCAGGTACTCCCGGTTCTCCGACACCACCTTGGCGAACGTCCGGACGAACTGGACCACCTGGTCGTACGGGACGCTCACCGACCCTCCTTCCTCGCTCGCCGGCACTCGGGCCGACCGCCTCGTGGGATGCTCAAACGCCCCAGCGCAACCCCGGGGTCTTGACCGGCGCGTCCCACAGCTTCGTGAGCTCGTCGTCCAACTTGAGCAGCGTGATCGAGAACCCCGCCATCTCGAGCGATGTGATGTACGAGCCGATCAGGTTCCTGGTGATCTTGACGCCCCGTCCCTCCAGGAACTTGTTCACCTCGTTGTACACGACGTAGAGCTCGATGAGGGGCGTCCCGCCCATGCCGTTCACGAACGCCAGGACTTCATCGCCCCTCGTGTACGGAATGTCCTCCACGACGGCGACCGCCATCATCTCCACGATCTCGTGGACCGGCTTGAGCTTCATCCGCTGCCGGCCGGGCTCGCCGTGGATCCCGATGCCGATCTCGATCTCGTCGTCGCCGATCTCGAAGGTGGGCTTGCCGGCCGCCGGCACCGTGCACGAGGTCAGGGCCATTCCCATGCTCCGCCCGTTCGCGTTCACGTGCCGTGCGATCTCCGCGACCTCCTTCAGCGCACGACGTTCCTCCGCCGCCGCTCCGGCGATCTTCTCCATGAGCACGGTCGTGCCGACGCCTCGACGACCTGCGGTGTACAAGCTGTCCTGTACCGCCACGTCGTCGTCGACCAGGACCGATTCGACTTCGATGCCCTCGCCCCGAGCCATCTCGGCCGCCATGTCGAAGTTCATCACGTCGCCCGTGTAGTTCTTCACGATGTGGAGGACGCCCTCACCGCCGTTCACTGCCTTCGTCGCTTCCAGCATCTGGTCGGGAGTGGGCGAGGTGAACACCTCGCCCGGGCATGCGGCGTCCAGCATGCCCATCCCCACGAAGCCACCATGCATGGGCTCGTGACCGGAGCCGCCCCCCGAGACCAGGGCCGCCTTCCCCTGAACGGGTGCATCGGCCCGAACGATGTAGTTCGGGTTGGTGTGGACCCGTACGAGGTCTGGATGTGCCGCCGCGATGCCCTGGAGCGCCTCGGTGACGACGTCCTCCGGCTTGTTGATCAGCTTCTTCACATGGGCTCCTTCCCCCGGCGGACCGGCCGCTTCCCTACGTGAACAACCCCTTGTAGAACCAGGCTCCCAAGATGCCGCCGACGATCGGAGCCACCACCGGGATCCACGCGTAGGACCAGTCCGAGTCTCGCTTGCCCGGGATCGGCAGCAGGAAGTGCGCGATCCGGGGACCGAGGTCCCGGGCGGGATTGATGGCGTACCCAGTCGGGCCACCGAGCGACAGGCCGATGGCCAGAACGAGCAGGCCGATCAACAGCGGCGCGAACCCGACCGTCAGATCGTTCGCCGTGATGGCGAGCACCCCGATGAGCAGGGCGGCCGTCCCGATGACCTCCGTGATGAAGTTGGCCACGTAGTTGCGGATGGCCGGCCCGGTGCAGAACACTGCCAGCTTGGTCCCCGGGTCCTCCGTCGGTGCCCAGTGCGGGTAGTACGCCAGGTACACCAGCACCGCGCCGATGATTGCCCCCGTGTACTGCCCGGCGATGTACGTCGGTACGTCCTTCCACGCCGTCCCCTGGTCGGTGGTGGCAAGGGCGAGCGTGACCGCCGGGTTGATGTGGGCCCCACTGAACCGTGCCACGGCGTAGACGGCGATGGCGACGGCCAGGCCCCATCCGAAGGTGATGACGATCCACCCCGAGTTCTGCGACTTGGTCTTGTTCAACACCACACCGGCGACGACGCCATCGCCGAACAGGATCAGCAGTCCGGTTCCGATCGCCTCCGCAGTGAAGTTGTTCATGACCACCCCCTTCTCGAGACGACAGGGCAAGCAGCCCGGGCCCCCTCGGCTCGGGCGACCAACACCAAGCGCATCCTCCCTTCCCCCGCCAACAGATCACGGGTGGCCGCGTTGTCCACACGAAGCCAAGATCGTTCGGTCTCGTATGTCAAATCGGTTCAGTTCAAGACGCCGTTCGGTATCGTCGAACGTGGCGCCTGCGTATCGATGCCCCGGGGGGGCGATGAGCACGCGCTTGACAGGCAGCCCCGGAGAAGCGGAACGTGGAGGAGATGCGCGAGCGACGGTCTGCGCGGGTTCCGGTGATGGCGGCGGCGGACGGCGAGGTCCCCCTGGGAGCGGCGTTCGTCCTCCAGTGGGTGAGCGAGCTGGCCTTCCTGGTCCGGGACCAGCGCGACTACCTGACGCAGCTCGACGCGGCGATCGGCGACGCGGACCACGGGATCAACCTCGACCGGGGCCTCACGGCCACGGTGGCCAACCTCCAGGGGATGGCGGAGGAGGCGCCGGGGGCCATCCTCGAGGCGGTGGGGACGGCGCTCACGTTCACCGTCGGCGGCGCCGCCGGTCCCCTCTACGGCAGCGGGTTCCGGGGCCTGGGCCAGGCGCTCGGGTCAAAAGCGCAGTTCGGTCCGGAAGACCTGTTGGTGGCGCTTCGGGCCGGGCTTGAGGCCATCCAGAAGTTGGGGGCGGCCGCGGTGGGTGACAAGACCATCGTCGACGCCTTCGTCCCGGGCCTGGCGGGGTTCGAGCGGGGGCTTCGTGCCGGGGAGGACCTGGCCGCCGCCGCGACCAGGGCCCGGGAAGCCGCCGAGGAGGGCATGCGGGCCACCGTGCCCCTCCAAGCCCGGAAGGGCCGGGCCTCATACCTCGGGCCCCGGAGCATGGGGCACCAGGATCCGGGCGCCACCTCGACGGCGTTGCTGTTCTCCGCGCTGGAGCGGGCGGCGGGGGGCGCGGAGGACCCGGCGGAGGAGCGACCGTGATCCAGTCCGTGCATCGAGCCGCACTGATCCTGAAGGAGCTGGGCTCGTCCCCCCGCCTGGGCGTGACCGAGCTCGGCGAGCGGCTGGGCCTGGCCAAGGCCACCGTCTTCGGGCTGCTGCGCGCCCTGGAGGCGGAGCAGCTCGTGGAGCGGGACCACGAAGCGGGGAAGTATCGCCTGGGGCCGGCCATGCTCCAGCTGGGGAACGCATTCCTGGACAACCACGAGCTCCGGGCTCGCTCGCTCCTGTGGGCCGAGTCGCTGGCCAGCCGGGTGGGGGAGGCGGTCCGGGTGGGTGTCCTGAACGGTCGGCGGGTACTGATCGTCCATCACGTGTTCCGCCCGGACAACACGGTGCAGATCTTGGAGGTGGGAGCGTCGATCCCGTGGCACGCCTGCGCCTTGGGCAAGGCCATGGCGGCCTACCTGGAGACCGAGCGGCGGAGCGAGCTCATGGACGAGGACCTTGCCCGTCTGACCGGCAAGACGGTGTGCGATCCGGCGGCCCTGGACCGTGAGCTCGATCAAGTGGCCAGACGAGGCGTTGCGTTGGAGGACCAGGAGGCCATCGTCGGAGAGGCGGAGATCGCGGCGACGGTGTTCGATCACGCGGGCGCGCCCGTGGGCGCGATCGGCGTGGCCGGGCCAGTCGAGCGGTTGCTGAGCGACGGGCCCTCGCCGCACCTGGTGGCGGCGGTCCGCGAGACCGCTCGGAGCCTGTCCAGGGAGATGGGCGCGGGCCGCCTGTCGGCCCGCGCCCGCTGAGCCTTCCGTCGATGACGGCCGCACAGGCCCTGTGACACCATGGCCCGTCCATGGGCGGGATCGACCTCCACACCCACACGAACCGCTCCGACGGGACGTTCGCGCCGCCGGAGCTGGTGAGGCTGGCATCTGAGCGCGGCCTAGAGGTCGTGGCCATCACCGACCACGACACGACCGATGGGCTGGAGGAGGGGGCCGGGGCCGGAGTCGAGCGCGGCGTCGAAGTCGTTCCGGGCGTGGAGCTCTCGGCCGAGCACCAAGGCACGAGCGTCCACGTCCTGTGTTACTGGATGGATCCGGGGAACGAGGGGCTCAAGGCCGAGCTTGTCCGGCTGCGCTCCGAACGGTTTCTTCGGGGGGAGACCATGGTCGCGAAGCTCCGGTCGCTCGGGTATCCGGTCTCGTTCGAACGGGTCCGCGAGATCGCGGGCACCGGCAACATCGTGCGACCTCATGTCGCCCAGGCGTTGGTCGAGGCCGGCGTCGTGGCGGACGAGGAGGAGGCTTTCGGCCGCCTCATCGGCGACGACGGGCCCGCGTACGTCCCCAAGCACGCGCTCGCGCCCATCGACGCGCTCGCGCTCGTCCGCCGAGCGAGTGGCGCGTGCGTACTCGCCCATCCGGGCATGTGGAGCGCCGAGGCCCCGGTCCCCGAGGACCTCATCGAGGCCATGGCCGAGGCGGGAATGGCAGGCCTGGAGGCCGACCACAGTGACCACACGCCCGAGCAACGCGAGCACTACCGGGGGCTGGCCAAGCGGCTCGGGCTGGTCGTCACGGGCGGCTCGGACTGTCACGGGACGCGGTACGACCCCGTGCGTCTGGGGTCGGTGACGACCGATCCCGATCGGTTCCGGACGCTTCGCGCCCTCGCGCACTCGGGCTAAGGAGATGCAGCCCGCCCGTCGGCGCGTGCTGATCGTTGGGGGCGGCTACGTCGGCATGTACGCGGCGTTGGAGATGCAACGGGAGCTGTCGCGAGCGGGCCACGAGCTGACGCTGGTGAACCCGGAGAACTACATGCAGTACCAGCCGTTCTTGCCCGAGGTGGCCTCGGGCAACATCGAGCCCCGCCACGTCGTCGTCCCCCTCCGACAGATCCTCAAGAAGACGAGCGTCCTGGTCGGCGAGGTGCGGCGCATCGACCACGATCGGCGAGTGGCCACGGTGCGGACGCCGAACGGGGAGAACCTCGATGTCCCCTACGACGTCCTCGTGCTGGGGGCGGGCTCTCGATCGAGGGTTCTGCCCGTCCCGGGCCTGTCCGATCAGGGGGTGGGGTTCAAGACCGTGGCCGAGGCCATCTTCCTTCGCAACCACGTGTTGTCCCGGCTCGACGCCGCCGCCGAGGAGCCCGACGAGGACCATCGGCGGGCCGCCCTCACCTTCGTCTTCGTGGGGGCGGGGTACGCGGGGGTGGAGGCTCTGGCGGAGCTGGAAGACATGGCCCGCTCGGCGCTTCGCTACTACCGCGGCCTGCATCCAGACGACATGCGCTGGGTCCTGGTAGAGGCCACCTCACGCATCCTGCCCGAGTTGAGCCCCGATCTGGCCACCTACGTGGGCTCGCGGCTCCGGGTGCGGGGGATCGA
>DASPWN010000292.1:0-46201 GCA_035637835.1 Actinomycetota bacterium | reverse complement strand
GGTCGTCCTGCCCGTAGCCTTCGGGCATCTTCGCCCGGATCTGCTCGAAGGTGAGGGGACGTCGCGACTCCAGCAGGAGCGCGACGAGGTTCACCAGACGCTCGAGCGGGTGCATCGGTGCGGCATGATACTCGGGCCATGAGTGGTGAACGGGCCGGCATCAGGCTGCGTCGCGGCACGGTCGTGTCGGTCGGCGCGTCACGCCCGGGGGCGATCGAGCTGGAGGTGGAGGTGGAGGGTGAGCGGGCCCCGGCGCTGGCCTACCCCGACCTCACGGGACCGGTCCGCGAGGGAGACGTCGTGCTGCTCAACACGACGGCCGTGGCGCTGGGCCTGGGGACCGGAGGGTTCCACCTGGTGATCGCCGTGGAGGGCGACCGTGCCACCGAGCTCGCCCACAGGGGCCGGGTGATGAAGGCCCGGTACACGCCACAGCAAGTAATCGTTCGGTCGGTCGAGGAGAGCCATCGCGATCTGCTGGAGGGCTCGCGGGGCCTTCGGGGAACGCCGGTCGTGGCCGCGCCGTTGCACTCGATGATCGGGCCGATCGCCGCGGGGGTGAAGGCATCCGGTGTTGCACGCGTCGCGTACGTCATGACGGACGGGGCGGCGCTTCCCGGGTCGCTGTCCCGGCTCGTGCCGAGGTTGCGCGACGCCGGGTTGCTCGATGGCTTCATCACCTGTGGACAGGCCTTTGGGGGCGAGCTGGAAGCGGTCACGATCTGGACCGGGCTCCTGGCCGCCGCGGAGGTGCTGGAGGCGGACGTGGTGGTGGTGGCCGACGGGCCGGGGAACCTGGGGACCGACACCACCTGGGGCGTCAGCGCGCTGACGAGCGGGAACGCGCTTCACGCCGCCGAAGCGCTCGACGGCGTGCCGGTGGCCGCGCTCCGCATGTCCTTCGCCGACGCACGCCCGCGCCACCGCGTCGTGTCGCACCATTCGCTGACAATCCTGGAGAAGGTCTGCAGGGCCAGGGCCAACGTGGCGGTCCCGGTCCTGGAGGACGCGCGCGAGCGCGACGCAGTGTGGGAGGCGCTCCGGTCTCGGAAGCTCGAGGAAAGGCACCAGCTGGTCGAGGTCGACGGCCGCCCGGCCGTCGACATGCTGGAGGAGCTGGGCTTCGCGATCGAGTCGATGGGCCGAACCCCGAAGGACGACCCCGCCTTCTTCCTGGCGGCCGGCGCGGCCGGCGTCCTCGCCGGCCGCCTTGCCGCCTCGTCTCGCCGATGGCGAGCCACCATGCCGGAGCCCTAGTACAGGCCTCCGCCGGATCCGCTGTGGTAGAAGAACACGAGGTAGATGATCAGGTACGCGATCACGCCCACGGCCGCGTAGATCGCAAGCCACTTCTTCCACTTTCTCCCATAGCCCGTCGTCTTGTCGGCCATCTCGCAGCTCCTTTCGGATCGACTAGAGGTACTACGGGAGCGAGCGAGTGACGGATGTGTCCGGGGGCGACGCTACGCGAACGCTCAGGTGGCTCCCAGGACCCTCACATGTGGGCGATGAGTTGCTCCACCCGGTCGTCCACCGAACGGAACGGATCCTTGCACAGCACGGTGCGCTGAGCCTGATCGTTGAGCTTCAGGTGAACCCAGTCAACCGTGTAGTCCCGCCGCTTCTGCTTCGCGTGCTTGATGAAGTCGCCGCGGAGCTTGGCGCGGGTGGTCTGGGGCGGCTCGCGCATGGCCCGGGAGATGTCCTTCTCGCTGACCATCCGGTCAGCTTTCCCGGACCGCTCCATCAGGTAGTACAGCCCACGGCTCCGGTTGACGTCGTGGTACGCCAGGTCGAGCAGCGCCACCTTCGGGGATGACAGCGGGAGCTGGTGCTTGCCCCTGTACCGGTCGATCATCAGCATCTTGGCCACCCAGTCAACCTTCCGGGCCAGGATCTCTGGCTCCCCGGAGGCCAGCGCGTCCAGGGCATCCCGCCACTCCAGCAGCAGCTGCTTGGTCTGGGGATCGCCCCCACGGCGCTCCACGAACTTCGCCGTCCGCTCGTAGTACTCGTCTTGGATCTCGATGGCGGTGAGCTCCCGGCCATTGGCCAGCCGCACCCGCTTCTTGCCCGCGATGTCGTGGGAGATCTCTCGGATGGCTCGGATGGGGTTCTCGAGGGTGAGGTCGCGCATCACCGTGTTGGCCTCGACCATCCGCAACACCAGGTCGGTGATGCCCACCTTCAGGAACGTGGTCCACTCGTTCATGTTCGAGTCCCCCACGATCACGTGGAGGCGACGGAACCGTTCGGCGTCGGCATGGGGCTCGTCCCGGGTGTTGATGATGGGGCGCGACCTCGTCGTGGCCGACGACACGCCCTCCCAGATGTGCTCGGCCCGCTGGGCGATGCAGAACTGCGCCCCCCGGGGCCCGTGGAGCACTTTCCCAGCCCCGCAGTAGATCTGCCGTGTGACGAAGAACGGGATCAGGATGTCGGCCATCCTGGCGAATTCGCCCTGCCGGGCCACCAGGTAGTTCTCGTGGCAGCCGTAGGAGTTCCCCGCCGAGTCGGTGTTGTTCTTGAACAGGTAGACCTGGCCGGAGATGCCCTCCTCGTGCAGACGCACCTCGGCCGCGGCGAGCAGCGCTTCCAGGATCCGCTCCCCCGCCTTGTCGTGGGCCACGAGGTCGGCGATGGCGTCACACTCGGGCGTGGCGTACTCGGGGTGGGAGCCGACGTCGAGGTACAACCGGGCGCCGTTCTCCAGGAACACGTTCGACGACCGGCCCCAATGCACCACCCGGCGGAACAGGTACCGGGCCACCTCGTCGGGTGAAAGGCGCCGCTGGCCCCGGAACGTGCAGGTCACGCCGTACTCGTTCTCCAGGCCGAAGATCCGCCGGTCCACGCGATGAGTGTAGGTCGTGCCGGACGAAACGCGAGGATGCGCCTAACTGGACAGGATCCGCGCCACCTCGACGTCGGAGAGGCGGCGGAACTTCCTGCGCTGGGGCCGGGTCCGGTCCAGGACACCCGCCTCGATCGACGCGGGCTCGATCTCGCGGCCCTCCGCGCTGGAGAGCGCCTTCACGGCTTCCTTCACGGCAGTGGCCAGGTCCCACGCCTCCTGAAACGTCCCCTTCAGCGCCTCGGTCAGGGTCTCGGCGTGGCCCCCGATCCCGACGAACCCATGCTCGTCGGTGACCGTCCCGTCGAACAGGATGTGGTAGATCTCGTTCCGTCCGTAGTCGCTTGCCACCTCCGCCACCAGGATCTCCACCTCGTACGGCTTCATCTGCTGGGTGAAGATGGTGGACAGGGCCTGGGAATACCCGTTCGCGATATCCCGGGCCCGGACGTCCTCCCGCCCGTACGAGTAGCCCCGGAGATCGGCCAGGCGCACCCCCGCGATCCGGAGGTCCTCGAACTCGCTGTACTTCCCCACCCCGGCGAAGGCGATCCGGTCGTAGATCTCCGAGATCTTGTGCAGCGTGGAGCTTGGGTTCTCCGCGATGAACAGGACCCCGTCCGCGTACTCGAGGCCCACCACCGACTTGCCCCGGGCGATGCCCTTGTGGGCGAAGTCCGAGCGGTCCTTCATGAGCTGCTCGGGAGGAACGTACGGCATGAACGCCATCAGGACCTGGCCCCCACCACCGCTTCGTAGGCCGAGCGAACCTCGTCGTCCGGAACCGAGGAGACACCTTCCGCCGCCACGACCAGGATGGTCGGGAAGATGCCCCGCGCCGGATCGGGCCCGCCGGTCGCCGCGTCCTCCTCGGCCGCGTCGACCAGGGCCTCCACGGCAACCCGGATGGCCTCGTCCCGGGCCAGCCCAGGCCGCCACCGCTTCTTGAGCGAGCCCTTGGCCGGACGTTCGCCGGACCCGGTGGCCCGGTAGTCGTCTTCTTCCCACCGGCCGCCGGTGGCGTCGTAGTAGAAGATCCGGCCCTCGTTCCGATGCTCGTCGAACCCGCCGAACAGCGGCACCACGACCAGGCCCTGGAGGGCCAGGGGGAAGTTGCCCCGGATCATCTGGGCCAGGCGGTTGGCCTTGCCCTCGAGCGACAGACGGTCGCCGGTGATCTTCTCGTAGTGCTCCAGCTCGAGCTGGAAGAGCTTGACGATCTCGATGGCCTGCCCGGCCGCGCCGGCGATGGCGATGGCCGAGTAGTCGTCGGCGGCGAAGACCTTCTCCATCTTGTCGTCGGCGATGGAGAAGCCCTCCGTCGCCCGCGTGTCGCCAGCGAACACCACCCCGCCCTCGTACTTCAGGCCTAGGACGGTGGTGCCGTGGGGGTGGGGGACGTCCACGCCGCCGTGCGGTGCGGTGAGGCGGTTGACGGCCTCAGGACGGTTTCTCGAGACCAGGTCGAAGAAGCTGGGGTTCGCGCCAATGGGGCCTCCCGCACCGAGCGGGAAGCCGGCGGGGTCGTCCGTCATTCCCCGCCCTTCTGGACGTAGCTCTTGATGAACTCCTCAGCGTTCTCCTCGAGGACCGAGTCGATCTCGTCGAGGATCTCGTCCATCTCTTCTTTGAGCTCCTCGGCCTTGGAGGCGGACTGCACCTGGCCGGCGTCGCCCTCCCCGCCACCCTCGTCTCCGCCCTTTCGCTGGGTCCTCTTCTGCTCCTGCTCCTGCGGCACGGCTCGCATTCCCCCTCGGGTCCGGTTGGGGCCGGCTCCGCCATTCTACCGGCGGGTCCCGGCGTGGAAGGAAGGACGGGCGGCGATCTCAGAGGCTAGGACTGGAGCAGATCGACCAGGCTCGCCGCGTCGGGGGCCCGATCGAGCAAGCCGGCCACGTGCTCGCGCGTGCCGCGCAGGGGCTCGCGCATGGGGATGCGCTGGAGGGCCTCCTTGCCCGTGTCGAAGATCATCGAGTCCCACGAGGCCGCGGCGATCGCGTCGGGGTACCGGGCGATGCACCGGCCTCGGAAGTACGCGCGGGTGTCCTCCGGGGGCTCCATGACGGCCCGCTCGATCTCCCGGTCGCTCACCAGGCGGTCCACCTTGCCGGTTGCGGCCATCCGGTGGTACAGGCCCTTGTCGGTCCGGACGTCGTGGTACTGCAGGTCGATCAGCCGCAGCTTGGGGTCGGACCAGGCCAGGCCGTCTCGCTCCCGGTAGCCCTCCAGGAGCCGGTACTTCGCCACCCAGTCCAGCTCGCGCTGGAGCGACAGGGGGTCGCTCTCCAGGGCCGACAGGACGTTCTCCCATCGCTGGAGGACGTCGCGATTGTCCGGCGTGTCGTCCTCCTGCTCGACGTACTTGCGGGCCCGTTCCAAGTACTCCCACTGGATCTCCACGGCCTTCATCCGCCGGCCATCGGCCAGGTGCAGTTGCGCGGTGCACGAGAGGTCGCGGGAAACCTCGTGGAGCGCGGCCACGGGATTGGCCATCGTGAGATCGGGCAGATACTCGTCCTCGATCATCTTCAGGACGATCGAGGTGGTCCCGAGCTTCAGGTAGGTGGCCACCTCGCTCATGTTGGCGTCGCCGACGATCACGTGGAGCCGCCGGTACTTGTCGGGATCGGCGTGCGGCTCGTCGCGGGTGTTGATGATGGGCCGCTTGAGCGTGGTCTCCAGGCCTACCTCGGCCTCGAAGAAGTCCGCCCGCTGGCTGATCTGGTAGCGATGGCGGTCCCGGTCGTCCCACGGTGCCTCGGCCCCCAGCTTGCCGGCCCCCGTGTAGATCTGCCGGGAGACCAGGAACGGGGTCAGGTCCCGCACGATGATGCCGAACGGCGTGGCCCGGTCGACCAGGAAGTTCTCGTGAGTGCCGTAGGAGTTCCCCTTGCCGTCGCTGTTGTTCTTGTAGATCGCGATGCGCTGGCCCGGTGGAAGGACGTGGTGGAGCTCGATCAGGGACCGCTCGAGCACGCGCTCCCCCGCCTTGTCGTGGACGACCAGCTGCCGCGGGCTGGCACACTCCGGCGTGGAGTACTCAGGGTGCGCGTGGTCCACGTAGTACCTGGCGCCGTTCGGCAGGATCACGTTGGCCAGGCCGAGGTCCTCCTCCGCGGGCTCCCGGACCTGCACCGGCTCGAAGCCGCGGGCGTCGCGGAGCGGTGACTCCTGCTCGTAGTCCCACCGGATGCGGCGCAGTGCGCCGGCATACGTGCTGATGAGGAGCGATGACGACAGGACCGGGTTGAAATCGGGGGCACCGACCGCGGAGATGCCGTACTCGGTCTCCGTGCCGATGACCTTGGGGATGGCCATCCGGTGAGCTTACAGGTATTGGCCCGCGGCCACGCGCTCGACCTGTCGGCCCTCCGCGCCACCATCGCCGAGCAGGGTGCGGACGTAGACGATCCGCTCACCCTTCTTGCCGGAGATCCGAGCCCAGTCGTCGGGATTCGTGGTGTTCGGGAGGTCCTCGTTCTCCTTGAACTCGTCGCGGATGGCGTTCAGCAGGTCCTCGGTCCTGATGCCCTTCTCGCCGGTGGACAAGAACCGCTTGATGGCCTCCTTCTTCGATCGGCGGACGATGTTCTCGATCATCGCGCCCGAGTTGAAGTCCTTGAAGTACAGGACCTCCTTGTCCCCGGAGGCGTACGTGACCTCCAGGAACCGGTTGTCGTCGGAGGAGGCATACATGCGGTCCACCGTGACCTGGACCATCCGGCGGACGGCCGCGGCGGCGTTGCCGCCGGCGCGGCCGACCTCCTCGGGATGGATGGGCACGGCGCCGGTCAGGTACTTGGACATGATGTCACTGGCCTGCGCGGCGCTCGGCCGCTCGATCTTGATCTTCACGTCCAGGCGGCCGGGGCGCAGGATCGCCGGGTCGATGAGGTCCTCGCGGTTGGAGGCCCCGATCACGATCACGTTCTTCAGGGTCTCGACGCCATCCAGCTCCGAGAGGAGCTGCGGCACGATCGTGCTCTCCACGTCGGATGAGATGCCGGACCCGCGGGTCCGGAAGATCGAGTCCATCTCGTCGAAGAACACGATGACCGGCAGGCCCTCCTCGCTCCGCTCCTTGGCTCGCTGGAAGATCTGACGGATCTGGCGCTCGGTCTCCCCGACGTACTTGTTCAGCAGCTCCGGGCCCTTGATGTTCAGGAAGTACGAGTGGACGTCGGGCCGGCCGGTTCGCTCCCTGACCTTGTCGGCGAGCGACTTGGCCACGGCCTTGGCGATCAGGGTCTTCCCACATCCCGGTGGGCCGTACAGGAGCACGCCCTTCGGCGGCTCCAGCTGGTGCTCCTTGAACAGCTCCGAGTACAGGAACGGAAGCTCGACGGCGTCGCGGATGGCCTCGATCTGGGTCTCCAGCCCGCCGATGTCCTCGTAGGAGACGTCGGGGATCTCCTCCAGGACGAGCTCCTCGACCTCCTCCTTCGGCAGCCGCTCCAGGGCCACGTTGGACCGCCGATCGATCAGCAGTGGATCGCCGGCCCGGATGGGTTCGTCGCGGAGCGCGTGCCCCAGCGTGGCCACCAGCTCCTCGTCGCCGTGGCCGATGACGATGACCCGGTCATCACCCAGCTTGTCCTTGACCTTCATGACCTCACCGGCGACGTCGGGATGGAGGACCTCGACGACGTTCAACGCCTCGTTCAGGATGACTTCGGCTCCCCGGGTGAGTCCCGCCAGATCCAACTCCGGCGTCACGTTCACCCGCATCTTTCGACCAGCGGTGAACACGTCGACCGACCCGTCTTCGTTCGTCGCGAGGTACACGCCGAACGTTGCCGGCGGCTGGCTGAGCTTCTCGACCTCCTCTCGGAGGGCTTCGATCTTGTCGCGCTCGGACTTCAGCGCGGACGTGACCTTCTCGTTCTGTGTCAGGGCGCGCGAGAGATCGCTCTTCGTCTCGAGGAGCTTCTCCTCGAGGATCTTCACCTGGCGAGGGGCGTTCGTGAGCCGGCGGCGAAGCAGCGCGACCTCGTCCTCCAAGAACTTCACTTGGGTCTGGAGCTCGTGCACCTGCTTCTCGTAGAGCTCCTGCTCTTCGCGTGAATCAAACGGCCCGGACATCCTTCACCTCCAGGCAAGCGAGTATACGTCCCGTCCCCTCGTCAACCGAGAGGCCGACCGGGGCGTCCTACGCCCACTGATACGTTGTCGTCCCGGAGGTGGGTTGGCCTTAGGACCTTCGGGCAATCAATCCGCGTCGCCGCCTCGGCGTGCCACGGTGATGAATCCCGTGTGGCCCACCATGCGGTGGTCCGGACGCACGCTTCGCTCGGTGACGTGCCACGACCGGTGGAGGACCTCGAACGTGGCCACCTGCTCGAACCCGTGGGCTTGGAGCGCCAGCACGGCGGTCTGGACCTGGACGGTCGTCGGGAGGTACGTGCACAGGACGCCTCCCGGCTCCAGTATCCGCAGCACGGTGGGCAGGGAGCCCCACGGCTCCGGCATGTCCAGCACCACCCGGTCGAAGGTCTCCCCCGTCTCCATCACTTCGGTGACGTCTCCCTCCCGGAGGTCCACCCACGCCGGGAGCTTCCCGAAGAACGCCTCGAGGTTCTGCACAGCTTTGGCGTGGAACTCCGGACGGAGCTCGTACGACACGACGCGGCCGTCGGGTCCGACGGACCTGGACAGCGCCAAGGTCAACGCGCCGGATCCGGTGCCGGCCTCCAGGACCCTGGCGCCCGGGTGGATGTCGGCCTCGACGAGGATGGCACCGAGGTCCTTGGGATAGACGACCTGAGCGCCACGGGGCATCTTGAGGACGAAGTCCGCCAGTCGCGGCCGGAAGCACACGAAGGCCATCCCGCCCGTCGATCGCACGCGCGCGCCCTCGTTCGACCCCAGGATCGCGTCGTGGGAAACGGCCCCCCCGTGGGAATGCCACGTCTCGCCGGGGCGAAGGCGCACCAGGTACCGCCGCCCACGGTCGTCGATCAGCAAGGCCCGTTCCCCCGGCTCGAACGGCGTTGCACTCACGCCCGGGAGCTTACCCCCCGGCGGATGACCACCCGGCTCAGGTCTGCGGGAGCGGGTTGACGCCGAGGGTCGCGGTGATCGTCTTCTTCTGACCACCCTGGGTGACCGCCCCGACCGCGACACGCTCGCCGGGCTGGTGTGACAGGAGGAGCTCGCGGAGCGAGGTCGAGTCGGTCACGTCCTTGCCGTCCAGGCCGATGATCACGTCGCCCTGCGTGATGCCCGCCCTGTCGGCCGGCCCTCCCGGTACGACATCGAGCACGAGCGCGCCGCTCTGCACGGGCAGTCCGAACTGGAGGGCCAGGCTCGGGCTGACGTCTTGCGTGCTGACACCGAGATACGCGACCGGAGCCGAGGGGTTGGTTGCCGCGTCATCGATGATCGGCCTGGCTGCGTTGGTGGCGATGGCAAAACCGATGTTCTCCGCCTGGTTCGCCCCGGCAGTGTTGATGCCGACCACCTGCCCGGCCAGGTTCACGAGCGGGCCTCCAGAGTTGCCCGGGTTGATCGCCGCGTCGGTCTGAACCACGCCCGTATAGGTCCGCATGCCGTTCTTGCACGTGTCGCAGTTCGGGTCCTGGGCCTGGATCGTGCGGCCGAGCGCGGAGACGATCCCGGAGGTGACGGTTGGCCCGCCCGGCAGAGCGAGGGCGTAGCCCAGCGCGACGACGCGCTCCCCCAGCTCGAGCCGGCCGGAGTTGCCGAGCGGCACCGTGTGAAGGCCACTCGCTTGGATCTTGAGCACGGCGAGGTCGGCGTTCTGGTCGCCCCCGATCACCCTCGCCGTGTAGCGCGTGGAATCCGGTGGCGGGGTGATGACCGTGATCCGCTGGGCGTGCTCGACGACATGAAAGTTGGTCACCACGATCCCGTCGGACCGGATGACGAACCCGGTGCCGACGCCCCGACCGGACTCCCCTCCGAGGGGATTGGGTTGGAACAGGTTGGTCGTGACGTTGACGACCGCCGGGCGGACGGCCTGGACCACCCGCACGATGGGATCCAGGGACGGATCGGCCGCCCCGACGTCGACGGTCACCGGCGAGCTCCGGACCGGGACCCGCTCGATCACGGTTCGTGTGCAGGCCGTCACGACCACGACGGCGACGGCCATCACGGGGACAAGGAAGCGCTTCATTACGGCCTCGGCTTTCGTCTCTGGGATGAGCTGGAAGCTATTCGGCGCCGTTCGGGCCGGCGTTCATCGAATGCCCCGGTCTCCCGAGCCTAGCCCGCAGGGGCGGCTTCGACCGCCGCCGGACGGGGCAACAGTCCGGCCTCCTCCACCAGGCGGACGATCGATTCATCCCCTCTGATCGAGATGAGGTGGACACCGGCCACGCCCCGCATCTCCCGGAGCTCCTCCACGATCTCGAGCCCGATGCGGATGCCCTCGTCCGCCTGGCGATCGGAGGGGACGCCCTCCATCCGGTCGATGATCGGTTCCGGCACGTCGATGCCGGGGACCATGTCCCGTAGGTACCGGGCACTGCGGGCCGAACGGCACACGTACACCGATGGCAGGATGAACACCCGATCCAGGAGCCCGAGCTCCTCGCATCTGGCCATGAACACGCGCATCGTTGGCAGGTTGAACACGATCTGGGTTTGGACGAACTCCGCGCCGGCCTCGATCTTCTTCCCCAGGCGCATGGGCCGGAATTCGTGAGGAGGTGAGAACGGATTCTCCACCGCGCCGATGAACAGGGGGAGCGTCTCGTCGAGGTGCCGGCCGCTCACATACATCCCCTGATCGCGCATGATCCGTGCGATCTGGATGGCGTGGACGGCGTCAATGTCGTAGATGGGCTTGGCCTCCGGGTGGTCGCCGGCGGTGACGTCGTCGCCGGTCATGAGACAGACGTTCCGGGCCCCGAGCGCCACCGAGCCCACCAGGTCGGCCTGCAGGGCCAGGCGATTCCGGTCGCGGCACGCCAGCTGGACGATGGGTTCCACGCCCCGGTCGAGCAAGAGGTGCGCCGCGGCAAGGGGTGAGATGTGGGGATGGGCCGCGCTGTTGTCCGTGCAGTTCACTGCGTCCACGGAGCCTCGGAGGAGGTCCGCCAGCCGGTACACGGACTCTGGGTCCGGGCTGTCGGTGGCCTGGAGCTCCGCCGTCACCACGAACTGTCCCGATGCGAGCAACCGATGGAGGTGACTGCGGGCCGGGTGCCCACTCACCGCTCGCGACCCTCGCCCGCGGCGAGCCAGCCGGCGGGAGCATGGCGGTCCCGGCCGGTGAGCAAGTTCTCCCACGAGGAGGTCTCCTGGAGCCGCCAGTCCACGGGCTTCTGGACGTGCTCCATGTGGTCACGCCAGAGTGGAAGGCGCCGAGAGCCCTCCCAGGCCTGGACCCAGACGCATGGCTGGTCCGGCAGCACCTCGCAGTTGCCGTTCTGCAGGACGCCGCCGCACGGGCCGTTGCGCAACGACTTGGGACAGCGCATCGGACACGACAGGCCGGTGGAGTGAAGGATGCATTGCCCGCACATCCGGCAGTCCCAGATGGCCTCCTTCGTGCCCCGCTCCACCAGGAGGATGGCCTTGCGGAACCCACGCGCCTCGGGCGCCGACGTGGGAGGCCTGCGGTCGAGCTTCGTCGTCATCTCGGGCCTCCGAGGCTACTCATGGCCGCTACTTCTCGAGGGGTGCGGCCGGGACCTCCTTCTTGGGGTCGATGAACGGGATGGCTGCCGTCTGGCCGGTCAATGGCCCGCGCTCCGACCGGACCTCCAGGACGGTCCCCGGCCGCGAGAGCTCGGCGGGTACCCACACGTAGCCGATGTTCCTCTCCAGCCGAGGGGACCAGATGGCGTCCGTCACCTTCCCGACCACCTCCCCGTCCACCGCCACCGGCCAGAACCACGACAGCTCGGCGCGGAAGGCGTCCCCCGCGAACTCGATCCCGACCAGCTTGCGCTGCACGCCTTCGCGGCGGACCCGCTCCAGCGTGTCCTTGCCGATGTAATCATGCTGTTGCTCCTCGACCAGGTGCTCGAGACCCATGATCTCGAACGGGTTGTTCTCGTGTGTCATGTCCGAGTTGTAGTTCATGATCCCGGCCTCGATACGGCGGGCCTCCACGGGGGCCGTGGGCCGGATGCCGAACTCCTCCCCCGCCGCCATGACCAGGTCCCACAGGTCATCGCCCCGGGAGGGGTCGAGGAGGTTGATCTCGAACCCCTGCACCGCGGTCCATCCCGTCCGGCTGATCAGGACCGGGATGCCCTCGATGTCGAACCAGTCGCACCAGTAGTACTTCAGTTCGTAGAGCGCCGGGCCGACCAGCTTCTCCACGGTCTTCCCCGCCTTCGCTCCCTGCACCTGCATGGGGTAGGCCTCCGGGTAGGTGACCTGAACGTCCATGCCGGCCTGCGAGGCCACCCCCAGCGCGTACAGGCCCGCGTCGGAATCTGCCAGCTGCATCCACCACCGGTTCTGGCCAACATGCAGGAGGACGGGGTCGTTCAGGATGCCGCCGTCGGGCGCGGTGACGATCATGTACTTCCCTTGCTTCACCGCGCACTTCGTCAGGTCCCGGCAGGTCAGCATGTTCACCAGCCGGTCGGCATCGGGCCCGGAGATCTCCACGGTGCGTTCCACGGCCACGTCCCACACGACCACGTCATTCAGGAGTGCCCAGTACTCGAGATCCGGATCGTCGAAGTACGCCGGGAGGAGCATGTGGTTGTAGACGTCGTACGCGGTGCATCCGGCTCGTCTGGTCGCGTCGAAGAAGGGGGAACGCCGGTACCAGGGGCCGAAGTAGATCGTCGCGCTCTGGTCCAACATCTCCTGGCGTTCGTTCGTCATGTGGCCGTCTCTCCCTCTCCGGCGGGCGGGCGCCGCCGGCCCTCCCCATTGGTTGAATCATCGTTCAAACTCGTGCAGGGTCGCAACCGAGCCGGTCTGGCTCGAACTACGAGACCGGGATGCGCTTCTCCGGGTCGACGAACGGCATCGGCACGACCGTGGCCTCGCGTTCTCCCCACTCGGTCTCCACGGTGACGGTGGTCCCATCCGCGGACCGCTCTGCCGGGAGCCACGCGTACCCGAGGTTCTTCAGAAGACGCGGAGAGTAGATGGCCGAGGTGACCTTTCCGATCTGCCGGCCCGCCTGGCGGATCGGCCACTTCACCGAGTTCAGGGCGGGGAACGGCTCGCCGTCGAGTTCGACGCCGTTGATCCGGCGGCTCACGCCCGCCTCCCTGATCCGCCGGAGCGCACCGAGCGAGATTGCGGCCTCGTCAGGAAGGTCCCAATCCACCAGCCGCTCCAGCCCCAGCTCGAGCGGGTTGTTCTCGTAGGTCATGTCGGCGCCCCAGTTGAAGATGCCCCCCTCGATGCGCCGGATGTCGGAGGGCCCGGTGGGCTTGATCCCGTACGCCCCCCCCGCCTTCATGATGTGCTCCCACAAGTCGAACCCGCGAGAGGAATCGGTGAGGTAGACCTCGTAGCCGACCTCCGACGTCCACCCCGTTCGGGTCACGATGACCGGGATGCCTCCGATCTCGGCGTTGCGCCACCAGTAGTACTTGAGGTCCACGATGTCCTCGCCCACGAGGTCTCGCATGAGGTCCTTCGACTTCGGTCCCTGGATCTGCAGGGGCGCCACGTCCGCCTCGCGGATGGTCACGTCGAGGTCCGGATAGGCGTTCCGCAGGCCCCGAGCGAACAGCAGGGCGTCGGAGGAGGCGAGCGCGAACCAGAACGTGGTCTGGTCCATCCGGGTGAGGACGGGGTCGTTCACGATCCCGCCGTCCCGATCGCAGATCAGCACGTACTTCGCCTGGCCCACTGCGCACGTCGACAGGTCCCGCGGCGTGAGCAGCTGGGCGAACGTCGGACCGTCGGGGCCACCGATCTCCAAACAGCGCTCGACCGAGACGTCCCACAGCGTGACGTCGTTCAACAGCGCATCGAACTCGGCTTGGAAGGTGTCGAAGCGAATGGGGAAGTACATGTGGTTGTAGACGGTGAACCCCTTCGGGTCGTATTTCTGCGTCGCGTCGAAGTACGGGGTCCGGCGGTTACGCGCCCCGCGCTGGACCTGGGCCATGTCGAACGCCATCGAACGATCCTCCTTCGCCGGTGATGCGGTCAGGAAACGGCGGCCGAGGTCGACGCGCTCGCCGGCGCGGCGATCCGGCCCTCCAGGTAGCCCCGGGCCACCATGGCCATGAACGCGTGGACCTCGTCCTCACTCGCGGCGAACGGGCCCTGCCGCTGGCCCCGGGAGGCCAACCCACGCTGCACCGATTCGCATGCCGACCAGTCCTCGCGATTGGTGATGTCCCAGAACTCTGCGGCATACGCCGGATCGAACTCCTCGCGCTCCCTGGCTTCCGGAGGGAACAGCCACGTGCACTCCACGAAGGTCTCTCCCGGGCCCAGCGGCTCGAGCCGGTGCGCCATCACGTAGTCGGGGTGCAGGCTGATCAGCAGGTTCGGGAACAGGCCGAAGTAATAGACCTCCCGTCGCTGCGTCGCGTCGAGTCCGCGGATGGGAACACCGCCGCTCGCACCGGAGAGCGACATGGTCTCCGCGTGGTCCTCGAGCTCCATCGAGCCCCCCACCCAACATCCGGTGGGCGCGAAGGTCTCGCCGCTGTCGGTGGGGGTCACCTTGCAGAGCGCGGGATGGATGCTCGGGCAGTGGTAGCACTCGTGGTAGTTCTCGGTGATGCCCTTCCAATTGGCCCGAACCACGTACTCGTGTCGTTCCGCCGTGAATAGGCGCTCGGGTTCCCAGGCCGCCACAAGCCCATCGAGGTTGCCGACGTGGTCGGTGAAGTCCGAAGCGTCGCCCGAGGCATCGACGAAGATCCATCCGTGCCACTCGGCCACCCGGACCTGGACGAGCGGGTAGTCGGCCTTGTCGAACCCGGGGCCGTCGCCGAACCGGGGGGCCCCGGCCAGCTCACCCTCCAGCGAGTACACCCACGCGTGGTACGGACACTTGATGGCACGGAGGTTGCGGGACGTGCCCGGCTCGACGAGCTCGTGGCCGCGGTGGCGGCAGACGTTGTAGAACCCTCGGAGGTCGCCGCCCCGATCTCGGACGAGGAGGATCCCCTCCTCACCGATGCGCACCGCCTTCTGGTCACCCGGCGCATCGAGGTCGTCGGCCCGGCCAACGCAGGTCCAGGATCCCTCGAAGAACCTCTCCTGTTCCCAGGCGAACACCTCGGCCGACAGGTAGACCTCCGCGGGGAGCGTGCGCCTCGCTTCCGGCGCGCGCGCCAGCACCGGCAGGAGCTTCGAAGGTTCGATCGGCACGGCTACGTGCGACACGGGATCCTTCCCACCAGGATTGAACAGCCGTTCAACATCGTATCGTGGGCCCTCGGGGGCCAGCAATAACGTTCGGTGACCAGCGGTTGAGGAGGCTCCTCACGCGAACGACGGATCGACGAACACGGGCGCCCCCGCGACCATGGTCAGCTGCACTTTCGCATCGGCCAGCTCGTCGAGCGACAGGTCGAACAGGTTCCGATCGACCACCACCACGTCCGCCTCCTTGCCCACCTCGATAGAGCCCGTCGCCTGGTCCAGGTGGTTCACGTAGGCCGAGCCCATGGTGAAGGCGTGAATGGCCGTCGCAAGGTCGATGCGCTCGTCCGGCAGGAATGTTTCCTTCGTCGCTCGTTCGCCCACCATGTCCGCGTAGCGACGCGGCTCCTTGCGGTGGACGGCGATGGCCATCTCCCACATCGGGTTGGGGCTCGACACGGACCAGTCACTCCCGAAGGCGAGCCTTGCCCCCGACCGGACCAAACTGGCGAAGGGGTACTGCCACCCGCTCCGCTCCGGGCCGAGGAAGGGGATCGTGAGGTTCACCATCTGGCCCTCGAGCGTGGCCCACAGGGGCTGGGCGTTCGCCACCACCCCGAGCTCGTGGAACCGCGGGATGTCGTCGGGATGGACCACCTGGATGTGGGCGATGTGGTGGCGATGGTCGTTCGCCCCGTTCGCTCCCCGCGCCGCCTCCAGGGCGTCCAATGCCTCACGGACGGCCCGCTCCCCGATCGCATGGATGTGGACCTGAAACCCCTCGGCGTCCAGAAGAGTCACGGAGGCCTTCAGCGGCTCCGGGTCGACGAACGACATACCCCGATTCGAGGTCGGCATACCGTCGCGGTCGAGATATGGATCCAGGACCCCGGCCGTGAAATCCTCGATCACGCCGTCCTGCATGATCTTCACCGTGGTGGCCCGGAACCGCCCTACCGAGCTCCGATCTCGTTTCGCGACCAGCTCGTCGATCTGCTCCTCGCCACGGTGCCGGTCCCACCACAGGGACCCGACGACCCGGGCCGTAAGCTCGTCCCTGCCTGCCGTCGCGGTGTAGGCGCCGAGCGTCTCGTACGGGCCACCGACGATCGCGTCCTGCCACGCGGTGATGCCGAGCGAGTGCAGGTACTGCTGGGCCACCCGGAGGCCCTCCTCCCATTCCGCCTCGGTGACCGGGGGCGTGACGTTTTCGACCAGGTCCATGGCCCCCTCGTGGAGGGTGCCCGAGGGCTCGCCCGCGCCGTCCCGTTCGATCCGCCCGTCGGGAGGATCGGGGGTCTCCCGGGTGATGCCGGCCAGCTCCAGGGCTCGTGTGTTCACCCAGGCCCCGTGGCCGTCACGGTTCGGCAGGTACACCGGCCGGTCGGGGACGATATGGTCCAGGATGTCCTTGGTCGGGGTCCCGCCGGGGAACGAGTCCATCGACCACCCTCCGCCCCGGATCCACTCGACGTCGGAATGCTCGCTCGCGTAGTCGGCCACGATGCGCTCGTAGCCTTCGCGGGTGTACGCCACGTTCAGGTTGCACTGAAGCATCTCCAGGCCGCCGGAGGGCGGATGGACGTGGGCGTCCTGGAACCCCGGAAGGAGCATCCTGTCGCCCAGATCGTGGACCTGAGTCTTCGGCCCGATGAGGTCGGCGACCGATCCGTCGGTTCCCACCGTGACGATGCGTCCGTCCTTCACGGCGACAGCCTGGGCCCAGGTGCGTGCGGGATCGACCGTGTAGACGGCGCCGCCGGTGAAGACCACGTCGGCCGGGCCGTCCCAGATCGTGTCGCTCACGTGCATCGCTCCATCGCGCCTCGAGGGGTGCCGAGCATACCGGCGTCAGTCAGGCCAGCGCCACGAGCTCGAGCAGGTCGTCGCTCCAGTAGTCGAGTGTTCCCTCGGGCATCATCAGCACACGTTGGGGTGCAAGGGTCTCAACGAATTCGACGTCGTGGCTGACCAACACCATCGCGCCGCGCCACGCTGCGAGCGCTCCCCCGATCGCCGCCCGTGAGGGAGGATCGAGGTTGTTGGTCGGCTCGTCGAGCAGGATCAGGTTGCGGCGTCCCGCGACCAGCTGCGCCAGCGCGAGCTTGGTCTTCTCGCCACCCGACAGCGTACCGGCGTCGCGGAACGCGATCTCGCCGGTCAGCCCGAACATGCCGAGCAGTCCCCGGAGGTCCTGGTCGGAGGCATCCCTGGATTCGGATCGGACGTGCGCGAGGACGTCCACGCCGTCACGGATGCCCTCGTGCTCCTGGGCGTAGTAGCCGAGCGAGACCCCGGTCCCCAGCCGCACGCTCCCGGCATCGGGCTCCGACACCCCAGCCACGATCCGAAGGAGCGAGGTCTTGCCCGCGCCGTTCAGGCCCATGACAAGCAGCCGCTCCTCCCGGGACAGGTCGAAGGTCGCGTCCTCGAACACCGGGGGGCCGCCGTAACCCTTGGTCACGCCCGAGGCCTCGATGACCAGCCGGCCAGAATGGGGCGGCTCGGGGAACCGGTAGCGGACGCGCCGCTCCTTCGCCGGGGCGGCCACGGCCCTGGCCGCCAGGTGATGCACCCTGGTGTCGAGGGTCTTGGCCTTCCGGGCCCGCTTCTCGGTCTGGCCCCGCATCGAGTCGGCCAACGACTTCAGACGCTTGATCTCGGTCTGCTGCCGCGCAGCAAGGGCCGTGAGACGGAGCTCGTCCAACCGCCTTGCCTCGCGATATTCGGAGTAGGTCCCTCGATAGACCACGACGCCGTCGCGGTCCAGGTGTAGGACGCGGCTGATGGCGGCGTCGAGCAGCTTGATGTCGTGGCTCACCACCATCACGGCGCCGCGGTAGCCGGCCAGGAAGCTCATCAGCCAGACCTTCGCGTCGCTGTCGAGGTGGTTGGTGGGCTCGTCGAGGAGCAGGACGTCCGAGCCGCCAAACAGGATCCGCGCGAGCTCTAGGCGCCGCCGCTCGCCCCCGGACAGGGCCCGGACCGGGAGTCCCAGGCGGTCCTGGGACAGCCCGAGCCCCACCGCGATCCTGCGAGCCTCGGCCTCGCCCGAATAGCCGCCGGCCGCGCGGTACCGCTCCTCCAACCGAGCGAACCTGGCCACGGCGTTCTCGGTGGGCCGGCCCTCCATGGTCAGGCGGAGCTTCTCCAGGCGCTCGGCCATCGCCTGGAGACTTCGCGCCTCCAGCACGTGCACGAGTGCCGAGTGGTCCTGGTCCGCACGATGCTGGCGCGGGTCCTGGCGCAGGTAGCCCAGGGCCCCTCGCCGGGTCACGGTCCCACGGACGGCTGGGGCCTCCCCGGCCAGGACCCGGAGCAGGCTGGTCTTCCCGGCTCCATTCCTGCCGACTACGCCGACCTTGTCCCCCGCCCGAAGGGAGAATGACAGGTCCTCGAGGATCGTCGTGCCCCCGGCTTCGACGGCCAGGGCGGCGGCTTCCAGCAGGCTCATGGCCGGATGGTACCGGCTCCTCCCGGGGCGCAGCCTGGCCGCTTCCCCCGGCTGCGCGGTCAGATGCGTTCGATCGAACGGAGCGACATACGCGGTCCGTACCGCGGCGCGCTTACGCCGGCAGCAAGCAGCAGCCGGAGGACGCGCCCCCGATGGCCCGCGAAAGGCTCCAGGAGCTCCAGCATCTGCTCGTCGGACCCACGGGGCCGACGGATGAATGCCCACGCCACCATGTGGGGGAAGTGGTAGTCGCCGAGCGGAACCGCATCGGCGTCGCCGAGCGCCACCATGGCCACCCTGGCGGCGCTCCACGGCCCCACGCCGGGGAACGCCTCGATCCGCCGGTACGCCTGCGGCAGCGGCATCCCGACGGTCTCCTCCAGCCGGACGGCACGGGAAGCTGCTGCACGCAGCGTGTCCGCACGCCGTCGTTCGATCCCCAGGGGATGGAACGCCGGATAGGGGGTCCGGGCGAGGGCCTCCGGCGAGGGTGGCAGCCGCAGGCCTCCCGGACCAGGCGCGGTCTCGCCGAAGGCCCGAACGAGGTTCCGGTAGCTCGCGAACGCCTCGGCCCCCGGCACCTTCTGTTCCAGGATCGTGGGCGCCAGGGCCTCGAACACGGCCCGGGACCTCGGGATCCGCAGACCCGTCATCCGACGGTGCAGGTCGCGGACGATGCCCGGAGCCGGATCGAATCCATCCACCGGATCGCGCGCACCGAGAAGCTCCGGTGCCGCATCGAGCGCCCACTCCTTCCCAGGCCCCCATGCCTCTGCACGGATCCCCCCGTCGGTCGGGACGAAGCGCGTCGTGGCCGGACCGAGCGGGGTTCGTGTCGCCCGCCACCACGAGCCGTCGGGGTTCGACCGGACACACGGATGAGCCTTGCCGTGGGCGAGGATCGCCAACGTCAGCCCGAGGTCAACAGGCAGCGGCAGCCGCAGCATCGTTTGTCGCGGTTCGTCCAAGATCTCAGCCACCGCTGCCTCCGACGTTCTCGATCATCGGTTGAGCATCCTGCCACACACCTCACCAGCCGTCGCCGTGTCGCAGAATCTCCCACGTGCTCCTCGATGAGATCGCGCGGACGTCGGCGGCGGTGGGACAAACGCGGTCGCGGCTGGCCAAGATCGACCTGCTGGCCGCCACCCTTCGTCATTTGGGGCCGGACGAGGTCCCGATCGCGGTCGCCTATCTCTCAGGCGTCCTGCCGCAGGGGACGGTGGGCGTGGGGTGGGCATCGCTTCGCCACCTGCCGCCTCCCGCCACTCTCCCGCCCACGCTCGAGGTTCGTGAGGTACACGCCGCGCTCAACCGGATCGCCGCCGCGAGCGGGAAGGGGTCGCAGGCGACGCGGCGGGGCGAGGTCACCGAACTGTTCAGTCGAACGACGGAGCAGGAGCAACGGTTCCTTCTCGGCCTCCTCTCCGGCGAGATCCGGCAGGGTGCGCTCGAGGGGATCATGGTCGAGGCCGTTGCCAAGGCGGCGAGCGTGCCGGCACCGGAGGTCCGCCGGGCGCTGATGGTCGCCGGGGACCTCGGCGTCGTGGCGGCCGAGGCCGTCGCGAACGGGACCCAAGGTCTCGCCGGGTTCCGGCTCACGATGTTGCGGCCGATCCAGCCGATGCTGGCGCAGACCGCCACCGATCTCACGGACGCACTGGGGCGGATCCATCCCGCTGCCATCGAGTGGAAGCTCGACGGCGCCCGGATCCAGGTGCATCGGCTCGACGGCGACGTCCGCGCGTTCACGCGCAACCTGGCCGACATCACCGATCGGGTGCCGGAGGTGGTCGAGGCCGTTCGCGCGCTGCCGGTCAACGCCCTGATCCTGGACGGGGAGGCAATCGCGCTCCGTCCGGACGGGCGCCCGCATCCGTTCCAAATGACGATGAGCCGCTTCGGTAGCCGACTGGACGTGCCGGAGCTTCGCCGGACCGTTCCGCTCTCGTCGTTCTACTTCGACGTCCTGCATCTGGACGGCGACGACCTCATCGACAAGCCCGCCGAGGAGCGGATCGCGGCGCTCGACGCTCGCATCCCGGAAGAGCTGGGGGTGCCGAGGATCCTGACGGCCGACCCGGAGGAGGCCGACCGGTTCCTCGACGGCGCGCTCGAGCGCGGTCACGAGGGTGTGATGGTCAAGGCGCTCGATGCCCCGTACGAGGCCGGCCGGCGGGGAGCGAGCTGGCTGAAGGTCAAGCGAGCGCACACGCTCGACCTCGTGGTGCTGGCCGTGGAGTGGGGACACGGGCGCCGGCAGGGCTGGCTCAGCAACCTCCACCTGGGTGCCAGTGACCCGGCAACCGGAGGCTACGTGATGCTGGGAAAGACGTTCAAAGGCATGACCGACGAGATGCTCGCGTGGCAGACCGAGCGGTTCCTCCAGCTCGAGACCCGCCGCGACGACTTCACGGTCTACGTGCGACCCGAGCTGGTCGTGGAGGTGGCTTTCGACGGGGTACAGCGCAGCCCGAGGTACCCGGCCGGTCTGGCCCTACGGTTTGCCCGGGTGAAGGGCTATCGTCTCGACAAGCGCCCCGAGGACGCCGACACTATCGAGACCGTGCGGGCGATCCACGCCGGCTCCTCGGAATCCGATCAGAGCTGAGCACGGACGGGCGCTTTGCGCTCGTCAGCGCGCGGAGCTATCGTCACCCCCTTCGAGGGCGGGGGACGCGGTGTCAGTTCCGGTCATCGCCGGGGTCGTGGCTTCCTGGTTGGTCCCGGGCGCCATCTTCCTCATCCTCATCGTGGCGAGTTGGCTAGGGCTTCGGTGGATCAAGTCCGAGCACCTCGAGACCCTCCGATCCATCCCACTGTTCTCCGGGCTGACGCAGGGCCAGCTGTCATCGGTGCTCGGTTCGTCCCACGCCATCGAGTACCAGCCCGGCGTCCCCATCGTCACGGAGGGCGAGAAGGGGAAAGGGTTCTTCGTCCTCGCGAGAGGGACGGTCAGGGTCAGCATCTCCGGCAAGGAGGTCTCCACGCTGGGGTCGGGGTCGTACTTCGGCGAGATCGCCGTGATCGACGGCGGACCTCGCACGGCCACGATCGCCGCGGAGAGCGGCGTGTCGGCTTTGGAGCTCACGCGGCCGGCGCTGCTTCGCCTCATCGATCGGGAGCCGGGCATCGCTCGAGCCATGTACGACGAGCTCCAACGGCACCGTTCCGAGTCTCAGTCTCTTGCTTCGGCAGATATCCCGGTTACCCGCGAGATGCTGGTGGATCTGTGCGCGCAGCTCCGACGCATCGACCAGCCCGATTTCGTGAAGGTCCAGCCGTCCAAGCGGCGATGGCTCGGACTCAGCAGGCTGTTCGCCCGGGGCGAGTGATCCCCTTCCTGGGGCTCGAGCTCTGCAGCGCCGTCAGACCCGAACGACCGGGACGTCCACCAAGTGCTCGGCGATGAACCAGACCTGAAGCTCGTTCGTCCGCAGCACGTCACTCATCAGCAGGTCGTTGGTGCCGTCGTCCCGGGTCTCCGCGGTCTTCGTGATGGCATTGCGGACCTTCGTGATGATGATCTCGTGAGCCTCGAGGAGCCTGGAGAGCATCGAGGGAACGTCCTCGGCCCCGTCCGGAGGACGAGGGATCGTCGTGATCTCCGCTGCGAGACGGGGGTCGCCTACGGCCACCCCGCCCAGGGTCTGCACCCGCTCTCCGAGCACGTCGATGAGCTTGAGCTGCTCGTCGGCGTGCCTGTCCAGCAACAGGTGCAGCTGGAAGAAGGTGGGGCCCCGGACCAGCCAGTGGTGCTTCTTGTACATGGCGTACAGGATCATCGAGTCCGAGAGGATCTGGTTCAGCAGCTGGCAGCTCTCCACGCGAGCCTCGTAGCCCAGCGCGATCGGGAGCAACCGCATCTTCCCGAACTCCTGGACCTCCTCCCCGTGCTGATGGAACAGAGGCTGGCTGCTCACCCCGCTGTCCCCGTCCTTGGTGCGGAATGGGTCGGTCTGCGTGGCCTTGGCCATCGCTCGTCCTTCCTTCGGGGGCGGATACCTCCCGGGCCATGAGGTCACCCAACGGGGCGCCGCCGCTCGTTTGGATGGTAGACCACCCGGGTTCGAAGGGTCCCGGCCGCCACCTGGCGTATCCGGAAGCTAGCGGCCGGCCGAGCCCCCCGCGTTCGAGCGAGGGCCGTCGACCTCGACGTCGATCCGCTCCTCCGGCCGGCGGTCCTCCTGCTTCGCGTAGTTGGTCATGGCCTGGACGTCCGCGTCGGTGAACGGTGGCTGCACCAGGCTCCTCGGCCAGAGGTGCCGCTTCCGCACCACGTTGACCTCTGCGGCGAGCAGCGTTACCTGGGCTCCGATGAAGATCCAAGCCAGCAACCCGATGACCATGGCGAACGTCCCGTACACCTCGCTTGCCCCCTGGAGCTGGTGGCTCACGTAGTACCCGCCCAGGGCCTGGAGGGTCGTCCAGGCCACCGAGCCCACCGCCGCGCCGGGCAGCACGTCGCTCCAGGTGAGGTTCTCGCTGGTCAGGATGCGGAACGCGAGAAGGAACAGGAACAGGTTCATCACGAGCGAGACGGCCAGACCCAGGATCACCAACCACCACTGATCGCTCCCACCGCCGACGCTTCCCGCTGCGGCGGAGGCCAGGGTCAGCACGCCCAGCACCCCGAGCATGATCAGCGCTCGCAGCGTGGACTTGAGGAAATTCGGCCGGTGCTCGAAGGGAACGTTCCACACCGTGTTCATCGCGGCCTGCGTGGCCTTGATCACCCCCAGGCCTGACCACAGGGTCAGCGCGATTCCCAGGGCGAGCGTCGCGCCGCTTCCTTCGAGCGCGTGGACGTTGCGGGAGATCTCGATTCCGATGACTGGGAAGTTGGCCAGCGCCGAATCGAGGATGCGTGTCTGGAGGTCGGGGTTGTTGCGCAGGACCATGCCCAGGACGGTCACGAGCACGAGCAACAGGGGAAACAGGGAGAAGAAGCCGTAGTAGGCGATCAGCGCGGCCAGGTTCCCGGCCTGGTCGTCACCGAACTTCTTGACCACCGCGAAGGGGAACCCGATGGCGGCATGCCGCTGCTGGAACGCGTCGACAGACCGGAGGATCTCCTTCACGCCCTCTATCTTCCCCGCTTCAGCTCCCTGGCGAGGTAGCGGGCGTCGTCCTTCATGGCCTCGGCCGCATCTTTCGGTATGGGCGGGGTGGCCTTCTCCACCTTGCCCTTTCCCACCAGCGCGAGGACGAGGGCCAGAAGCGCCCAGACACCTCCCACGATCAGGGCCGAGGCCCAGGCGGGGAGCACGATGGCTAGCGCCAGGATGGCCGCCGCCGTGAACGCGCCGAGGGCGCACAGTGCCAGGATGCCGGCGGCCGCGAACATGCCCGCCCCAACCCCCGCCTGCTTCACCTTCTCGGAGATCTCGCGCTTCGCCACGTCGATGTCCCGTACGAGTGTTCGGACCCCGAACCCGATGATCGCGGCCTTCCGAATCAACGAACCGGACCGTGAGCCGTTCGTGGTCGCCATGGTGCGTTCCTCCCCCCTGAGCGCCTCGATCCAGGCGCCCTCGGACCCCATACCCTGGCGCTCATGGGGCAAACCGAGCACCCGGGAGGATGGTGACACGAAGCGCACTAGGAGGGCACGTATCGCGGGCCGTCGGCCGTTGTGAGCGGGCACCGGGGGTCGGGGCCGAGATCGGCGAAGAGGTCCCACAACCACTCGTGCGTGGGATCCGTGCACACGCGCCAGGCTCGCTCGGCCGGCCCGGCCATGACGTTCAGGTAGTACATCGTGTGGCCCGGTGGGGCCACGCATGGCCCGTGATAGCCCCGGGGGATCAGGAACACGTCGCCGTCGCGCACGGTCACGGTGACGTCGATGTCGCCATCAGGGGTGTACGTGCGGTGCAGCCCGAACCCGCCGTCCCCCCGGATCCGGAAGTAGTAGATCTCCTCCAGCGGCACCTCGCGCTCGGTGAGCTCGTCGTGCTTGTGCGGTGGGAACGACGACCAGTTCCCGTCCGGTGTGAGCACCTCGACCGCGATGAGCCGCTCCGCCTCGAACGCGTCGGCCGACATGAAGTTGTTGATCTGCCGCGTGGCCGCGCCGCCTCCTCGGACCTCCACGGCCACTGCTCGGGCCGGCACGTAGGCGGGTTCCAGTCGCCGCTCGGCGCGCGCCGTAGGAAACGCGAACTCGCCACGGCCGTGGCTGGTGAGGACGGCCTGGCTTCCCTCCGGGAGGTAGACGAAGTCGCTGACGCGGGAGAAGACGTCGGCGCGCCCGTCGAGCTCGAATGCATGCGGTCCGACCTCGACCCGGCACGAGCCCGAGAGCGGGAGGACCGCGGCCTCGAATCCCTCGAGGGTGACGACTCGGCGCTCGTCCGGCGCGAGGGCGATCACGCGCAGGGCGGTGTACCCCCACCCGGCAGCGTCCGGCATGAGGATCACCGGGTCCGGCCCGTCGGCCAGCGTTCCGGCGGGACGGAGCAGCTCGCTCATCGCCCGAACCCCCGGCCACGGCCGGGTGCCTGTGCCGGTACCCTCGGGCTGCGGTGCGAAGGCTCCCGGCCCTCCTGCTCCTGTTCGCCCTGGTCCTGCCGGGCAGTGGCCCGGGACCCGCAGACCTGTCGGTCACGAGAGGGTCCCCGGCAGACCTGCGAGCGCTCATCGTGACGACGTGGGAGCAGTTCGTCGAGGCGTTCCCCGCCCGCCGAAGCTGCCTCGCCCCCGTCACGGTCCAGGGAGCCTGGGAGCTCGACGGCCGCGGGTCGTACGACCCCGGCAGCCGACTGGTCACGATCCGCATCCCCGGCACTGCGCCGAACCTGCGGGCCTCGCTGGTCCACGAGTTCGCCCATCACATGGAGTTCACCTGCCCGGAGCAGCACAACGTTCGGGCCGCGTTCCTGGCCGCCCAGGACCTTCCCCGTTCCGCGTCCTGGTTCGAGGGAGTGTCCTGGGAGACCACCCCGTCCGAGCAGTTCGCCGAGGCCGTCGTCCAGGTGGTATTGGGCCCGCCCGCGCATCCGTCGGTATTGATCCATCCGGGGTGCGTTGCCCTGCTGCGGGCGTGGGGCGGGGGCGACCTCAGGCATGTGTCATGAGGGCGAGCACCTGGTCCTCGTCCGGCATGGCGTCCGCGCATGCGAGCTGGGAGGCAACGTAGGCCCCCGCCGCATTGGCGAACCTGATCGTCCTGATCATCTCCCATCCCTCCAGGAGGCCATGACAAAGCGCCGCCCCCAAGGCGTCCCCCGCGCCGAGCCCGTTCACCACGTTCACCGGCACCGGCGGAAAGCGCTCCATCCCGCCCTCCCAAGCAACGAGCACACCGTCGGGTCCCAGCTTCACCACGGCCAACTCGAGTCCCAGACCGAGAAGCCGCTCGGCCTGGGCCTCAGGCTCACCCTCCCCCACGACAATCGCGACCTCTTCCCGGTTGCCGACGGCGACCGTCGCGTGGTCCAGGGCCCGGCGCTGCCGGCCCCCGGCTTCGTCCGGCGCCGGCCAGAACGAGGGACGGAAATCCAGGTCGTGGACGGTGATGCGGGAGCGTCCCCGGGCCTCCAGGGCGGCGGTCGTGGCGGATCGACTGGGCTCGTCCGAGAGGCCGGTCCCGGTGGTCCAGAAGATCCTGGCGTCTCGGATGGCGTCGAGGTCGAGGTCGTCCCGAGTCAGGTTCATGTCGGGCGCCTTCGGCTCACGGTAGAAGAGCAAGGGGAAGGAGTCCGGCGGGAAGAGCTCGCAGAAGACGATCGGGGTTCGAAGCTCCGGATCGGTGCCGACGTAGCTGTCGTCGACCCCGAACGAGCGAAGCGCTGACCTCACGTAGGCACCGAAGCCGTCGTTGCCGACCTTCGTGAACACCCCGGCGCGGTGCCCGTAGCGCGCCGCCCCTACCGCCACGTTCGTGGGGCTCCCGCCCAGGGACTTGGCGAACGTGCTGATGTCGGCGAGATGGAGCCTGCTCTGCTCGGGGTACAGATCCACCCCGACCCGCCCCATGGTGAGGACGTCGAAGGCCTCAGGCACCTCAGCCGCCGGGACCGGGGACCGGTCCCTGGGGTGGCTTCCGGTCCTCGCGAGTCCCGGTCTCAGCCTCGAGCAACGCCGCGGCCTTGCGAAGGTCCTCCGCGGCGGTGCCCCCAGCCGCGGCCCGCTCGAGCTCGTGGGCCAGGTTCTCCAGCTCTTCCCCTCCCGCCATCATCTGTACCAGGCCCTCGAGGGCGAGCTCCTCCCTCGTGAAGTCCCCGTAGACCTGCCCCCGCCGGAGGATCACGAAATGGTCGCCCACCGGGTAGGCATGGTGCGGGTTGTGCGAGATGAAGATGACCCCGATGCCTCGCTGCTTGGCCTGGACGATGTACCGGAGCACCACCCCGGCCTGCTTGACGCCCAGGGATGCCGTCGGCTCGTCCAGGATGAGCACCTTGGCGCCGAAGTGGACGGCGCGGGCGATCGCCACCGACTGGCGCTCGCCCCCAGAGAGGGTTCCCACCGGCTGGTCCGGGTCGCGGATGTCGATCCCCATCTTGCCCAGCTCGTCTCGGGTCGTCGCCGTGGCGTACTCGACGTCGTACCTACGGAAGGGGCCCCATCCCTTCGTCGGCTCGGAACCGAGGAAGAAGTTCCGCCAGATCGAAAGGAGCGGGATCATCGCCAGGTCCTGATAGACCGTGGCGATGCCGCGCTCGAGGGCGTGGCGGGGGGACCGGAAGTCCATCGGCTCCCCCTCGAACAGGTACTCGCCCTCGTCGGCCCGGTACACGCCCGAGAGCGTCTTGATCAGGGTGGATTTCCCGGCGCCGTTGTCGCCGAGGAGGCACGTGACCTCCCCGGCTCGGACGAACATGGAGACGTCTTTCAGCGCGATGACGCTCCCGAAGTACTTCGAGATGCCCCTGACCTCGAGCAGCGGTCCTCCATTGGAGCTCATCGCCGTGCCGCCGCCTTCAGCCGGACGAAATTGTTGAGGATCACCGCCACGACCAAGACCCCCCCGATGAACACCTGGTACCAGTCACCCTGGATGCCGGTGATCACGATGCCTTGCTGGACGAGGCCGAAGATGAGCGCCCCCACGGCGGCGCCGACGGCGGACCCGTAGCCTCCCGTGAGGAGGCAACCGCCCACCACGGCGGCGATGATGGCCTGAAATTCCTGGCCTTGGCCGCGCAGGGTGTCGGCCCCCGTGAACTCGACGGCCTGGATGGTCGCGACCAGGAACCCGGCGAACGCGGTCGTCACGAAGAGCGCCATCTTGACCGCTCGCACCGGGACGCCGACGTTGCGGGCGGCGTCCACCGCGCCGCCGGTCCCGAAGATCCAGTTCCCCTGGCGCGTTCGGAGGAGGACCCATGTCGCGAGCACCGTCAACCCGACCCACCACAGGATCGACACGTTGAAGGTGCTCCCGAACAGGGTGAGCTTGGAGGCGAAGAGCTTCCGGGCCAGATCGAACCCCGGGACCTCGTCCAGGTTGCCGAGCTGCGTCCGGTTCGTCCGGAGCCTGGTGATCGCGACCGTCAGTCCTCGGAAGATGAACAACGTTCCCAGGGTGATGATGAAGGACGGAAGCTTCGTCGTGATGACGAGCCACCCGTTGATCAGTCCGGTGAGGACCGCCAGGACGAGGGCAACCAGGATGGCCGGCCACAGGGACCACCCGAATCCACCGGCGGCCTCCGGCGTGACCAGCAGCATGATCGCCATGCCGCAGAACCCCAGGATGGACCCGATCGACAGGTCGAATTCCCCGGCGATCATCAACATCGCCACCGCCACAGCCAGGATCCCCAAGGGAGCCGCCCGATTCAGGATGGCGGCGGTAGCGGTCCAGCTGACGAAGTTGTTGTCGAAGGCGACGACCGCGAAGAACGTCCAGACCACGGCGAGGCCCACGACCGCGCCGAGCTCCGGGCGGGACAACAGCCTCGAGACCAGGCGCACGCGGCGAACCCGCTCATCTCGGGCAACGGCGGGCGGGGGGGCTGTCTCCGTCGCCATCGGCGCCTCCTTCTCCTCGTGCGGTCGGAACGAGCCTAGTGATCGGGGCCTGCCGATGCAGAACGGCAGGCCCCCATCACCCTCGTCCTTACCGCAATCCTTCCGCCGAGTAGTCGATCACCTGCGCGGCCGTGTCCTTGGTCACGATCTGGGGACCGGTGAGGATCACCCGATCCACGCTCCCGAGCGGGAGCGCCCCGGTCTCCAGGTACTTCGTGAGCAGGACGATCGGCAGGTAGCCCTGGAGGTACTGCGCCTGGTCGATGGCGAAGAGCATGTTGCCCTTGTCGATCTCCTCGAGCACCCTCGGCGACAAGTCGAAGGTCGCGAACTTCACCTTCCCCAGCAGGCCGGCCTGGTCGAGCGCCGCCAGGGTCGGCTCCGCGCCCGTGGGACCCAGGGTCAGGATGCCGTCCAGGTTCGACTGCTGCTGAAGGACTCCAGCCACGGTCTCCTGGGCGCCGGTGGGGTCGGCCAGGTCGACCGGGATCACGGGCACCTTCTGCCCCAGGCCCTTCTCGAAGCCCTGGCAACGCAGGTCCAGGGCCACGTTCCCTACTTCCTGATTGATGCAGATGGCGTTCTTCACGCCCTCATCCGCGAATCGCTGGCCCGCGATGAGCCCCGCTTCGAACTCGGTCTGTCCGACGTGCACCAGCACGCCCAGGTCAGCGAACACGTCGCTCCCCGAGTTCATCGAGATCACCGGGATCCCCGCGTCCACCGCGGCCCGGATCGAGGGACCGAGCGCGTCCGCATCGGGGATGCTCACCACCAGGCCATCAGGCTGTGAGGCGACCGCAGCGTCGATCAGCTGGCTCATGGCCACCATGTCGAACGTCTCAGGGGCCTGGTACTCGACCTGAACCCCCATGTCCTCGGCCGCCGCCTGCACGCCGTTGGCCGCCACCGACCAGAACGGGTCCGAGGCCTGGCCGTGGGTCACGACCACGAACCGGAAGTCGCGCTGCTTTACGGCACCCCCGTTCTCGCCCTCGTCTCCGCCGCCGGTGCACGCCGCCCCGAACAGGGCCAGCACCAGCAGGAGCCCCGCCAACCTTCGACGGTTCATTCCCCCTCCTTTCCTCCGGGGCGACGCTCCATCGCGTGTCCCCCCTCCGACACCGACACACCGGCCACGGACGATGGTCCGAGCCGCACGCCGAACCGCTCGAAGAACGCGAGGCTTGCGGCGACGTCCTGGACCGGGCCGCTCCCCTCGTCGGGTGCCCCCTCCAGCACCGTGTCCTGCTCCAGCACGTACCAGCCATCGTAGTCCGACGCCTCGAGGGCCGAGACGATGGCCTCGATGTCCACGTCGCCCGACCCGAGCGGCCGGTACATCCCCTTCGCCACGGCGTCCCGGTACCCCATCAATCCGGTCCGCACCTGCTCCGCCAGCTCCGCCGAGACGTCCTTCAGGTGGACGTGGGCAACGCGATCCCGCGCGGCCGCGGCGAGCTCGACCGGGTCGGCCCCTCCGACCATCAGATGGCCGGTGTCCACGCACAGGGACACGGGCGAGGACTCCAGCAGGCGCTCGACCTGCCGGGGTCCTTCGATCACCGTGCCCTGATGGGGATGCAGGGCCACCGCCAGGCCCCGCTCGGACCCCAGATCGATCACCCGGCCGATCCCCCCCACGAGCGACGCCCACGAGGGGGCATCGAGGTCCGCGCCGGCCTCGTAGCCGTCCCGGCCGATGCCGGCCGCCAGGACGAGGACCTCGGCCCCGGCGGCGGCCAGCACGTCGGCCTGCCCCGCCACCCGGTCGAGCTGGTCCTCCAGGCGGGCCGGCTCGTGGAGTACCGCCGGCACGAACCCGGCCACCAGGGCGAGCCCGTGGTCCACCAGCATGGCCTCGAGCCTCGATGCGTCGGTGGGTAGATATCCGTCGGGGCCGAGCTCGGTGGCCGGAAGGCCGAGGCCGGCCATCTCGGAGAGGACCCGGTCGGGCTCGAGCTGGTAACCCCATCCCGGGACCTCGCAGACACCCCACGAGATGGGGGCGCCGGCCAGGCGTGCAACGCGACGGCTCACCCGACCTCCTCCAGTCGCACCGGCCGGTGCTCGGCCCGGGAGCGGCCACAGGCCACGGCGATGCGGAGCGCCGCCAGGGCGTCCTCGGCCGTGCAGGGGCTCTCCCGCCGGCCCGCCGCGAGCCCGACGAACCACTCCATCTCCGCCCGATACGCCTCGGCGAACCGGGCCTGGAAATGCGGATACGGGTCGGCGGGTGCGGGCGGGGCCCCCGGCTCCACGGAGCGGAGCGGCATCCGACCGTCCCACCCCACCACCACGCTGTCGCCCGAACCGAGCAGCTCCATCCGAACGTCGTAGCCGAGGGGGTCGTGGCGGGTGACCGAGAGGATCCCGAAGGCCCCGCCCGACAGCCGGAACGTAGCCACGGCCGTGTCGACGTCCCCGTACTTCTCGAAGACCGGGAACCCGATCACCGCGCCGTCCGCGTACGTCTCCACCACCTCTTGGCCGGTGACGAACCGGAGGGCGTCGAAGTCGTGCACGCTGAAGTCGCGGAAGATGCCTCCCGAGACGGGGATGTATGCCTCGTGCGGCGGCGCGGGGTCGTGTCCCGCCATCCGCACCACATACAGGGTCCCAATTCCGCCGCCGGCGACCAGATCACGGGCGGCTCGGTACCCGCGATCGAACCGGCGCTGGAATCCCATCTGGAAGGCGATCCCCGCATCCCTGACGTGGGTCACGACCTCCGCGGTCGACGTCACGTCGAGCGAGATCGGCTTCTCGCAGAACGTGGGGAGCCCCGCCTCGGCCGCCTGGTGGACCAATGGTGCGTGCGCGTCGGTGGCGGCCGCGATCACCACCGCGTCGGAAGCTTTCATGGCATCGGCGACGTCGTCCGCGGCCTCCACACCGAGCTCCTCGGCCACGCTCCGGGCACGGTCCCGATCGACGTCGGTCACGAGCACGTCGACGGCAGGAAGGTAAGCCAACGTCCCAGCGTGGACCAGTCCCATGCGCCCCACGCCGATCACCGCGATCCGCATCAGCGCGGCCCCCTCCTCATCCGCACCGGAACGATCGATCTGCGGAGCATGCCCCCTCGCGAGCCAGCCCCGTTGGAACGTTCCAAGACGAGGGAGTAGGCTAGGTGCCGCCTCGCGGCGTGTCAAGGCAGGGATCGCCGCACAACCGTCGGGTCCAGGAGGGGCGATGGAGACCATGAGGCTGACCGTGGCCCAGGCCATCGTTCGGTTCCTCATCACCCAGCGAACGGTCATCGACGAGCGGGAGGTTCCACTGTTCCCCGGGGTCTTCGCCATCTTCGGACACGGCAACGTGACCGCCCTGGGGGATGCGCTCGAGGCCGCGGGCGACGCGCTCCCCACCTGGCGCGGGCAGAACGAGCAGACGATGGCCATGGCCGCCGTGGCGTTCGCCAAGGCGAGGAGGCGCCGCCAGATCATGGTCGCGACGAGCTCCATCGGGCCGGGGGCCACGAACATGGTCACGGCCGCGGCGATCGCCCATGCGGACCGGCTCCCCCTCCTACTCCTGTCCGGCGACACCTTCGTCAGTCGTCTGAACGATCCGGTCCTGCAGCAGGTGGAGCACTTCGGGAACCCCACGACCGCCGTGAACGATGCCTTCCGCCCCGTCACCAGGTACTGGGACCGAATCACCAGCCCGGAGCAGATCCTGCAGTCCCTGCCTCAGGCCGTGGCCATGATGCTCGACCCGGCGGAGTGCGGTCCGGCGTTCATCGGCCTGCCTCAAGACGTCCAGGCCAGAGCATTCGAGTACCCGGCCGCGTTCTTCGAACCGCGCGTGCACCGGGTTCGGCGTCCCGGGCCGGATCCGGTGGAGGTGGAGGCGGCCGCGTCCCTGCTCCGGTCGGCCCGGTCACCCCTCGTGGTCGCCGGCGGTGGCGTCCACTACTCACTGGCCGAAGACGAGCTCGGGCGGTTCGCCCTGGACCACGGCCTTCCCGTCGTCGAGACCGTCGCGGGAAAGTCCTCGCTCACGTGGGACCATCCGAGCTTCGCCGGCCCGATCGGCGTGACCGGCAGCTCCTCGGCCAACGCGTTGGCCGCCGATGCCGATGTCGTGCTCGCGGTCGGCACCCGGCTCCAGGACTTCACCACCGGGTCGTGGAGCGTGTTCCGGAACGAGGGGATGCGCTTGATCGCGGCGAACGCCGGGCGCCACGACGCGACCAAGCATCGGGCGACGTCCGTCGTCGGTGACGCGCGGCGCGTTCTGGAAGCGATCGGTGGTGCCCTCGGTGGCTGGCGGGCTCCGGCATCGTGGCTGGACCGGGCCCGAGAGGAGTACGCGGCCTGGAACGCGTACCTGGACGAGGCTGCGGCCCCTCCCGCCGACGACCGTGCTCCCTCGTACGCCGCGGTCATCCGGACCGTGAGCCGCCACGCTCGCGAGAACGACTACGCGCTCACCGCCGCGGGTGGACTGCCCGGCGAGCTGAACAAGCATTGGCGTTCGCTGTCGGTGGGCAGTTTCGACTGTGAGTACGGCTACAGCTGCATGGGCTACGAGATCGCCGGGGCCTGGGGTGCCGCCATGGCGCTCCCCGATCGCACGGTGCTGTCGTTCTGCGGCGACGGGTCCTACCTGATGGCCAACTCCGACATCTACGGATCGGTGCTCTCCGGGCACCGGTTCATCGTCGTGCTGTGCGACAACGGCGGCTACGGGGTCATCGACCGGCTCCAGGCGTCCAAGGGCGCGGCGCACTTCAACAACCTGATCGAGCACGTTCGGGCGAGGGAGATCGCGTACGTCGACTTCGTCTCGCATGCCCGGTCGATGGGTGCGATGGCGATCGAGGTGTCGACGCTCGAGGCGCTGGAGGGGGCGCTCGAGCAAGCGCGGGGAGCCGACCGGACGGCGGTGATCGTGATCCGAACGGACCCCGAGACGTGGACGGGCGGGGACGCCTGGTGGGACGTGGGGGTCCCCGAAACCTCGGAGCGCCAGGAGGTGCTGCTGGCGAAGGCGGAGCACGAGGCCGAGCGCAAGCACCAACGGGTTGGCGTGTGAATCGAACGGCGCCGGTCCGGCACGCGGCCCCCGTGCGCCGGGGCGGCCGAAGGCAGAGCCATCCGACCATCCTGGACGTGGCCGAGCGAGCGGGAGTATCCAAGTCGCTGGTCTCGCTGGCGCTTCGTGGCTCACCCATGGTCCGGGAGGAGAAGCGGAAGGCGGTCCTTCGCGCCGCCGAGCAGCTCGGTTACCGTCCGAACGCCGTCGCCCGGTCACTCGTCCGAAATCGGACCAACGTGATCGGTGTGATGCTGTCCGATCTCCACAACCTCTACTTCGCGGAAGTCGTCGACGGGATCGAGGCCGAGGCCCTCTCGGCTGAGTACCGAGCCCTCATCAACACCGGCAGCCGCATGGCCCAGCGCGAGTGGGAAGCCATCGAGACCCTCCTGCAGCTTCGAACCGACGGCCTGATCCTGGCCGGGCCGGTGCTGCCTGCTTCGTTGATCCTCTCGGCCGCCTCATCGGTCCCCGTGGTACTCATCGCTCGGGCCTCGCGGTGGCCCTCGGTCGATTCGGTCACCAACGACGATCGCGCCGGTGCGAGGATGGCGGTCGACCATCTCGTGTCGTTGGGGCATCGAGATATCGCTCACGTCGACGGCGGGACCGGAGCCGGGTCGGCGTCTCGGCGTTCGGGATACCTGGAAGCCATGCGCGATCACGGACTGGCTCGCGCTGCGGTGGTGGCCCCGGGGGCCTTCACGGAAGAGGGCGGTGCGGCAGGGATCGACCGCGTCCTGGCGTCGCGAGCGATGCCCACCGCGGTGTTCGTGGCGAACGACCTGGCCGCGGTGGGCGCGCTGCACGCGTTGGAACGGCACGGGGCCCGGGTACCCGAAGACGTATCCGTGGTTGGCTACGACAACACGGCACTGGCCGCGCTCGGGCACATCGATCTGACGACCATCGACCAGCCGAGGCGCGAGATCGGCGCCATGGCCGTCAGGCTCCTGTTGGAGCGGCTGGACGACGGCCGCCGACGGGGCCGCCACGTCGTGCTGTCGCCGCGCCTGGTGGTGCGGGGGACGACCCGGCCGCCGCGAGGCCGGGTTACGGCTGCTACACGAGCCCTGCGGTAACTGCCCGGAGCTTCCTTGCCGCTCGGGTGGCCCTGGCCACTGCTCCTTCCACCGACGCGATCTGAAGCCTCCCCAACTGGATGTTCATGGCGGTGACGTCGGACGGGGTCAGGGCGTGGAGGATGCGTTACGCCACCTCCTGGATCCGCCCGCCGAGATAGGCCATGTACTGGGAGACGAGCGTCTCGATCCGCTGGCCCTCCCACTGCACGATCCTCTTGTCGGGGAGCAGCGTGACCTCCGTCCGGAACGGTTTGCCGTCGACGTGGCCCAGGAACAGGACCGACGCCTGCTTCGAGACGGGGAACAATAGGTTCGTCACCTCGGTGGGGTGAGAGAAGGTCGGCACGCGCAGGTCGACCCGCCGGCTCTCGGGGGCCACGGGGAGGTGCGGCACGACGGGCTGGGGGATCTCCTTCGACCCAGGGGGAACGGGGGCGGCGGCCTGGCCGCCGCCCCCGGTGCACGCGCCGATCAGGAGCGTCGCCGACAACGCCGTGCACAGGAACCTGATGGTCATCTCCACTCCCCAGGCCGCTAGGCGGAGGCCGGGGTGAAGCGGACGAGCTCCTCCCGGTCGGAGCCGCCGGACACGCTGATGGCGAGCACCACGCCGATCCCCTTCGCGTAGAGCTTGTACTCGAGGACCCTGCGTTCGAGCGGCGTGGTCTCCTTGGTCAGCACGACGTCACGGAAGTGTCCGAATGGGACCTGCGCCTGCTCTACCAGGCTGAGGATCTCCGCGTTATCTTCGGCCTCCCCCGCGTAGTACTCCTGCCGGTAGGCGAGACCAACCTGGCGGTCGGCCGGCATGACCACGCCGGGCTGGGCGCCATCCACACCTGCCTCCCACGACCCGGCCGTGCTGACGACCTTCCCGTTCTCGTACTCCTTCGTGTTCTCGCCCAGGTACCACACGCTCCCGCATGTGTCCTGGGCGTACCAGTCGAAGGTGTTCTCCACCAGATGGCCCTTCTCGGTGACGACGTCGTGGACCACCGTCGCGTCGATGCCCAGGATCTGTTTCGCATGGGTCGTGACGGTCACTCGGACCTTCTGCGAGGACCCCTGGGGATCGGTCTCCCGGTACACCCACCTGGCGCCCCGCGGGAATGAGAGATATGGGTTGTCGATCTGCGCCACGAAGTCGGCCGGATCGAGGGTCACCGGATCGCTCCCCTGAGGGAGGGGCCGCGGACACGCTGCGGCGGCGGTGGCAATCCCACCCTGCACGCCCCCGATGAGGAGCATGACCGCGACACCAAGTCCTGCCAGCTTGCGATCCATCACGACCTCCCTGTCGGAGCTGTCTCGTCAGTCGCCGTTCGACTCCGCGTCTGCGGAGCCATCGTCATCGCTCTCCTGCCCGATGACGTCGAAGCTCGCATCGAGGCCGACCTCGACCACGCGTCCGTCGGGGAGGCGGATCTCCACCCCGTACGCGGCGCCGTCGTCGCCGGCCTCGGTCTCGATGACGGTCCCCCCACCCGTGTGCCGCAGCGCGGCCGCAGTGGCCTTCTCCAATGCCGGGCCGGCGAGCGGCCGGTCGTCGCCGCCCCCCGTGGCGATGGCCACCCCCGTGCCCCCATCGATGAGGGCGATGGCCAACGCCCCACCCCCGATCCACCTGGCCCGTCGATCCATCCGTTCCCTCCTCGGGTCCCATATCCCTGTCAAGGCGTCCTGCCTTCGTAGGGTGAGCGCCGCGTGGTGAGAGGATCGTGAGCCGAGGATGAGAGGCGAGTATCGGGGATGCGAAGCCTGACAGCCGCACCCCCCTCCGGTCGGTTCGCGGCCTTCAACGTTCCGCCGTGGGCCTCGGCCACAGCTCGCACGATGGCCAGCCCCAGCCCCGAGCCCGCGTCCCGGTCCGGCCGCGACCGGGGGGCGTCCGGCCGGGCGAACGGCTCGAAGGCGTTGCGCAGGAAGGCGGCCGGGAAGCCCTCACCGGAGTCCCGAACCTCCAACGACAGAAAGCCGTCGGCGTGAACCACCTCGATGGTCACCGTCCCCAGTGGCGGTGTGGAGCGGACCGCGTTGTCCAGCAGATTCCCGACGGCCTGCCGCATCCGAAGGGGATCGATGCTCGACCGCAGGCCCGTCGGCACACGAGCCTCGATGGTCACCCCGGCTTGCCTGGCCCGGGCGGCGAAGGCATCGACCTCGCCATCGACGAGCTCGGCCACGTCGACCTCCTCCCGCCGCACCGGAACCCGCCCCCGGTCCGCCCGGGCCAGGACCAGGAGGTCCTCCGCCAGCCGGGCCAGCCGCTCGGTCTCATCCGCCGCGCTTCGCAGCGCCGCCTCGAGCTCCTCTGAGCTTCGAGCCCGACGGAGCGCCAGATCGAGCTCGACCCGCAAGTTGGCCAGCGGCGTCCGGAGCTCGTGGCTGGCCTCGTCAACGAACCGCCGTTCCCGTTGGAGCGCCTGTTCCAGCCGGTCGAGCATCTCGTTCAGGGTCTCTCCCAGCCTGGCGACCTCGTCACCGGTCCCCGCCGGTGGGAGCCGTCGGCCCGGCTCCGATGCCGAGATGGCCGCGGCCTGGATCCGCATCCGCTCCACCGGTCGGAGCGCCGCGCCCGCCACGACCCACCCGACCCCCCCGGCCAAGATGAGGACCAAGGGTCCGCCGACGGCCATGAGCGCGGCCAGTCGGGCCAGCGCCTCGTGCTGGTCGTCCAGGGACGCCCCTACCACCAGCACCCGACCGTCGGCGACCGGGACCGCGAGGAGCCGGGCCTCAACCTCCTCGTTCACGGTCTGTGCGACGCGTTCGAGGAACCGTGGCCCGCGCAGCCCAGCCACCTCCGCCTCGGTGAGGAGCGGAGCGCTCCGCAGCCCCGGGGAGGACTGGATGACCACGGCGCCGGTGCCCAGGACCTGCGCGAACGCGTCGCCGGGATCGACCAGGCCGCCTCCTTCCCCAAACGCCCCATCCGATCGCAGCAGGTTCGGCAGGAGGGCCGCAGCCTGGGACTCCAGCCCGGAGTCAACGGCTTCCAATAGATCGGCCCGTAAGCGCAAGTACAGGAACGCTCCCGAGACGGCCAGGACCATGGCCATGAGGGCGGCCGAGATGAGCGTGAGCCTAGCCCTGATCGGTAGGCGCACTCGCGGGCTCCTCCCTCAGGCGATAGCCGGCTCCCCGGACGGTCTCGATCGAGTCCGAACCGAATGGGCGATCGACCTTCTCCCGCAGGTACCGGACGTACACGTCCACCACGTTGGAGTCACCCTCGTACGCGAAGTCCCACACGTGCTCGATCAGCCGGGTGCGGGACAAGACCTCCCCGGGATGTCGCATGAAGTACTCGAGCAGGGAGAACTCCTTGGCGCTGAGTTCGATGGGAGTGCCCGCTCGGCTCACGCGATGGGTCGCGGGGTCAAGCGTCACGTCCCCCACGGACAGGAACGGCGGACGCTCCGAAGCCCCCCGACGGAACAGGGCGCGCAGCCGCGCGAGAAGCTCCGCGAACGAAAACGGCTTCGTCAAGTAGTCGTCGGCCCCCGCGTCGAGCCCCGACACCCGGTCGGGGACGCCGTCGCGGGCGGTCAGCATGAGCACCGGGCTCCACCGCCCCGCAGCTCGGAGACTCCTGCACACTTCGAAGCCGTCGATGTCCGGCAGCATGACGTCGAGGACCACGGCATCGTAGGTGTTCTCCGACGCGAGCCACAGCGCGTCGTGGCCGGTGCCGGAGATGTCGACCGCGTAGCCCTCCTCCTCCAGTCCGCGCTTGAGGAGGCCGGCCATCTTGACCTCGTCTTCCACGACCAGCACCCGCACCGGCACCTCCCGGTGGGGCAAAGCCTAGCCGGGAGCGGTGAGAGGAAGATGAGAGATCGACGCCTCGCGGATCGGTGTCGGAGCGGGGATTTGAACCCCGACGGGCTATGCGCCCACTAGGCCCTCAACCTAGCGCGTCTACCTAGTTCCGCCACTCCGACGAGTGTCGAGGATTGTACAGCCGGCTCGGCCCGACCCGGGCTACTTGCCCCACTGCCAGGACAGCCAGAACGTGGACAGGCCGAAGATGATCGCCGTGACCACGGTGATCTTGTCCAGCCGGCGCTCCAGGGAGGTTCCTCCGGTCAGGCTGCTGGTGCCCCCGAACATGTCGGAGAGTCCGCTCCCCCGCCCCGAGTGCAGCAGGATGAACACGATCAGGAACAGGGACGAGGCAATGTTCAGTGCCAGCGCGGCGACGTTCAGCATGGCCTCAGTCTAACCCGCGTCCACCGCGATGACCGCCCGGTCGGGCAACGGGAAGTGGCACGCCGCCACCTGTCCCGGATGCTGCGGCGTGAGCTCGGGCTCCTCCTCCGTGCATCGGGGGTGGGGCTGGTCACCGAGCCCTTGAGCCAGAGACATGGCCCGGCTCTGGGGGCACCTCGGGTGGAACCGGCATCCCGAAGGAGGGTCGATGGGTGAGGGAACGTCGCCCTCCAGGATGATCCGCTTCCTCTGGGCGGCCAGGTCGGGGTCGGCGATGGGCACTGCCGAGAGGAGGGCTCCCGAGTACGGGTGCTTGGGGTTCATGTACAGGGTATCGCCCGACGCCATCTCGACGATCTTCCCCAGGTACATCACCGCGACGCGGTCCGACACGTGCTTGACCACCGACAGGTCGTGGGCGATGAACAGGTACGTCAGGTTGAACTCCTCCTGGAGGTCCTCCAACAGGTTCAGGATCTGCGCCTGGATCGACACGTCGAGCGCCGATACGGGCTCGTCGCACACGATGAGCTTGGGTCGAAGCGCCAGGGCACGAGCCACCCCGATCCGCTGCCGCTGCCCGCCGGAGAACTCGTGCGGATATCGGTTGTAGTGCTCGGGGTTCAGCCCCACCAACTCCATGAGCTGCTGGACCTCGCTCTTGATCTTGCTTCTGGGGATGGTCTTGTGCAGCCGGTAGGGGGCCCCGATGATGCTCCCCACGGTCTTTCGAGGGTTCAGCGAGGCGTACGGGTCCTGGAAGATCATCTGCATGTCGCGGCGGATCAGCCGGAGGTCCTTGCCCCTCAGCTTGGTGATGTCCCGGCCCTCGAAGAAGATAGAGCCGTCCGTGGCGTCGAACAGGCGCATCGTTACCCGGGCCAGCGTGGACTTGCCGCAGCCCGTCTCTCCAACGAGGCCCAGGGTCTCCCCCGGATAGACCTCCAGGTCGACCCCGTCCACCGCGTGCACGTCCCCGACGTGCTTCTGGAAGATGATGCCTCGGCTGATGGGGAAGTACTTCTTCACCCCGACCAGCTTCACCAGTGGTTGGACTCCCTGGCGCTCGGAAGGTGCCTGGCGTTCGGAGACCGTCACGCTCACTGGTGCACCATCACCTCCTCCTTGAAGATCCGTTCCTTGTCCTCGAGCGAGAGGTGGCAGGCCGAGGCGTGGTGCCCGTCGACCGGGAGGAGCTGGGGCACCTCGGTCCTGCACCGGTCGAAGACGTAGGGGCATCGGGGGTGGAATGGGCACCCGGGCGGGACGAAGATCAGCGACGGCGGGAGCCCCTTGATCGGCTTCAGCCGCTCGGTCCGGGGCGCGTCCACCCGGGCGATCGACTGCAGCAGACCCCAGGTGTACGGGTGGTCGGCGTCGTAGTAGATGTCGCGGGCGTAGCCGTACTCAACGGCCTTGCCGGCGTACATCACCTGGATGTTGTCGCAGTGCTCTGCCACCACCCCCAGGTCGTGGGTGATGATGACCACCGCGGCGTTGAACTCCTGCTTCAACCGATCGATGAGGTCGAGGATCTGCGCCTGGACGGTGACGTCGAGGGCCGTGGTGGGCTCGTCGGCGATGAGCAAGTCTGGGTTCAGGGACAGGGCCATGGCGATCATGGCCCGCTGGCGCATGCCTCCGGAGAACTCGTGGGGATACTGCCGGGCTCGCTCGTCGGGCCGGGGGATCCCCACCCGGCGGAGCATGTCGATGGCCTGGTCCATGGCCTCCTTCTTGCCGATCTTCCGATGGGCCAGGATGGCCTCGGCGATCTGGTTCCCCACCTTGTAGAAGGGATGGAGCGAGGTCATGGGATCCTGGAAGACCATGCCGATCTTCAGGCCCCGGATGTTCCGCATCTCCTCCTTCGGGAGCTTGACCAGGTCCACGCCCTCGAAGATCACCTCGCCCTGGATCTGGGCTTGGCGGGCGGTGATCAGCCCCATCACCGTGAGGAACGACACGCTCTTGCCCGAGCCGGACTCTCCGACCACCCCTAGGGTCTCCCCAGGCATGACGGAGAAGGTGACTCCGTCCACCGCCTTGACCAGTCCGTCGTCCGTGGGGAAGTGGACCCGCAGGTCCCTCACATCCAGCAGCGGCTCAGGCACCGGACGTCCTCGGCGGTGCTGGTGTTCGAACCATCCGCCTAGGTGTACCGAACGCGGGGGTCGAGGAAGGCATAGAGAACATCAACGACCAGATTCATGAACGTGATGAAGAACCCGGCGATGATCGTGATGTCCAGGATGGCGTAGAGGTCACCCGAGCCCACGGACTTGATGGCGTACGCGCCGATGCCCGGAAGGTTGAACACGGTCTCGGTGATGAAGGCCCCGCCGAGCAGGCCGCCGACGTCCAGGCCGAACATGGTGACCACGGGGGTCAGGCTGGCACGCAGGCCGTGCTTCAGGACCACCGTGCGCTCGGACAGGCCTTTGGCCCGGGCCGTCCGGATGTAGTCCTGGCCCATGGTCTCGATGAGGTTGGCCCGGGTCATACGGGCATAGAAGGCCGCGTACAGCAGCGCCAGCACGATCCACGGCATGATGAAGTGGGAGAACCACGTGCCCAGGCCGTACTGCCCGATCGCGTAGTAGCCCGAGCCGGGGGCGATGCCAAACTTGAACCAGAAGATATACAGGAACAACGGCCCTAGGAAGAACACCGGGGCCGACACCCCGAACAGGGCGAAGCCCATGGCCATTCGGTCGAAGACCGACCGGGGTCTCAGGGCCGACAGGATCCCGATGGGGATGCCGATGAGCAGCCACACCACCGCGGCGCCGAAAGCCAGCTGCATCGTGACCAGCATGCGGCTGAAGATGATGGGCTTCAGCGCCGACCGGGTGTTGAAGGAGAACCCCAGGCCGGGCCACCCGTACTGGTCACCCAGGAAGATCCGCTTGACGAACAGGGCGTATTGCACGGGCCACGGATGATCCAGTCCGAACTGGTGCCGGACCTCGGCCACCAGCTCGGGGGTGGGCTGCCTACCTGCAAAGATGACCGACGGGTCCTTGGAGGGCATGACGAAGAAGATCAAGAAGCTGATGAACGTGATCACGAGCAGGACGAAGAACAGCCACACCAGCCTCCGGACGATGTACCGGCCCATGGTCCCTACAGTCTAATCCTCGTGCCCCAAGGAGGGGAAACGCGGGCCGCCCGGCTGTGTGCCGGGCGGCCCCCCTTCCTGTTGCGGTTCCTTGCCTTAGCCGACCGGCACCGAGTTGGGGTCGATGCCGTTGTTCACGGCGATGTGGGCGAACGACAGGGCCCCGGCGAACTGATCGTACTCCCAGTGCGTCACGGAGTCGCCGGTCACCGTGAACACGGTGGCCCACAGGTAGGGCACCCACGGCACGGCATCCTCCATCAGGTACGTGTCGAGCTCGACCCAGCAGTTCGTCCGGTCGTCGCCCGTCAACCCGTAGCACTCGTCCATCTTCTTGTCCACCGATGGAAGCGGGGTCTTCCCATTGTCGGTGGCGGCGTTCCACGCGGCCAGGACCTTCGGGCCGCACTCGGCCGCCTGGTCCTTCGTCATGCCGAGCTCGGAGTAGTTCACCTGGCCCGAGCACGCGATGCCAGCGCTATTGAAGATGAAGAAGTCGAACCCGTACGGGTCGGCGTAGTCCTTGCCCCATCCGGCGTTCGACGCGATCGGGACCAGGTTGTCCAACGTCTGGATCGTCGTGTACGCGGTGCTGGTGTCCAGCTCGCGGATCTTCACGTTGATCCCGATCTTGGCCAGGTCCTCCGTGAGGATCGGGCTCATGCTCACCTGCGGTGTGGAGTTGCGGTTGATCAACAGAACGTTGTTGCACACGTCCGCGTCGCACTTGCCGTCGCCGTTCGAGTCGTACTTGGACTGCTTCATCTCGGCCTGCGCCGCAGCGACATCGCCCTCGTGGTTCGGGCTCGGGTAAGGGTCCGTGTTGGCCGTAGCCTCGAGCACGGTCGGCGGCTCGGGCATCGTGGCGATCTCCCCGTGGGGTGGACCACCCCAGACCTTCTGGAGGGCCGCCTTGTCGATCACGAAGTTGACCGCCTTCCGGACGTGCACGTCGTCGAACGGCGGCACCAGGAGGTTCATCGTGATGTACCAGGTGCGGTCGCCCGAATTGATGTGGAAGTTGTCCTTCAGGTCGGGGTTGGTGAGGTACTGCTGCTCCAGGGTTGCCGGCGGAAGGCTCGCCCACGACCCGTCCAGCTCTCCCGACTGGATCTTGTTGAAGATGTCGTCCGTGTTCGTGTCGATCGTGATCACCACGCCGTCGAGGTTCGCCGACCGGACGTCGGGGCTGTCCGTCGCGGCGTCGTAGTTGGGGTTCCGGACGAACACCATGAACTTGTCCGGGTCCCACCCGGAGATGGGCTTCATGGCGTTGCACGACGACGTGTCCAGCGCGTCCTCCCCCTTGAGCATGTACGGCCCGGAGGAGATCACGAACCGGCCGTAGTCGCCGGCCTTGGTGAAGCACTTCCCGACCTCCTCGGGGATGGGCGCGGTCGCGGGCATCGCTGCCCGGTACAGGAAGTCGCCCGTCGGCTTGGTCAGGGTGAAGACGATCGTGGAGTCATCCGGCGTGCTGATGCCCGAGATGGGAGCGCTGGGCGACTTGGCGTCACCGGTCAGCCCCTCGATCACCCCCGCGTAGTAGTTCCCGTACTGCGCGATCAACGACTTGGTGTTGATGCGCTGGAACGCGTACGCGATGTCCGCCGACGTCACCGCGCGGTCGAGCGGGGGCCCGAACATCACGCCGGACTTCAGGTGGAAGGTCCACGTGAGCCCGTCGGCCGAGGTCTCCCAGCTCTCCGCGATGTCCGGGACGATCTCGTCGCCCGCGACGCCGTCGATGTGCTTGTAGGTCACCAGGGTCCGAGTGAGCAGGTCCGAGTACAGACCCCATGCGGTCCCCAGATACTCGCCCGTGGGGTCGAACGCGTTCGTGAACCCGAAGTCCTCGATGGCCGTCCGGTACGTGCCACCCTTGGTCGACGGACCCGAGGGCGAGGCCTTCTCTCCTCCGCCGCCGCCACATGCCGTGGCGACGATGGCGAGCACGCCTACGACCGCGAGAACCCTCGAACTTCGCTTCAAGGTCTCCATTGCACCCCTCTCTCCCTTCGCTCGATCGGTGTGGTTTTGGTCAGTGACGGCTTCTGCCGTTCGCCCTCCTCTCCTTGCTTGCGACTCCGCTCCTCCCGGTCACCCACCCATCCGTGGGTCGAGCGCGTCGCGCAGCCCATCGCCCACCAGGTTGAAGGCCAGGGTGGTGAAGACGAGGGCCATCCCGGGGAAGAGCAGCATCCACCACGCTGCGGTATACAGCTGGCCGGCAGCGGCATCCGAGATCATCCTCCCCCAGGACGGAGTGGTCTGTGGAATGCCCACCCCCAGGAAGGACAGGGCCGCCTCGAACAGCACGTTGTTCGGGATGATGAGCGTGGTGTAGACGATCACCGGAGCTGCCAGGTTGGGAAGGATCTCCCGAAACATGATCCCCGCGTTGGTGAACCCGAGGGACCGGGAGGACTCGATGAACTCCTTCTCTCGGATCGACAGCACCTGGCCTCGCACGATGCGGCCGATGTAGGGCCAGCTGAACAGGGCGATGATCCCGACGACCAGGGAGATGCCCGGTTGGATCAGCCCGCCCAGACACCCTGCTGCCGTGATCCCGCACGCCGCCGCGATCCCGATAGCCAGGAGCAGGATGGGGAGCGAAAGCACGATGTCGATGGCGCGGGACACGCCGGTGTCCACCCACCCACCGAAGAATCCGGCCAGGGTCCCCAAGACGATGCCGATCACGACGGCGAGCCCGGTGGCGAGGAACGCCACGGTGAGCGACGTCCGTGCCCCGTAGATCGTCCGCACGAACATGTCGCGGCCGAGCGTGTCGACACCGAACCAGTAGTTCCCGCTGGGGCCCACGTCGGGAAGGCCGATCTCGTTCGTCAGGTCCTGATTCAACTCGTTCGGGCCGTGATGGACCACGAACCTGGCGATGAGGGGTGCGGAAATGGCCAGCAGGATCAACAGGACGATGAACCCCAACCCGAGCAGGGCCACCTTGTCCCTACGGAACCGCCGCCAGAAGAGCTCCCACGGGGACCGGCCGATGACGGCGGCGGAAACCTCAACCCCCGCATCGAGTTCAGGCTCGGTGATGGTGTCCGTAACCTGGCTCATCCCGGTGGGCGTGCTCCCTTCCGGCCCGGCAGGGCCGAAGTCTAATAGCAGCCCGACTTCCCGAACAACCTGGCCCAATCGCGTTATACGTGCGTACCGGCTCGACGGGATTGGCCCGGGCGTGGAGATGCTCAGGAGCGCATCAAGGCGGCGAGCCGGGGCACGATGTCCACGCCCCGCAAATGCCCCAGGGAGCCGGCCGCGCAGGCCCGCTCACCGAACGAGGTCGAGCCGTCCGGTTGCACCGGCCCTCCGCTCACGAGCAGGGGCACCGGCTCCGCCGTATGGGCCTTGCGCACGCACGAGGTCGAGTGGTCCGCGGTGACCGCCACGATCGTCCGGCTACGGTCGATCATGGGCAGAACTTCGCCGAAGAAGGCCCGGTCGATCACCTCGATCACGTCGCGCTTGTCCTCCGCGCGCCCGTCGTGGGCCGGGACGTCCGGGCCCTTGATGTGTACGTACAGGGCGTCGAAGCCGTCCAGAGCCTCGGAGGCCAGGTCCGCCCACCGGGCGTAGTCCGCCTCGGCCGAAAGACGGGGAGCGTCGACCGAGGCCATGCCGAGGAGCATGGCGATGCCCCGTTCGACCGGCATCTCCACGAAGCAGCCCCACGTCGGGCCGAACCGCTCCTTGATCGGCTGGAGCTTCGGGATGTGGTCGCCGCCGTCACGGGTGAGGACGAGGTTGGCGGGCAGCTTGCCGTTCCTCCGGCGCCGGGCGTTCACCTCCGACGCGTCGAGGATCTTGGCCGCTCCCTCCACGAAGGCGTTGGTCAGCTCGGCGGCTCGCCTGGCCGCATCCGTGCTCTCCAGCGGCTCGCATCGGGCCACCTCGAGCTCGAACGTCTCCAGTGCGACCCCGAGCGAGCCCTCCTTCCTATACGCGGGGTCGGTGTTGGTCACCTGGGCCGACAGGGGTCCTTCCTCCGCTCGGATGACCAGAACCCCCCGGTGCTCCACCGTGGACCGGAGCTCGAAGGTGGCGCCGGGAAGCTTGAGCTTCTCGTTGACCTCGGCGGCCAGGGCTCGGGCCTCGTCCGTGGTCAGGTCCCGTCCCACCCGGCGGTCGACGATCCGGGGCCAGTC
>DASPWN010000291.1:0-1938 GCA_035637835.1 Actinomycetota bacterium | reverse complement strand
ATCTTCGTGATGGACGCCGATGGATCCGATCAGCGGAACCTGACGCGCAACGACGTGGCGGACTGGGGCCCGGCGTGGTCGCCGGATGGGTCGTCGATCGCGTTCAACTCCGCGATGGGGACGGGCGGCATCGGTCTCCTCGGCTACACGGTTTCGCCGAGCGGCTCGCGGCCACATCGGCTCTCCGGTCACTTCATCGAGTACCCCGCGTGGTCACCCGACGGATCACGGATCGCGTTCATGGCGCCGGTGCCGGGTGCCGCTGGCTCCAACCCCGACTACAACATCTTCGTCATGAACGCGGATGGGAGCGACATCCGTCGATTGACGAGAACGCCGGGCGAGGACGGCTGGCCGGCGTGGTCTCCGGACGGCTCGTCGATCGTGTTCTCGTCCGCAAGAGACGACTGCTCGATATCGGATCCGCCGGACTGCCGCACCAGCGGTGACATGGGTCCGTGGGAGGACGTATGGATCATGGACGCTGACGGCGGACACCAGCGACGCGTCACCTCGGAGTTCGGGCAGTTCTTCGCTTGGTCGCCGGATGGGTCGGCGATCCTCGTCGCCGGCGCCGACGAGTTGTATCTGATCCGGCCCGACGGCAGCGGCTTGACCCCGTTCCCCGTCGACGTCCCTCACCCGCTCTTCCCCGACTGGATCGCCCCATGAGACGGCGCAAGGACGAACGCGTCGATCGGGTGACCCTTGAGTGAAACGGACCGGTGCTCGAGAGCCGCATCGAGGAGTCCCGCGCCGGCAGCAACTTCCTCGCTGAGGAGGACCTCCCCGACAGCCGCCTGCGACGCGAGGTGCGCAGCGATGTTGACCGGGTCGCCGAGCGCCGTGAAGTCGCTCGATTCGTTGGAACCGACGATGCCGACGAACGCCGGGCCGGTGTGCACACCGGCGCCGAGTGGGATCCAGGGTCCTTCGGTGGATCCGTGGCCCGTGGCGCGGAGCAGCTCCTCGGCAGCCTCGACCGCGCGCTTGGCGTGCTCCTGACCGGTCATGAACGGGACGAACAGCCCCACGACCTCGTCGCCCACGAACTTCTCGATGATGGCATCGCGCTCGATCAGAACCTCGCTCGACACCTTGTAGAAGTGGTTCATAAGCCTGGTGAAATCGAGTGTCGACATCTGCCGGGCGAGCTTGCTCGAGCCTCGAACGTCGGCGAACAGCATCGACAACTCGACCTCCCCGCCACGGATCTCGTCATTTGGGGCCGCACTGGGGCAGGCCTTTGCCTGAGTCTCCAAACCCCGGAAGCAGCGCCGACAGATCTTCGGGTTCTTCTCCCAGGGGGTGAACCCGTACCGCCGAAGGATCAGGGCGCCCGGACCTCGGAATGGCGCCTTGCAAAGCCTGCACCGCGGGCTGGACGGGATGAACCGGAGCGGGCTTGGGTCGTTGAAGTGAGGGTGCGTGCCATTCAGAAAGTCGTGCCATTCCTCCTCAGGTGTTGCGTACGCGGCCATGGTGGGGAGCAGCCTAGCGTCAGGCGACGCACGTCCGCCAGGTTGGGCGGTTCTCGGAGAGAGACGGAACGCTCAGCCCAGCCGGGCGGCCCGCAGGGCCAGGTAGCGCTGCTCGGGAACGCTGGCGGTCATCCTCGCCGCTCGCCGGTAGGACTCGCGCGCTCCGTCCGCGTCCCCCGCGAGCTCGAGCAGGGCGCCGCGCACCGCATCGAGGCGGTGGGTCCGCGCCATGCGCTCATCCGCCTCGAGCGTCCCGAGCAGGGCCAGGCCGGCTCGCGGCCCGCGGACCATGGCCACGGCGACCGCACGGTTCAGCGTGACGACCGGCCCCGGTGAGACCCCTTCCAACACGTCGTACAGGGCCAGGATCTGGGGCCAGTCGGTCTCCTCGGCATTCGGCGCCTCGTCGTGCACGGCTGCGATCGCGGCTTGAAGTTGGTACGGGCCGATCGGCGCC
>DASPWN010000290.1:0-3177 GCA_035637835.1 Actinomycetota bacterium | reverse complement strand
ACCGATCAGGAGCGGATGGAGGCTGTCCTCGAGGAGCCCTACGTCGCGGTCGTGAACAAGAAGATCGGGAGCGTCCAGGAGATGCTTCCTCTGCTGGAGAAGGTCCTGCAGGCGGCCAAGCCGCTCCTTCTGATCGCCGAGGACGTCGAGGGCGAGGCCCTGGCCACCCTGGTCGTGAACAAGATCCGAGGGACGTTCCAGGCCGTGGCGGTGAAGGCCCCCGGCTTCGGCGAGCGGCGCAAGGCAATGCTCGAGGACATCGCCATCCTCACCGGCGCCACCGTCGTCTCCGAGGAGGTCGGGATCAAGCTGGAGAACGCGACACTCGACCTGCTGGGCAGGGCCCGCAAGGTCGTCGTGACCAAGGACGACACGACGATCGTCGAGGGCGGCGGCAAGGAGCAGGACGTGAAGGGTCGTATCGCGCAGATCAAGGCGGAGATCGACAAGACGGACTCCGACTGGGACCGCGAGAAGCTGCAGGAGCGCCTGGCCAAGTTGGCCGGTGGCGTTGCCGTGGTGAAGGTCGGCGCGGCCACCGAGGTCGAGCTGAAGGAGAAGAAGCACCGCATCGAGGACGCCCTGTCGGCCACCCGGGCCGCGATCGAGGAGGGCATCGTCCCCGGAGGTGGGGTCGCCTTGATCCGGGCTGAGGGCACGCTCGACAAGCTGGATCTCACGGGCGACGAGGCCACCGGCGCCAAGATCGTTCGTGACGCCCTGTCCGAGCCGGCCAAGCTCATCGCCCAGAACGCGGGCCACGAGGGCGCGGTCGTCGTCGGGCACATCCGTGTGGAGGGCGACCATCGCGGTTTCGACGCTGCGACCGGCGAGTATGTCGACATGCTGAAGGCCGGCATCATCGATCCGGCCAAGGTCACCCGGTCGGCGCTCCAGAACGCCGCCTCCATCGCCGCGCTCGTGCTCACCACCGAGAGCGCTGTGGTGGAGAAGCCGGAGGAGGAGGAGGAGCCCGCGGGCGCCGGAGGCGGCCACGGCCACATGCACTGAGGTGGCGCCGATCGCGGGAAGGACACGGTCACCCGGGGAACTAGACGGGTGACCGTTCCATCCCCACCCTGGCCAGCGCGACCACGTCGAGTGTTCCGAGCACGGCGTTCGCTCCGCCCATCAGCCACCAGGGCCATGCCGCAGCGCCCGCGGGCAGGCTGAGGAGTGCGTTCACCGCGAAGACCCCGGCCGTCGAGGCCTCCAGGATGAGGAAGGCCCATGCCCACCACCAGACCTCGTCGATGTGGTGAGCGACCAGCACCATCAGGAGCGAGAGGACCACGGCCATGGCTCCCATGGCTCGGAGCCAAACGTCGTCGCCCGCGGCCGGCTGGTCCAGGACCCGCTCGACCAGCCACCCCGGCACCGTGAACAAGGCGACGCCGGAGAACGCCCACAACGCTGCCTGCCAGTACAGGACCCGCTTGAGCAGCGTCATGCCGGACCCCATTCTCGCAGCTTGGTCGGGCCGTCCGGCTCGTTGGTAGGATTCGCCTTCGAGCTGCGGCGAAAGGCGCCGGGCTCCTTTCCTCGACCACCGGCCGATCGGGTAGCCGACGTATGACGCATGCACCCAAAGTCGCGGTCATCGGGCTCGACTGCGGCACGCCCCAGCTCCTGTTCCGCGATCTTGCGGATGAGGTCCCCAACATCCGAAAGCTGATGGAGGGTGGGATGCACGGCGACCTCGCCAGCATCACGCCGCCCATCACCATTCCGGCGTGGGCCTGTGCCATGACCGGCAAGACCCCCGGTCAGCTGGGGTTCTACGGGTTCCGCAACCGGAAAGACAACTCCTACGAGGGACTTTCCATCGCGACCTCCGACGCCGTCAAGGAGTCTGCCGTGTGGGATCTCCTGGGGCAGAAGGGTCTGCGGTCGCTGCTGATCGGCGTGCCGCCCTCCTACCCGCCGAAGCCCGTCGAGGGCTGGCGCGTCGCGTGTTTCCTCACGCCGCCCTCCAACAAGGGCTACACCCACCCCGCCGAGCTCCAGTCGGAGATCGAGGAGGAGCTGGGCGGGCCCGGCCAGTACATCTTCGACATCCCGAACTTCCGGGAGCAGGGCAAGGAGCTCGTGCTCGACCAGGTGTTCAAGATGACCGAGCGGAGGTTCCGGGTGGCCCGCCGACTGGTGACCACCAAGCCCTGGGACTACTTCATGATCGTGGAGATGGGGCCGGACCGCCTGCATCACGTGTTCTGGGAGTACTTCGATCCCCGGCACCCTCGCTACGAGGCGGGAAATCGGTTCGAGACGGCCTTTCAGGACTACTACCGGTTCCTGGACAAGGAGGTCGGCTCATTGCTCGAGGTCCTCCCGGAGGACGCCGTGACGATCGTGATGTCCGACCACGGCGCGCGGCCGATGATGGGGGGCGTCTGCATCAACGATTGGCTGATGAGCCAGGGCTACCTTTCGCTGTCGGAACCGCTCTCGTCCGTCACGCCGATCGCCGATGCGCCCATCGACTGGGACCGGACCGTGGCCTGGGGCGACGGGGGCTACTACGGGCGGCTGTTCTTGAACGTCGAGGGACGAGAGCCGAGCGGGGTGGTCGAGGCGGACCGGTACGAGTCGGTTCGAGACGAGCTCATCGCCGCCCTGGAGAGGATGCCCGGACCCGACGGCGAGCCTTTGGGAACCAAGGTGTTCAAGCCGCAGGACGTTTACCCGGACGTCCGCGGCGTGGCTCCCGACCTGATCGTGTACTTCGGCGACCTCGACTGGCGATCGGTCGGCACGCTCGGGAATCCGAGCGTCTTCACCTATGAGAACGACACCGGCCCCGACGGGGCCAACCACGACCGGACCGGGGTGTTCGCCCTGTCGAACCTCCCCGGGCAGCCGGTGGGAAGCGTCGAGGGGCTGAACCTCGTCGACGTCGGCCCCAGCATCCTCTCGATCTACGACATCGAGGCGCCCGAGGGCGCCGTGGGAAGGAGCTTCCTGTGACCGAGGACCGAGGGTTCTGCGTCTGGTTCACCGGGCTGTCCGGGGCCGGCAAGTCCACCATCGCCGAGTTGCTCGTGCCGGCGCTCCGCCAAAGAGGCCACAGGGTCGAGCTCCTGGACGGCGACGTGGTGCGAACGCACCTGTCCAAGGGCCTGGGATTCTCCAAGGAGGATCGCGACACCAACATCCTGCGGATCGGCTTCGTCGCCA
>DASPWN010000289.1:0-4319 GCA_035637835.1 Actinomycetota bacterium | reverse complement strand
CGGGGATGGCCCACATCGTGGATGTGGCGAACCACATGGTGCTGCCGTTCTTCGTCCTCACGCTCTCCTATCTCGGGGAGTACTCCCTGATCATGCGGTCCTCGCTGCTGGAGACCCTGGGCGAGGACTTCATCATCACGGCCAGGGCCAAGGGGGTGAGGGAGAATCGTGTCCTGTACGGACATGCGGTCCCCAACGCGCTCCTCCCCACGATGACGGTGACCATCCTGCAGCTCGGGTTCGTGCTCTCGGGCGTGATCACGATCGAGCTGATCTTCAACTGGCCGGGCCTCGGGCTCCTCACCGCGACGTCCGTCGACGCACGCGACTTCCCGGTCCTCCAGGGCCTGTTCCTCCTGTTCAGCGCCTCGGTGATCGTCGCGAACCTCGTCGCGGACCTCCTGTACTCGTACCTCGATCCCCGCGTGCGGGCGGGCTGAACGATGCGACCACAGCCCACATCGACCGAGCCCGTCATCATCGCTCCTCCAGGCCACATCGAGGCCCCCAGGGAGCCACCCCGCACGCCCAGGCAGATCGCGCGGGCCCGCCGCAAGGCCGCAGCGAAGCGTGTGTGGAGGGAGTATCGAAAGAACAAGATGGGGATGGCAGGCCTGATCATCCTGGGGTTCTTCATCTTCGTGGCCATCTTCGCCCCTCTCCTGGCCAGCTCCTGCGGCCTCGATCCCACCTGCCCTTCCACCGGTCCGCAGCTCCAGGCACCCACCCTGAAGTACCCACTGGGCACCGACGACCTTGGACGCTCGGTGCTCACGCTCACCATCTGGGGGACCCGCATCTCGATGATCGTCGGGCTGGTCTCCACGGCGATCACGATCTTTATCGGCGTCACCATCGGGTTGATCGCCGGGTATTACGGGGCCTGGCGAGAGACCGTGTTGATGCGGCTCACGGACTGGTTCCTGGTGATCCCGTTCCTCCCGCTTGCCATCGTGCTGGCCACCCTGCTCGGTCCGTCCTTCCTCACGGTCATCTTCGTCATCGCCATCACGTCGTGGCCGCAAGCCGCGCGCGTCATCCGGGCCCAGGTCCTGTCGCTGAAGACCCGCCCGTACGTCGAGCGAGCGCGTGCCCTGGGCGCGAGCGACTGGCACCTGGTCACCCGGCACATCCTCCCCAACGTCGGCCCGTTGATCTTCGCCAACACCGTGCTCACCGTCGCGGTAGCCATCCTCTACGAGTCGACCTTGTCGTTTCTGGGACTGGGGGACCCGCTCCATACTTCCTGGGGGACCATACTGGAGAACTCGTTCGGGGCCGGCGCGCCGTTCGCCGGCAACTGGTGGTGGGTCGTCCCGCCCGGCCTGGCCATCGTCCTGGTCGTCCTGTCGTTCACGATGATCGGGTACGCGCTGGACGACATCCTCAACCCCAAGCTCAGAGCGCGATGAGCCTCCTCTCGGTCCGCGACCTTTTCGTGAACTACCACACGCAGGGAGGGCCGGTCCCGGCCGTGCGGGGAGTGAACATCGAGATCGCGAAAGGGGAAGTCCTGGGACTCGCCGGCGAGTCCGGGTGTGGCAAGTCCACGATCGCCGGGGCCCTGCTGCGGCTACTCCCGAGAGGGACTGAGGTCACCGGCTCCATCCTGCTGAACGGCGAGGACGTGCTGGGCATGCGGCCGGGACGCCTTCGGGCCGTGAGGTGGACGGAGACCTCGATCGTGTTCCAGGGGGCCATGCACGCGCTCAACCCCGTGCAACGGGTCGGCGCGCAGATCGAGGAGGCCATCCTCATCCACCATCAGGCCGGTGAGAGGGAAGCTCATGTTCGGGTCGGTGGCCTGCTCGAGCAGGTCGGACTAGCGCCTCGCCGGATCAGGGATTACCCCCACGAGCTCTCGGGTGGCCAGAAGCAGCGGGTGATGATCGCGATGGCCCTGGCCTGCAACCCGAGCCTGATCATCGCCGACGAGCCGACCACCGCGCTCGACGTGATGGTGCAGGCGCAGGTGCTGAAGCTTCTGAAGGAGCTCCAGCGAGATCTCGGACTGGCCATGCTGTTCATCACCCACGACCTGTCGGTGTTGGTCGAAGTGTGCGACCGGCTGGCCATCATGTATGCCGGGAGGATCGTCGAGGAGGGCCCGGCCCAGTCGGTGTTCTACGAGTCGGCGCACCCCTACACGAGGGCACTGGCCGATGCATTCCCCACGATCGGCGAGGGGAGGTTCCGCAAGGCCCCTTCGGGCCTGCCGGGGGACCCGCCCTATCCTCAAGATCTTCCCGGCGGATGCACGTTCCATCCTCGCTGTCCCCTCGCGTTCGAGGCCTGTCCTCACATCGACCCGCGGCTGTTCGACGTGAGCCCGGGGTGGCGAGCCGCGTGCCTCCTGGTCGATTCGGCCAAACCGGTGCTGGAGGGCGCACGGACCCCCGAGTCCAGTCGATGAGCGAGCGGACCCGCCCCGCGGAGCAGGCCACGGACCACGAGATGGGCCCACCGCTGCTCGAGGTCCGCGACCTCAAGGTCACGTTCGCCGGACGGGTCGGCCTGGGGGCCGGCATCCTCGGCCGGAAGGCGACGCAATCGCGGGCCGTGGACGGCGTGAGCCTTCAGCTTCGCCAGGGTGAGGTTCTCGCCCTGGCGGGTGAGTCGGGGTGCGGAAAGACCACGACTGCGAGGGCCATCATGGGCCTCGAGCCACCGAGGGAAGGCCAGATCCTGTTCCAGGGTAAGAAGATCTCGAAGGGCCTTCGGGCCTATCGGCGGAAGGTGCAGATGATCTTCCAGGACCCCACCGGAGCGCTCAACCCTCGTCAGACGATCTACGAGTCGGTTGCCGAAGGCCTGCGAATCCATCGGATCCACAACGGCCCGAACGGCGAGACCGAGCAGGAGCTCGTGGCTCGCGCGCTGTCACGGGCCGGGATGCGACCCCCCGAACGGTTCTTCCTGAACTACCCGCACGAGCTGTCTGGAGGGCAACGCCAGCGGGTGGTGATCGCGGGAGCCCTCGTGCTCGACCCGGTGATGCTGGTCGCCGACGAGCCCGTGTCGAACCTCGACGCGTCGGTGCGCGGCGAGATCCTTCGCCTCCTCCTCCAGATCCGAGACGACCTCGGCCTGGCCATCCTGGTGGTCACGCACGACCTCGGGCTCGCGTGGACGATCGCCGACCGGGTCGCGGTGATGTATCTCGGACGCATCGTCGAGATCGGCCCGGCCGAGGGCGTGCTGACCCGACCGCTCCATCCCTACACGAAGGCGCTGCTGAACGTGGTCCCCGAGGCCGGTGGATTGGACCGGCCCATCCTCACCGGAGAGCCGCCAGACCCCACGAGGATCCCGCCGGGCTGCCGGTTCCATCCCCGATGCCCCGAGGTGGCAACGGGCGCGGCTCGAGCGGCGGGGGTCGAGGAAAAGTGCCGGGGAGAGGACCTCGGACTGATGGAGCTTCGCCCCGGGCACTTCGCCGCGTGCCACCTCGCCGCCGTCACGGTCGGCGAGGGCAAGGAGATATCCACCTCGCAACCTCAGGGCTGACCGGTTGACGACGCGGTCGTCGACCGGTCAGGCGTTCGCCGAGCGCTCTCGCTCCTCCTGGTCTCCCTTCAGGACTCCGAGGATGGCTTCCATCTCGGTGTCGCCGACGGGTATCTCGCGACCGGACGACCGGGCCGCCGCGAGGAGCGTCCGAAGGTTCGACTCGGCCATCTCGGCTCGGGCCTCGAGATCCCTGACCCGGCTGACCAGCGCCTGCGCCCGGCGCTCTGCCTCGTCCCGAGCCTCGCGGGACTCGTGGGCTTCCTCTCTGGCGGTGCGCAGGCCGGCCCGGAGTGAGGCGACCTCCCGGCCGAGCTCGATCATCCGCTCGATGGCCTCGCGACCGATCTCCGAATAGGTCGGCCGGGAAGAGGGGCCCGGTTCGGCCGCCGGCTGCCGGGTGGACCTCGGCCTGCGGGGCCGGGGCACCTGTTCCCGCTCGCCGGGCTCGATGGGCCTGGGGTCCACCAGCCGGTACTTGCCGTCCACCATCTCCAGGCGACGCCGGGCCAGTAGCGCCCGGACCGCGCGGGCCGCGGCGAGCGGCTCCGGAAGACCCATGTCCCGCGCGATGTCCGCGGGGCCCACCTCCAGCGCCTCCCCCGGCCCGACCCTGGACGCCACCGCGGCAAGGAAGGCGTTCGCCCGTTCCAGGCTTTCCTGGTTCACGAGGCTATCGTGGCAACTTCTGGGCCGGACCGCCAGCCGGTCGGGCGCCTCGCGATCGTCTCTCCGCCGCCAGGATTTGACCCCATCGCCGGGAGCGGTATATACATCGCGATGGAGCCGCTGGAACCTTCGGGTTCCGGCGG
>DASPWN010000288.1:0-1794 GCA_035637835.1 Actinomycetota bacterium | reverse complement strand
GCTCTCCCGCAACGAGCCCTTCAACCCTGCCCCTCGATCGACCAGGGGCGACTCTGTCCCGGCAAGCTCCCGCTTGGCTTTGGCCGCCTGACGGCCCCTTATGGAATTGAGAAGCCGAGACAGCTCCCACCGACACGGTGTCCCCAAACGCCAAGAAAGAGATGAGCGTCCAACCGTCCGGGAGCATCAGAGGAGGTGCCATCAACCAGCCGAGAACCTGACACGCAGCCCTTCTTCAGAAAGAGCCCAGCCTTCGCCACCGGTGGTAACGGGTAGCAAATGCCAAGGACCTCGAAACCGCTAGAACAAGCCAATACCATCGCCACCGGTTGCGACCCCCTGCCGCTGATGGTCAGGAGGGGGTCCACGGTTCGAGTCCGCCAGAGGGCGTCGCACTCTCCCTGCTCAGCCGGTGACAGAGAAGCCGAACGATCCGCACGCCCATCAGCGAGTCCAGTCGGCAAGCGCTGCCTCACCCGGAACCTGAACCGGAATCGACGTCAGACCGGATCCGCCTCGGCGCACCACGAAGATTCGACCAGCCGTAAAGAGCAGGTAGGTGCCGCGCTTCGACCAGGCCGGGCGTTCGCCAACCCGTTTTGTGAGCAGATGCTGCCCCGAGCCGTCGGCGTTTGCGAGCCATATGCGCGTGTAGTTCGGTGGTGCGCCTCGGCCGGAGCCGTACGCGATCGTCTTCCCGTCTGGAGACCACGCCGCGCCCTGTTCGTCCGCACGTGATGCGATGAGCGGCCTCGGGTGGGAGCCGTCGGCGTCCACCACCCAGATATCCCAGCCGGTCGGCCCAAACGTGTTCCGGTCGAACGCGATCTTCCTCCCATCGGGCGACCAAGCCGGATACTCGCCGAACACTCGGCCCACCCGCCTCTGCTTGGAGCCGTCGGCGTTCATCACCCAGATGCTCGGCATCGGGCCGCCGCGGACGGAGGCAAACGCGATCCTCCTGCCGTCCGGCGACCAGGCCGGCGAGTGGTCCTGCCCAGGTCGCCTCGTCAGGTTGCGCTGCTGCGACCCATTCGCGTTCATCACGTAGATCTCGGCGGTCGAGTCCCCGCCCCTGCCCTCGTGCCGGTACGCGATCCGCCGTCCGTCGGGCGACCAGGAGGGATCGAAGTCAGCCCCCGGATCGTTGGTCAGCCGCCTGAGACCGGACCCGTCCGCGTTGACGGCGTACACGTCCTCGTGTGGGTGAGGGCCTGCCGAGAAGGCGATGCGACCCGTGGCGGAGCGGCGCACGACGGCCACATGTAGGAACGCCGTCGACCTTTTCCCTTCGAGACCGATGACCTCGCGTGCCTGGCCGTGCCCCGCGGGGCCGACGACGAGCCCCGCAAGGGCAGAGGCACTCACGGCAAGAGCGAACGAATGCGGAATGGTCAGCGGCATCTTGCCTCCTCGTGCTCCATGCTTCTTACACCGAAGCGCAAGCCCGTAGGGTGCGTAAACTCAGTCAGCCGCACCGATCTTGCCGATTTGCAGGGAGATCGAGTGTACGGACCGATGCGCGGTCCCGAGAACGCGGGGACAGGAATCCGCCTGCGGCAGCGAGGTCGAAACAGGCGCCGGTGTGCTGGAAAGCGTCGCTGGAGTGCAACTGTGCGACAAACAGTGCAAGTACGCGTACGCCAGCTTCCGTGAGCGCGCGTTCGCGCCCGCGTCGCTCAGTCGTCGTCGAGCGGTGGGTCGCGCCTGGCGATTGGCGTGGCGTTGATCAGCGATGTGGTCGTCTCGCCGTGGGCGAGGAAGCGGTCGAGCAGGCCGCCGAGCTCGTCGATC
>DASPWN010000287.1:0-11876 GCA_035637835.1 Actinomycetota bacterium | reverse complement strand
CGATCGGCTGGCCAAAGGAAGAAGCCCTTCGCTCCCGCCTTCAGGGCTCGTCGAAGGGTCTGCACCGTCTCGGATGTGTCCACGGCAAGCAATGCACTTCCGTTCAGCTGTGCGGAGGTCGCGAGCGCGGGCGAGGCCACGACGGCATGGGGTTCCAACTGCCGAACGGCTTCGGACAGTTGATGCTCGTCCGAGGCGGTCGCCACCACCCGGGCCCGTCCCGTTCGGTCGAGGAAGTGCATGACTTCCTCGGCCACGTCATGCTCCTCGAGCGCGAGGACCACCCGCGTAACTTCTTCCATGCGCACTCCATCGACTTCGTGGGAAGACCATCGCCAACGAAGGGAAGCGAGGGAGAGTCCTGCGGGGGATGCTCGGCGGAACCGCCCGGCACGTGAACACTAGACGCCGGGTTCAGCGTCAACAATCGCCAGCCTGGCGGATTTCCAGATCCTGTCGGGGGACGCGTCGGTGATGTGGGGCACACTTCATCAGCCTCTGCTAACCGACGAACCGCAGTCGAGCTTTCGCTCAGGCTCCGGTCGGTTCCGCTCTCTTCCTGATCGGCGGGAGCCTCAGGGCACAACGACGTATCCCAGCGTGCCCTCCCGGAAGTTTCCCGATATCAGGCGATCTACGCGGCGGTGAGCGGCATGAGCGGCCAAGCTCGTTCCGCTGTGGCCACTGTCGGTTGGACGTCTCGACCGACGCCCTCGGCGCCGCTCACCGCTACCACTACCCGAACTGCCTGTGGAGCCGCCACCTGGACGACAGTCCCGCCGATCGAGCCGCGGACTGCGGCTCGCTCATGGAGCCGATCGCCATCGCCGTTCAAGGAGACGGGGAATGGGTCATCGTCCATCGGTGCGGCGGCTGCGAGGAGCTGCACCTCAATCGGACGGCCGGCGACGACAACCCGCTCGTGCTCCTGCGGTTGGCGGTCAGACCTTTGGTCCAGCCGCCGTTCCCCATGGAGCGGATCGGGGAGTTGTGATGGGCCTCAGTGGCCGTGCCCATACCCGTTCTCGTTGCCGTTCCCGTTCCCCGGCGGTCCGGTCGAGGAGGCCGGGGTCGGGCTCGGGGTCGGGCTCGGCGAGGGCAGCGGCGAAGCCGGCGTGTAATACCCGACGGAAGGTGTGACGAAGGACTCGACGGGCATCCCCTGGGTGGCCATCAGCATGAAGTCGTGCCAGATGGGTGCGGCGAGCACTCCTCCGAACCCCGTCCCGTACCCCGGGACGTACGGCATGGGGATCTCGGCCCTGGCGTAGCCCACCCACACCCCGGTGGCGAGCTGGGGCACGTAGCCGAGGAACCACGCGTCCTGGTAGTCCTGGCCCGTTCCGGTCTTGCCGGCCTGGGGCCGCCCGATGTTGGCCGCGGTCCCCGTGCCGAACTCGACCACCCCTTCCAGCATGGCCGTCTCCTGCTGGGCAACCCAGGCCGGAATGGCTCGGCTGCACTCCGGCTTCTGCCGGTAGACGGTCTTTCCGGTACTCGAGACGACCTGGGCGATGGCGTAGGGCTGGCAGTGCACGCCCTCGTTGGCCAGCGTGGCGAAGCCCGAGGTCATGTCGAGGGGCGAGACCGGTGAGGTGCCGAGCGTGAGGGGGCAGACCGGCGTGAGCTCGGTGGTGATCCCCATCTTGTGCGCCACCTCCGCCACGCGTTCCGGCCCAATCTGGTCGATCACCTGGGCGAACACAACGTTCACCGAGTCCGCCGTGGCCAGCCACAGGGGGTAACTGCCGCCTCCCACGGGCTCGGCGTTGTGCAGGGTCCAGGTCTCTCCCCCGCCGCAGTTGGGGATGGTCCGGGGGGAGTACCCGCTGTACACGGCGTTCGGCGAGATCCCCGCCTCCAGGGCGGCGGCCAGGGTGAAGACCTTGAAGGCGCTGCCCGCGGTCCGCCCGCCGCCGGGATCGACCGCCAGGTTGTACTGGCTCGGCCCGTACGGGGCGTTCCCCACGGCCATGGTCCTGATGGCGCCGGTCTGGGGGACGATGCTGACCAGGGCGGACTGGGGCAGCCCGGGCCCGGTCATCCGGTTCAGGAGGGCCTGCTCGGCCTGTCGCTGCATGGACGGCTCAAGCGTGGTGTAGATCTTCAGGCCGCCCTGGTACAGGGCCTTGATCCGGGCCTTCACGGTGGGACCGAAGGCCGGGTTGGACAGGAAGCTGTCCACGACGTACTGGGTCCAGTACGAGTTCGGGGCGGCCTGGGCCATGTTCCGATCGGCGGCGGAGAGGACGATCGGCGCCGACGACGCCTGGGCGTAGCGAGGGGTCGAGATCCAGCCGAGCTCGAGCATCCGGGCCAGGACGGTGTTGCGGCGATGCAGCGCGTGCTTTGGCCTGGTCAGCGGGTCGTAGTAGGAGGGCGAGCGGATCATGCCGGCCAGGAGGGCCGCTTGGGCTACCGTGAGCTCCGAGGCCCGCCGCGCGAAGTAATACTCGGCGGCCGCGGCCATCCCGTACGCGCCGTGGCCGAGGTACACCTCGCTCAGGTACATCCCCAGGATGTGCTCTTTGGAGTAGGTGTTCTCCAGGCGGATGGCGTCGGCGGCCTCCCGGACCTTGCGGGCGAGCGTGGGAGCATCACCGGTGACCGTGTCCTTGACCAGCTGCTGGGAGATGGTCGAGCCACCCTCCACGATCCCCCCGGCGATCAGGTTGGTGACGGCGGCCCGGACGATGGCCGAGAAGTCCAATGGCCCGTGCTGGAAGAACCCGTCGTCCTCGATGGCCAGGACGGCGTCGACGGTGCTCTCGCGGTACCGGTTGATCGGCACGACCACCCGGTTCTCGCCGAAATACACGTGCTGGAGGACCGAGCCGTCCCTGGCGAGGATGGTCGATCGTTGCGGGAGCGGCGGGAGCTTGAGGGGATCGCCGGCCTTGGCCAGGTAGTGGCGGTCGACCATGGCGAGCGAGGTGGTCACGGCCACAACCACCGGCAAGAAGGCCAGCGCGAACACGAAGATCCCCACGATCAGGACGAGCCCGAACCGACTCTCTCCGTCGAGGGCCTCGAACTCCCCCATCGCTCGGTCGGCAAGCGCGTCCAAGCGGGAGGGTCCGAGCGGCGCGTCCAGGCGCGCGCGCCATCCCGCGGGAAGGCGCGGCAGGGACCGCCCGGCCGCCGCATGCAGCAGCCGAACCGGAAACAGTCCCCGGTGGGGGCGGTCGCGTGAAATCGGTTGGGCCATGGGGTGGTTCGGTCTCAATCCATCATGCACTTTTTGCCGAGTGAACGTTCGACCGGATTCGGGCCTTGATGGGTCCGTCGCGGTTTCTCAACATGCGGAGGGGGCGGCCGCTTCGCGGCCGCCCCCTCGCGACGTGATGGAAACGATGTAGACCTACCCGCCCACAGCGGTCAGGGCGTTCACCTGCCCGTGCCCGTTGAACGAGTTGTACGCGAGCCCTCCGGTGCACACCTGCGGAGCGTCGTTGTTCCTCGACGGGAAGAACGCGTACTGGGCAACGTCGGGGCACGCCAATGGATCCGCTGTGCTCTCGAGCATCGCGGCGACCCCGTTCGCCGACATCCCCGGGTACCGGCTCATGATCAAGGCCGCGACCCCCACGGCGTGCGGGGCGGCCATGGACGTCCCCTGCTGGTAGCAGTACAGCGTCCCGTCCGAATCGAAGACCCTGCGCGAGGCCAGGCAGTTGTTGACGAGCAACTGCGGCCAGGTCGACAGGACACGCCCGTTCGGCACGTCCCCCGACGCGTCGAACAGGATGGTGTCCCCGCCCGGGGCGATCACGTCGGTCACGCCGATGCCGTAGCTCGAGTAGAAGGACTTCTGCACTCGGTTGCCGCTCGCCGTCACGCTCACGACCCCCGGGATCTCGGCCGGGATGTCGATGCAGGCGTTGGTGACGGCCCTGTCCACCACAGGTGTGGCGTCGTCCGGGCTCTGGTCGTCCAGCGTCGGGTGGGCCAGGTCGTCGGCGAAGTTCCCCTCGGCCGCGATGACCAGCGTGCCGCTCCCTTGAGCGAAGCTGATGGCGCGCTGCTCGGCGAGCCAGATGGCCCGCTGCTCGGGATCGTTCTTGCAGTTCAGGTACCACGGATCGGCGAAGTAGCTGTTGTTCGTGACGTCGATCCCGTGAGTCCCTGCCCACACGAACGCGCAGATGACCGCCTCGGGGAAGAAGAACCCGTCCGCGTTACCGGCCTTGATCGCGGCGATACTCGCGCCCGGAGCGACTCCCACGATTCCGATGCCGTTCGCGGCCGCAGCGATGATGCCGGCCGTGTGGGTCCCGTGGCCGTTGTCGTCCTGCGCGGCGGTGCCCTGCACGGCCTTTCCGCTCACACAGTTGGCGCTGTTCGCAACATCGATGTTGGCCTGCAGGTCCGGGTTCGTGAAGTCGATCCCGGTGTCGATGTCGCCGACCAGCACTCCGGTACCCGTGTTGATGGCGTGAGCGTCTGGGACCTGGATCTGGGTCATATCCCACTGCCGGTTCGACAGGCTGTCGCCCCACGTGGCGGCCACGCTCGGGTCATCCGACGTGGCGCCGGACCCCTGCTGGGCCAGGTCGGGCGCCTGGATGCCGAACTGGTTGGTGGCGGACACACCCTGGATCCGCAGATCCTTCTTCATCGTCGCGGCGAACCCGTCGTTCGAGGACCTCGCGATGGTCACGCCGATCTGCGGGTAGCTCGCTACGAGCGTCCCGCCGGCAGCCTGGACCCTTGCTGCGGCGTCGCCGGTTACCGCCAACTGCTTGTACAGGACGATGTACGTCCTGGTGGTCCCGGCGCCGGCCGTCGGAGCGAGCGCGACCACTCCGAGTGCCGTCGCCAGCGCGAGCGCCAGGGCGGCGCCCAAGTACCTCCGTCTCATGGATCCCCCTCTCTGAAGGTCCGCGGGGGTGCGGACCCTGCCTCACACCCGAACCTACCCGGGGGCAGCAAGAACGCGCAAACCCCGAGACGCCTCGCCAAGAGGCCTCCGAGGTTCCGAGGATTTGTCACACCCTCGCTCTACGCTTCTCCCAGCATGGGGACGCTCATCGAACTCGACGTCTGGCGGCGCCGGCGGCCTCAGATCGCCGAGCACGGGGGGCTCGATATGGAGCCCGAAGGGCATGGGCGGCGCCCAGCCCCCTTGGCCCGCCTGGAACGGGCGATCGGCCGGCTGGACCCGCTGGTCAACGGCGGTTCCGGCCGGATCGGCCCCCGGGTGGAGACCGAGCTCCTGGCTATCACCGGCGCCATGACCGCCGGGCGGGTCGAGGACGCGGCCACCCGGGCCGAGCGCCTGGCCGAGCGCCTGGAGCACCCCTCCTCCCGGGCCGCCCGCTAGGCACGCTCAAACCCACCGACAGGCAGGTGGGCAGGCCCCGGCCCGGCTCGCCAGGAACCCAGCCCCGCCTGACTCGGTCGATAAGCTTGATTGGCCGGCCGGACCGAGAGGGGATACGTGCAGGACCCGGACCCTCGCACATTGGCGCGCGCCCGTGAGGGCGACCTCGGCGCGTTCGAGGAGCTGGTGCGCCAGTACCAGGCCGACGTGTGGCGCTTCGCCTTCCACTTCACCCGAGACCGCACGTTGGCCGAGGACGTAACCCAAGAGGCGTTCCTGCGGGCGTTCCGGTTCCTGCGGACCTTCCGGGGCGATTCGAAGTTCACCAGCTGGCTCTTCCGGATCGCCCGGAACTGCGCCATGGACGCGCTTCGGTCCCGTAAGAGCACCGTGGCCAAGGAGCCTCCCCCGCCCGTGGGCCCGCCGGACCCCGAGGCCCGGCTGGAGCTCGCCGCGGCCCTCTCCGCGGTGACCGACGAGCATCGCCAGCCGTTCCTGCTGATCGAGGTGTTCGGCCTTTCGTACCAGGAGGCCGCGGACGTTCTGCACCTTCGGGTGGGCACGGTGAAGAGTCGGATGCACCGGGCCAGGCAGGCCATGATGAGCGCGCTGGCCGTGGAGGAGGACGCCGGTGGACTGTGAGCGGGCGCGCCGGGCCATCTCCGAACGGATGGACGGCGAGCGCTTGTCGCCTCGATTGACCGCCGCCGTGGAACGCCACGTGGCCGGCTGCGCCGCGTGCGCCGCGTTCGAAGCCGGCGCGTGGAATCTCCGGGAGGCCGCCCGGTTCGAGGTGGCCCCCGCGGTCCCGGACCTCGTCGACTCGATCATGGCGTCGGTCGAGCGAGAGACGCAGGAGCGGGCGCCGGTGCGCCTCCGGCTCCTGCCCGGAGGCCGCGCCCGGCGCCCCCTCCTCCCCGGCCGGATCCGTCTGGCCCCGCTGGCCGCGGCCCTCGCGGTGGGCCTGGTGGCCGGGAGCGTGGCCGTCGGGGGCCCGTGGCAGCGTCCCGAGGGCCTGAGCGTGGACGCCGCGGAGGTCTCGCGGGGCGTGGCTGCCGCGGCGACCACCCTCTCCGCGTACCAGGCCCGCTTCGCCGTCACCGAGTACCACTTCGCTGCCGACGTGCCGGTCCGCGAGTTCTCCATGAACGTCTGGTTCAAGGCGCCGGAGCGGTTCCGCCTCGACGTGGTGGACCATACCCAGTACCCGAGCACGGACGTGACGCCCACCGACCTCGAGCTGATCGTGAACGGCTCGAGCTGGTACTCGGTCGGCCCGTCGGCGTGTCCGATCGATGTGTGCCCGCCGAGGGAGACCGTCGTCGAGAACCGCGTGCCGTTCTCCTCGACCACGCCCGCTCCCACGGACCTCATCCTCCCGGTCACCAGCCTGGCCGACGCCAACCAGCTCGAGGTTGTTGGCCGGGGCAGCTTGCTCGGCCGTCCGGCCATCGAGGTGCGCCTGCCGTTCGACCGCGCGGAGCCCCTGTTCCCCTTCCTGTCACTCGGCGGCTCGTGGCGGCCGTTCTTCGGCTCCGACCAGGTGGACCTGTGGCTCGACGCCAGGAGCTGGTTCCCCCTCAGCTACGCGGTGTATCCGGCGCAGGGACGCGAACGCGACGAATGGGCGCTTCGGTTCGGCCTTCCCTCCGAGTCCCCACGGCAGCCGATCTTCCAGGTGGTGGCGCTGTCGGTCGATCGAGAGCCTCCCTCGGCCGGCACCTTCCGCATCCCCCAGACCAGCGGCGAGCAGGACCAGGGGGCGAAGCCCGTGTCGATCTCTCAGGCCTCGACGAAGGCGGGCTTCCAGCCTGTCGAGCCCGAGGACGTCGATGGCCTGGGTCTGTATCAGGTGGTCCTGCCCCCGGCTTCAACCTCGAAGGGCGAGCCACCGCAGACGCTCATCACCTACTCCAAGGGTCTGGCATGGCTGAAGCTCGGCGAGACCCGAGGCTGGACGTCGAACACCCTGTACGGGCCGGTGGGCCTCCAGGCCCAGGAGGTCAGCCTGGCGAACGGGGGCGTCGCGTACTACGAGCCGGCCACCGCCGATCACGGACGGCGTCTGTCCATCCACGCCGTCGGCACGGATCTGTACCTCGAGACGAACCTGCCCCGCGACCAGCTCCTGGACGTTGCAGGGTCGCTGCCGGTGACCGGGCTCCCCATCCCGGCCGCCTGGGCGGTGCGCAGGTCGCCCGAGGGCGTGACCGAACGAGTGACGCTGGCGCAGGCGGCCGCCGAGATGCCGTTCACGATCCTGCTTCCGGCCTCCGAGGCGCTTCCGGCAGGGTACGAGGTGGCCAGCGCCGAGATCGTTCGCCTGCAAGAGGACACGGCGCTCAACGTCTACTTCCAGCAGCAGGACACCGATCTGGGAACCGGACCGATCCGGCTGCACGAGGAGGTGGCGAAAAAGCTCCCGCCCGCGTCGTCGGCCGCGCAGTCGGAGGTCGAGGTCCGCGGCGTGATCGGCAGATGGACATCCGACCGCAACCAGCTCGAGTGGGTGGAGCAGGGCGTGTACCTCTCCCTCGACGCCGGCAGCCTGTCGCTCGCCGGCCTGCTGGCAGTGGCGGCATCGCTGGAGCCGAGCGCGCCATGAGGTTCGGCCGCATGGCTTCGGCTTCCACCGCCGGTTTGGCCGGTTTCGTCGCCGGCGCCGTGCTGACCCTCTCGCTCCAGGGGACCGGGCTCCCTCGCCAGGGGCGCCCCGGCCAGACCCCGGTCCCGGTGACCACGCCGGAGGCCCCCCGGACCTTCCTGGCCTGGACCCCGGGAGGGTTGCCCTCCGGGTTCCGCCAGCGTGTGGCCGAGCTCCGAGGGATGCAGCGCACGGTCGTGGTGGCCAGCGACAACACATGGATGACCCGGTCCACCACGCCACAGGGAGAGGTGGTCGACGATCCGCAGGGCGGCTATCGAATCCCGCTCGAGGTGGCGGCGGTCAATCCCCGCGAGTACGCGCCGTTCCTGCCGCCGGCCGACCGCGGCGTGATCGTGGCCCTCGCCGACGGGCAGGGGGTCCTTGGAGAGAGCAGCGCCCGCCTGCGGCACCTCGGTCCCGGCGCGGTCCTGCTGTTCGGGTCCGTCCGCGTGCAGGTCGCTGCGGTCCTCCCCGACGAGCTGGTCGGAGCCCAGGAGCTGATGGTGTCGCGACCCGTCGGGCGGGAGATCGGGGTGACCCACGATCGCTACGCCCTGCTCCAACCCTCCGGGGACGCCACGGACGCGTCCCTCACGAAGGCGATCAAGGCCATCCTGCCGAGCGGCCTGCCTCTTCGAGTCCGTGCCCCCGGAGAGACGCCGTACTTCCGCCAGGGCGACGCCGTGCTCCCCCCCGTCCAGATCAAACTGTTGTTCGGTGAGTTCGCGGCGAAGCCGGACCCGAGCCGGCCCGGCTACCTCCTGATCGACCCGGCATGGGAGCGGAGCCACATCGCCACCGAATGGGTACCGCTCCTCGGGCGGATAACCTGCAACGTCGCGCTGTTCCCGCAGATCCGGGGGGTCATGCGCGAGCTGATCGCCGACGGCCTGGCGGGCACCATCCACAGCTACTCGGGCTGCTACGCGCGACGGTACTCGAACCGCGATCCGTCACAGGCCATCTCCCACCACACCTGGGGCATCGCGCTCGACCTCAACGTCTCGGAGAACCCGTACGGGGCGACGCCCCACCAGGACCCCCGCTTGGTCGCGGCCTTCGAGAGGTGGGGGTTCATCTGGGGCGGGACGTTCGTGCTGCCGGACGGGATGCACTTCGAATACCGCCGGCCGCCCGCCGAGGGCTGAGCGCCGAAGCAGCCCGGACAGCGTGAAGGGAGCAGCTAGCATGCGCTGTCCGCACTTGCTCGGGAACCGGCGACTGCAGCCGCCGCACCCCGGGCATGCCTCCCGCGGCAAGACGCGCGTGGGTTTCTGCTCCCTTCACCGTCACCCGAAGGCGACCGTTCGATCATAGTGCGGGTCGCTTCGGCCCGTCGAACCGGCACGTGGAGGCGGTCAGCCACGACGACGGCGCGCGGCGACCCTGGACCGGAACACCACCCACCCGAACACCAGGGCCACGGCCAAGGCGGCCACGGCCCCCGCGGCCACCTGGTTCCGGGGGCGGGTGGCCACGGATGCGATCCTCGAGCGCAGGCGAACGGGGCGGCGGAACTCGCGGATGTCCCACCCCCTGCCCTCGGCTTCCTTTCGGAGGTCGCGGTCCGCGTTCACCGCAACCGGATGTCCCACGGCCTCGAGCATCGGCAGGTCGGACACGGAGTCCGAGTACGCGTACGAGCCCTCGAGGTCGATCCCCACGCGCTCGGCGAGGTCCCGGATGGCCAGCGCCTTGGCATCCCCCGCGCAGTAGAACTCGAGCTCGCCGGTGTACCGACCCTCCACGATCCTCGCCCGAGTGGCGATGACCCCATTGGCGCCGAAATGGCGCGCCAGGGGCCGTACGACCTCCTCTGGGGAGGAGGAGACGATGTAGATCCGGCGGCGTTCCTCCCGGTGCAGGGCCATGAGGTCGAGCGCCTCCTGGTAGACGAATGGGTCGATCACGTCGATGATCACGTCCTGCACCAGCTCCTCGACCTGCTGACGGTCCCACCCCTTGGTCAGCGCCAGGAGGCCGTCCTTCAGCCGCTCCATCTTCTTCTCGTCCGCCCCCACCAGCAGGTAGACGAGTTGCGCGTAGGCTCCCCGCAGGAGCTGGCCGCGCGAGACCATCCCGGCCCGGTACATCGGCCGGGACAGGGCGAGCGAACTGGACTTGGAGATAATCGTCTTGTCCAGGTCGAAGAACGCTGCTTCCATGTCATCCAATCGTAGATGACGGCTCCGACACCAACCGGACTTCGACTCCGAACTGGCGGCGGTCGTATCCTCGGCTTGGAGGCGTCAGGGCGCCTGGTGGGCCCCCCGGTCTTCAAAACCGGTGTGGGGGCGAGAGCTCCCAGGCGGGTTCGATTCCCGTCCGCCTCCGCGTGGAGGAATCGGGGAGATGTTGTGGAGTTCGAGAGGCTTCGCATCCTCTCCCCGATCTCACTACGTCCACCCGAGGTTCGTGCAGACCACGACCGCCTGGTTGGTTCGGTACGACATAGATCCCCAAGCGCACCGCCGTCAGCCTCCCCAAGCATTGAGCCCCGACCCGCGAGGCCAGCTACGGTGCCTCACGGATGCCCCCATTCTCAGGCGCGGACACTCGGATTGTCGAACCTTCGTGACAGCCCGAACCTCGGGATCGCCCGTGCGCGCTAGGACGTCACCCGTCCCCACTCACTTGGGTTCATCCAGATGTCCTGACCAGCGGCGTTTGGGTTTCTTACTCTGTTCCCTCCGCCTCCGCGTGGAGATTTCGGGGCGGGATGAGGGAGTCGGCCGGGCTCCCCATCTCCCCTTCACTCATGAGGTGTCCGGGCGTTCCATCGATCGGTTCCCTCGGCGTCGGAGACGGGTGCCTCAGACCCAGTCCGGTAGGGACCTTTCGCCGATCCCATCCATCGGAAGCGGCGCGATGCCGGAGCCATCCGCCCGCATCACGACGAGTCCCGGGGCGGAGAACACGATGAGGCTGCCGTCCGGGGACCACGCCGGGGTGTACGCGCGATCGTGAGTCAGGCGTTTCACACCCGACCCGTCCGGGCGCATCACGCAGATGTCTGTGTAGTCGTCCGGATGGTCTCGATGTGAGGTGAACAAGATGGAGTGCCCATCGGGGGACCAGTCGACCTGCCAGCCCTCTCCCACTCTGGAGAGGTCCACCAGCCCGGAACCGTGAACGTCGACGATGTACATCACGTGGTCGCCGGAGAGGTTGGAGTTGAAGGCGATCCGTTTCCCATCCGGTGACCACGACGGGTATTCGCCTCCGTCGCCGGAGCCGCAGGATGGACCCGAGCAAGGTCTTCGACCTCGAACGGTCCCTCGAGGAGGCCGCCGCCGGCTATCGGCCATGGACGAGCGGCGAGCGATCAAGGTCCTCCTTCGCCCATAGCTGAAAATGAACAAGCGCCCCGGCGCGCGAGGCCTATCTGCCCCTAACTCGCGTGTACGCAGACGGAGCAGGAACGGCGGATCGAGAGGGTGGGAGGAAGGTAGCCTGTCAGCTTGATTCGGCCTGCACAACGCAGAACTCGTTGCCTTCGACGTCGGCCATCGTAGTCCACTCGAAGTTCTCGTTCGTGACGTCCCAGAGACTCGTCGCGCCGAGCGCGATGAGGCGCGCGACCTCGGCCTCTCGGTCGGGCGCGTGCCAGTCGATGTGCACCCGGTTCTTCGTGGTCTTGGGTTCTGGGACCTTCACGAACGTGAGCGGGGGGTCGCTGGGGAGCCAGTAGTACTTGTCGGGCTCGAGCTGCTCGAGCTCGCGCTCCAACGCGGTCTCCCAGAACCGTCCGACCCTCTGCAGGTCGTCGGAATCGAGGACGACGGTGGCCAAGTGCCGGTCCGAGGGAGGGTCCGACTGGATCACGCAGAACTCGTTCCCTTCGGAGTCGGCGAGGGCGGTCCACTCCATGTCCTCTTCTCCGACCTTCTCTTTCACGTCCCAGAG